>JBIIXW010000002.1:0-83327 GCA_044347165.1 Chthoniobacteraceae bacterium
CTATCAACTCTGAATACAGATAGTCTCGTTTATTCGTTTGCATTCGTTAGGCAGTGAAAGTAAACATCATTCAGACGGAGTCGGACTGGGTAATTGGCGAAATAAGCTCTGGGTACGCCAAGACAATTCCCAACTGTACTTTACATCCCCCAGGCTTCCGAGGCCGTGCCGGTGACGTTAACCTATACGTGACCTACGCCGCATTCAGAGGGAAGACGGATGGTGTTGATGTGGGGTGGTTCACCCACAGGGAACACTCCCATCCGGACGCGTTCGACTGCATCGCAAGTCAAGTCGACTTTTGCATTGCGATGTCAAACCAGACTTCCAAGTATCTCCCCAGTAGCAAAACGGTGGTTCTGGAACCAGGTATTCCAGAAAACTTCATAAAACCGGCTGTGATTTTCGGGTGTGTTGGCAGAAATTATTCTCACACGAACCGAAAAAAGTTTTCATGGATTAAGGAGTTGGAGCAAATCAAAGGGAGTGAGTTCCGCTTCACAAATCAGCAGATACCTGCAGCCGAGATGCCGGCTTTTTACCGAGCGATTGATTATTTGCTAGTTCTCTCGGACAATGAGGGCGGGCCGATGCCGGTGCCAGAGTGTATCGCCAGCGGTACACCGGTGATTGCTCCCAATGTTGGATGGTGTTGGGAGTACCCAGTCATCCGTTATTCCACATTTGAGGAACTTGCAGGCATCATTCGGAACCTGTGTGTACCTCGATACACCGTGACTCAATCGGCGGAAAAGTTGTTTAGGCTACTTACCTTCTTTTTCAATGAGAAAAATAAATGCAATCGCTGACCCCAGTATCCCACTCAAGCTTCATTTGGGCTGCGGTTCCGTTAACTATCCGGGATTCGTAAACATTGATTTCTTTGATAGCGAGAAACCCGACTCTTCCCGCGGCGGACAAAAAATGAAAGCTGACGTCCTTTTGGATATTCGCCAACTCCGGTCTCATGTTGACTCCGCATCCGTCGACCACGTGCTAATGGTGCATGTTCTTGAGCACTTCACCCGTTGGGCAGCCATTTCTCTCATGTCTGACATCCTTCACGTACTCAAACCGGGCGGCACTCTAGAAATGGAGCATCCCGATTTGGATGCATGCATTGCATTCTACCTTCACGATAAACGTCGCATGCATACCCCCATCGGTAGCCTCAACATTGGATTCACGCAGTTTTACGGAAATCAATGGGACGAACTCGACTATGAGACTCACAGGTACGTGTGGACCAAGGGCGAGTTAGAATCGGTAGCCAAGACCGTCGGGTTCGATGTTGTCGAACTCCATAACAATGCAATTTACCACGTACCCGGACGCGATATGAGGGTTATCCTTAAGAGGCCTCTCTCACTCTAAAAACCTAATATCCGTGAGCACTAAAGCTAGGACCGAATCGAACGCGTGGATTCGAGACAAAGCGGCGAAACTTTTAGGCAGGGTGCTCTCCATCGGCTCCCGTGATGATAGCGACGGCCAAGGAGACCACTACAGATCTTATTTTTGCCGCGCCGACTCATATACCACGAGCGAGCCAACGACTGACTTCGCATGCGACTTGGTACTAGACGTGCAAAGCATGCCAGAGTTGGATTCTGACTCGTGGGATGTGGTCTTCTGCTCCGGCGTTCTGGAGCATGTTCCGAGTCCTGAAGAGGCCGTCTCGGAGATGTCTCGTGTGCTCAAATTCGGCGGCGTGCTCCTCATTGGAGTGCCTTTTCGACAGGCAATTCACATGCCCCCCAATGATTTTTGGAGATTCACTGAGTTTGGTTTGCGAACGATACTTCGACGTCACTCACTCGACATTCTTGAGCTAGTGGCGATTCAGGAGGACATTAAAGATTTCCCCGTTGCATACTGGGCGTTGGCGAAAAAGCGTTCTGAGGGCGACCGCTCGGGGCAACTCGTGAACGCTTTTTATTCGGCGGACAATCTGAAAGACAAAGAGCATTGGGTAGAAAAAGTCCGCTCTTTCCACCCCGACTTGAGTCGACTCATGACGCAGCCCGAAATCGGCAGGGTGAGGACTGGGAGTACGCCGCGTTTGCCGAGTCGCTGTCGGATTGGGTTCCTGGAAAAAGAGTTCTTGATTTAGGTTGTGGTCGATCATTGTTTGCTGGGTTTATAAAATCACTAGGAGCCGATGTAGCGACTATGGATTTACCCGATCCGATGCAGCCTCAATCTGCTGCGATTGAATCCCGAAGAAAAATGGGAATCGAACATCACTATGGCGACATGCGAAAGATGAACTTCGGTGATGGCGCTTTCGATTTGGTGGTCTCAATCTCCGCTATTGAGCGTCTCCATGAACTCCATAAAGATCTTTCGGAGTTCGAACACCAGACCATTTGCGCCCTAGTCGAAATGTGCCGAGTCATCAAATCCGGCGGGCGCTTGTTTATTACAAGCGATGTGGTCGACTACAATCTTCAGAAAACCGATGCATGGCGACCAGGCAAACAAGTGAGCGCTGCATACTCACTGGATTCTTTTTCACGCATTTTTATCAACACGCTTCGTGAAATGAACTTTCACTTGTTAGGTGAACAGAACTTCAACACGAACCTGCTTCGGGCAACTCCACGCGGGGCGAACTACCGAGGCCGTTACTTTTCAACCTTTGCAATTTTGGCCGAGCGAAGTGTTTCCCAGAGTCACAACCCACTGTTCCCGTTGTCCCAGTAGTTTGGTTTATTAAAAGCTCAGGTCAAAAACAGCGCTTATTACTGGGGTGACTGGTCAAGACGGGCCTTATCTTGCGAAGCTTCTTCTGTCGAAAGGCTACCGGGTCTGCGGACTCGTTCGGCGTTACTCTTCCCCGAACTTTGAAAATCTAAAGTTTCTCGGGATTGATAAGGAAGTTGGATTACTAACTGGCGATCTTCTTGATGATGCTAATCTCAATCATGTCATTAAGAGTATCCGGCCAAATGAGCTATACAATTTGGCCGCTCAGAGTTTTGTCGGCATCAGTTGGGATTTATCTAAGTTCACGACGGAGGTGAATGCGATTGGAACGCTGAACCTGCTGAATGCAATGCGAGCCTACAGTCCTGAGACCAAATTTTATCAAGCGAGCACTAGTGAGATGTTCGGGAATGGTCCGGAAGTACAACAGAACGAGGCTACGCCCTTCCATCCACGCTCGCCATACGGTGCGTCTAAGCTCTATGCGCATTGTATAACCCGAAACTTCCGAGAAAGCTTTAGCCTGTTCGCTTGTTCCGGTATTCTATTCAATCATTAGTCACCACTGCGTGGTCGAGAGTTTGTGACGCGAAAGGTGAGCGTAGGGGTTGCAAAAATAGCGTTAGGAATCGAAAAAAACTATACCTAGGCAACTTGAATGCTCGTCGCGATTGGGGCTTTGCCGGTGACTACGTGGAGGCGATGTGGAAAATGTTGCAGCAGGAAGCGGCAGATGATTTCGTGATAGCAACAGGCCAACAACATAGCGTGGGGCAACTACTTGAGTGAGCGTTCAGATGCGTCGGAATTAGTGATTGGGAATCATTCGTGGAGACGGATCCGCGATTCAAGCGACCCGCTGAACTGCACAGTCTCCAAGGCGATTATTCCAAAGCGCGAGCCACGTTCGGATGGGAGCCGCGCACCTCTTTCGGGGATCTTGTGGGTATGATGGTCGAAGCTGATCTCAAGCGCCTAAAGTAGAAAGTCATTCTGGAAATGTAATTCTGCTTACCTATTGCTTTCCATAAGCAATTTCGCATGTTTTTTTGTTTAAATGCGAGTGATACAGACTCCAGTCAACAATCTCTTTACCGCCCTTGGCTTCCGCCTCAAACCCTCCCCCCGACCGACAATCCCAGCGGCCCTCAGAGTTTCGCAGATGCGCTCAGGCGTTCCGCTTCGTTGTCGCCTGGCAGAGCTCATTCCTCGTTGCTCTGGCTGGTTTGGAGAACAGTCGAGGCAACTCTATAGAATCTACCGAGCTGCTTGCAGCAGCCTCGATGATTGACACAACTAGTTGGCCAAGTCTTGGAAAGCTAGCAACGTCCTTACGCGCGTCAGGGTGATTTATTTAGGCATCAAAGTTTTTCACCAACAGTTCTGCCTCTCGCCTGACTTGCTAGGCCCTCTTCTCAACAGCGCTATTTGCCTCAACCGAGCAAGTCAGATTGCGCAAGCTGAAGAGGTGCTCACTCAGGTAACCGCTTGTTTTCCCAACCGGCCCGACGGACACGAGCTCTGTCCGCTTTCTACAGAGAACGCGACCGACTTGAACCCGCCCGTGTTTCCCGTAAAGGCAATCGCGTGCCATCCTGATCAAACATCGGATCTGATTGGCTTGTACTCAATCTGTGCGCGCGCCGGAGAATCGAAAGGACTTGACCATGCAGTGCCGCTGGACGAACATCGCTAGCGTCATGGTATTCGTGTACCCGCGTTTGCGGGACGATCCGTTAAAAGAAAGGGGGGAATAATATGCCAGAAGTTGTTGTCAAAAAAGGTGAGCCCATTGATCGTGCGCTAAAGCGCCTCAAGGGCAAGGTGGACAATGAGGGGATTCTCGATGAAGTGCGTCGCTTGCGAGCTTTCGAAACTCCAGTCCAAAAGACGAAAAGAAAAGCGAAGGCCAATGCGAAGCGCGCGAAAGCGAAGCTCCGCTTCAACCTTCACTAGTGTTTACTGGCGGAATCTCTTACCGCAACGAACCTAAGCGCCGCTTCACAGCGGCGCTTTTTTGTTTTGGCAACCAACCAACTGACTAACGCGTTGCTCAAACTCACGAGTCCATTCCACTGAGTTGGCAACGCACCGAGACATCCGCGCTCGCATCTCCCGACGGATTTGCGCTAATCCCTTCAAGTCACCGGCCAGTGCGCGGGCTTTGGCGCTCAATTCCTCCCTCGACGAGGCAATCAACACATCGGCAAGCCCCAATCGTGCCGCAATTGAATAGCCGACTCGAGAAGCAGGGCGCCGCGCAACAAATCCCAACGTGGGAACCCCCATCCAGGCGGCAAAACAAGTTACTGTCAGGCCGTTGAACGGAAACGTGTCCAGCGCCACGTCCACCTGATCATGCATCTTGTAGTAAGCCATGCCCGCCGACCTGCCGGCTGTCACAATCCGATTCTCTTCAACCCCCCGAGCAATCAACTCCTGCTTCGCATTGTTCGCGTCAAACGCAACAATCATGATCCGACTGTCCGGAACTGCCTTCAAAGCGGAAGCCCACGCATCAATGACCGAACGATTGCACTTCGCCAAGTTATTGAAAGTCCCGAAGGTTACATAGCCATTTCTCAGTGCAGGCAAATCCGATACCGCAGGCATGTCGCTAGGGGGCGTGAAACTCCAACCTCCCGCCGAGAGCCGAAGCAATCTCTCGGAATGCAGCGACTCATTCAGACCTTCCGGGTCCATCCATTCATCCGTCACCCGATAATCCATCTCAGACAGCCCAGTCGTCTGCATCGCACCAATCATTGTGAGTTGAACCGGCGCCAATCGGAACGCAAACAACTCCAAACGATTATCCCCCGTGTGCCCCGCCAAATCACACGCCACCTGCAGTCCATCCCCGCGAATCAGTTCGACCGCCTCCTTCACTCCAAGCGCCTGAATGACCCGAAATCCATCCGAAAGGGCCTCGAACCTCTCCGTGAACACATCCCGTTTCTGCGTGCAGTGGTAACAATAAACCTCAAATCGACTCCGATCGAGGTTCTCGAGCAAACCAATCAAAAAGTGCGCAACCGAGTGATCAAAAAAGTCTGGCGAAACGAAACCAATACGAATTTTGCCACCCCGCACCACATACCCCCCATCGATACTACCCAGTTCGGAAACAACCTTCCGCGCATACAACTCAAACCGATGGTGTTCGTGAAACAACTCTTCATCGGAAATATCCTCCGGATAATTTAAGCAGTAGAGATAGTTACCCAGGAGCAGCTTATCCTCGGGGAACACCTTTATCGCCTCCCGAAATGTCTTCATCGCAAGATCGGGGCGACCAACCCGCAACTCGCACCACCCGCGATGATTCATCCCACCCCGCGAGGAAGGGTTCAGTCGAAGCGCCTGTTGGACCGACTCCATGGCATCAGCCCACTTCCCCCGCTTCTCCTCAGCGAGGGAACGTGCTAGCCAAAGGTTCTCACTGTCGGGGATTGCCCTCAGTGACCGCACAAAACATTTAACCGCATCTTCATGCCGACCCGTTTCGTAAAGCATCACGCCGCACCAACCCAGAAGTTCTAGATTTGCCGCTTTAAGGGCGTAACCTCGCCTAGCCCAACCGAGCGCCTCTAAGAATCTCCTGTCGAGGGCAAGCACGTCTGACAACTCCACCAACACTTCTGCAGCTTGGTCGTTTCTATCAATGAACCCCCGCAAAAGTGACTCCGCACAGTTCGCGCGTTTAACGCCACGCAACCGCTTGGAGACTTGGACACACAGCAGCGCATCGCCGAGAACGAACTGCTGGCACAGCACCCCAAGAATCTCTTCCTCCTCCTCCGAGATATCCCCAGAGCACCCTTTAAGATACCTGCTTGCAAACTCGGGTAACTCCCTCGTCCAACGAACCCGCTCAAAATCCGGGGCGCCGAGCCCGCAATCATCTCCAAGAAGGTCAATCCACATCCTCGCAGCTCCCTGATCCTTTGGAGCTTCCACCGGAACCCGCTCCATGATTTCCTTCGCCCGATCCTTGAATCCAACTTCGGCAGCCAAGCCAGCAAGGGCGATGAGCGCCTGAAAATCAGCCCCCGAATCGCGCTCCAACTCACTCAGCTTGGTCAAAAAACCAAGCCCCACCGCCGCCGAGGAAGACTTCAAAACCGGCAACCCGTGAACGGGAACCAAGCCCTCAACCCATCGCATGAACTCCGCCGCATAACGACGCCCATCCATCCAAGTGCGCATCATCGAGGCCCGGAGACTTCGGCGAATCTCCCTCAAATGAGCACCTTGGTTTGAGATGCGCGCCGCTTTGCGCACAAAATCCGCCTCATCGACCGCAACAAATTCATCCGCCAACCCGAGCCGCCTCATGACGTTCGCCGCCGCCCGCGCAGTGGGTAGCTCACCCTCAATGGTCAGGCAAGGCACCCCCATCCACGCTCCCAACAGTGTGACCGTGAATCCATTGTACGGAAAAGTATCCAGCAAAACATCCACCCGCTGATGACACAGGAGGTACTCGTCCTCCGGCATCCGATCTAACAATGTGATGCGGGCGGCATCGACACCCCGAGCGACGAGGTTCTCCAACAACTGGCTGCCCTCCTCCGCAACCGCGACAAACCTCCCCGTTGGCACGGCCCGCAACACCGCCGCCCAGACGTCAATCACACTCGCCGAGACCTTGGCGAGGTTGTTAAAGGAGCCGAAGGTGATGTAGCCATCCCGAGAACAAGGAGATTCACCCACCTCGACAACGGTATCCGGCTCTGCAACGCACACCGCCCCTCCCTCAAACCGCACCAACCGCTCCACGGACCATTCATCCCAACGCCCTACTGGATCCAGAAATTCATCGGTGATGCGATAATCCATCTCGGGAATCCCCGTGGTGAACATGCACCCAATCATCGTTACCTGAACTGGGGCCGCTCGAAGCCGGAAAATTCCGAGCCGACTCCCAGCAAAATGCCCCGCGAGGTCAACGAGAACATCAATCCCATCGCCGCGAATCAGCCGAGACGCTTCCTCGTCACTCAAATCCGAAATGGAACGAAACACGTCAGCCGCAGTCCGGATGCGAGTGGTGACTGAGTCACTTCTCGATCCATTGCTGTAACAGAAGACCGAGAACCGCGCGCGATCCAGATTCTCAATCAGTGGCAAAAGAAACGAGGCAACGGGGTGTCGACAGAAATCTGCAGAAACAAACCCAATCCGATACGGCGTCGCTCCCCCTCGGCGAAACTCAAACTCCCGCGAACCGTAGAACCGAGCGGACTTGCGAAACAGTCCAGCAACCACGTCAGGCGCGATTCCAGTAAGGCACAAAACACTGCCCAGCACATTGTCAAAGGCAGGGCGATGCTCAGGGTCGATTTCCAGTGCGCGCTGAAAGCAAACAAGCGCAGCATCGAGTTGGCCGATCCTCGCATAGATACCGCCGAGATCCACTTGAGTGGCCGCACACTGCGGTTTCATCTCAGCGAGCTTCAAAAAAATGGCGCCCGCTTCGCCAAACAAGTTCAGATCTCTTAGGCATTGCGCTAGAAGCCTTAGCAAATCCAGATCACTGGGAGAGGCGCGAACAAGACGCTCCAAAATCACCCGCGCGTCGGCGGTTCGCCCCTCTTGATAAAGGGCAACCGCCAGATTACGTCCTGCCATGGTGGACGATGGATCCAACTCATACGCCTTCTGAAAGGTCGCCACCGCATCCGAGAATCGTCCTGCTCTGACGAGGGCATGTCCAAACGCATTGAGATACCGAGTTGAATCTTCCGCCGACAAAAGAAGCGCCGCAAACGTCTCCAAAGATTGATCGTGCTTGCCGCAAAGAGAAAGAGCGGTCGCAACTTCGACCTGCGCATCTTCCGCCCAAGGACTGGCCGCAAGCGCTCGCTGGAACGCCTCGAGTGATTGCTCGTAACACCCCGCACTCCGCCAGTGGTGGCCGGCATTGTGAGCTGGCTCACGCAGGTTAGGGTATTCGCCAGAAAGCTTCCAAAAAGCCTGAGCCGCATCGAGCTCACGACCCTCAGACACGTATTTCGTCGCCAATCGGAGGAGTTCATCCCCCCGAGCAACCTGTGTTGAATCCGGTGCGATCACCCGCGTACCCCACCCAAGGTTGATTACTGGCCACTCACCATCCCGAGCAGCTTGGCTGCATGTGGGTTTTCCGGATTTGCATCAGAAAATCCTTCGGCAATTTCTCGAGCGTCATGCAGCCTTCCAGCTCGGACGAGCGCTTGGACCAGCGCGTCGGCAGCCTCTGCGCATCCGTCATTACCTTGGAGAACATCCACAAGGATATCCACCTCGAGATCACCACGACCGTTTGCCCCAGTAATCTGAGCGAGCGCGACTCGAGCGCCTTCATGGGTCGGTTGTTCACTGAGCAACGCACCCAGAATCCGACCGGCCTCCGCTAACGCACCTTTTTCTGCTTTCTGCCGAGCGTTCGTGACGATTTGCTCCACATTATTCATGCAGCGCGTGGATAGCAGTTTCCAAACCAAGCCACTTGGAAGCATCAACCACGCGCTGGAAAACCCCAACAGAGACACATCCTTCAGCTAAAATCATACGCCTGAGAAGGCTAAGTAGCTGAAGGGATATGCCCTGATTCAAAGCTGCGCTGACGCACTCGATGACAAACTGGGTTTCGCTCGCCTCCCATCCCCACTCCGCCATCCGTAAAAAATCGCAAAACTCTGCTTCGCCTTTCATCGTCGCCGATTGTCGCACAAACTCCAATGCGGAGACGGCTCCAAACCTCCGGTAGCACACTTCCGCTTGCAATCGGCAAACCCGCAAACTTCCTTGACCATCCAAACCCTCTAACCGACTCAGAAGGACATCATCCACGCCGCCTCGACGCAATCGCCACTCACACCACTGCAAAACAACCTCGGCGGACCGATACCGCTGCAAAGCCTCCTCCAGCACCCTGCCCGCGCCATCCGAAAGCCCCGCTGACTCAAGAGCGGTAGCCACACGAATCGCCGTCGGGGGAGACACAATACCAGCGCTCAGTGCATTCTCCCATAGCCGATCGCGTCGACGCCGTTCGTGGTCTCCCAAGCATACTGACTCGACTTGGACCTCGCAATGCCGTGCCACCAAATCGCATAGCATCCGTTCGAAGGCATGAGTCCACGCAACGGAATCACCAAAAGCTCCCAACACACTTTTCCGAAGGTCGGCGCGCCCTTGTCGCAACCGATCGATACCTGCGGTAGCACGCACGGCAATCTCGACAAACGCATCGACCGTTTGCGCGACAAAATGAGGCCGCCCTAGTCGTTCGGCCACAAGCAGTCCACCTCGCTCGAACGGAAGACGTCCCGCCAGCGTCACTGTTGGCACCCCCATCCACGCAGCGTCCAATGTCACGGTCAGTCCCGTGAACGGAAAACTATCGAGCACAACATCCATCTCCCTCAGGGCAGAGAAATACTCAATTCCAGGCACCCTCCCCCGACATTCGATCCTTCCATCCTCGACCCCATCCTCGAGCAGCCAAGCCCTCAGCCGGTGGCCGACATCGCCCAGAACAAGAATGCGAGAGTCCTCAACACGCCCCAAGACGCGCGCCCAAACCCGAGCGACATCTCGAGAAACCTTCTCCAACTGCGCCACCACACCGAAAGTTACTGTTACCGAGCCATGCCATTCACAAGACCCCGCCTCGTTCGGCGGCAAATAACTAACCGCACCCAAGGGATGCCTCAGCAGTCGTTCAACTTCATGCCCACGAATAAATGGCCCATCATCCGGATCCAGCCAGGCATCGCCTAGGCGGTAATCCAAACACGGAAATCCTGTATCCTGCATCATTCCGAGCATGGTCATCTGGATGGGCGCCGAACGTCTCTTGAACAAGCTCGGACGCCCCCCAGAACTCCACCCTCCGAGATCAATCAAGATATCGACCTGCAATCCTCGGATATGGTCTGAGAGCCGATCATCCGACCAATCATGAACGGAAAACCAGTGATCACAGCAGCGCGAGATTTCTAAAGTCACGGCATCAGCACTGACCCGACACGAATACCCAGTGACTTCGAAGAGATCCGGGTGATGCGACCTCACCAGCGGGAGGAAAAATCTAGCCAAGGGATTCCGCGCAAAATCTCCCGACACATAGGCGACTCGAATGCGGCGAAGTGGAGACCGTCCGACAACTACCGTATCCTCCTGATCTGGGACACTGATTCCCGGGCACTCAGTCCCAACTGTCGCAAACATCTCTTTCCAGGCATCTATAGCCGAACTCCCCAGATAACTCAGCGAAAATACATAACTCGAAAGTGAGTTCCCCTGCCAGAGGGACCTCTGAGCAGCCTCTCGGAGAAACTCCACCGCTGCCCGTGTTTCACCCACTTTCAAAAGCGACAACCCCATCGCATGGGATGTCCAAGGGGTGTTGCCCAGTCGCTCAAACTCGGCAAGTGCCACATCCAGCGACTCCTCGCCGCGCCCAGCCCTCCGGAGGACCTGCATCAGCGATTCTGCGACAGAGGCATCCTCAGGACGCAGACTGCGCAACATGCGATAGCAATCAAGCGCGTCATCGAAATGTTTAGCGGATACCCAAGCGGAGCCCTCAGCCCCAACAAGTGCAATCCAAAGCTGGCTGCCCGCTTTTGTTTCTTCTCGGACGGCAGCAAAAAGGGGGGCCGCGAGACCGAATCGCCCGTCATTACGCAACTGCTCTGCAAGTTGCGCCAGTAATCTTCGTCGCTCCAAGCCATCTGCTCCTGCACACAGCAACGCGAGGCAGACCCAGAGCGCCTCGCCAACAGCAGATTTAACGATATCACGGAGATGATCCTCTGAAAACCGGTCAAGCAGCAACCGCTCAAACGTCAACCAATCGCCATCCGTGAACATACAAAAAAACAGGCCCACGTTTCCGTGGGCCTGAAAAGTTGAAAAACTGAAACGAGTACTACTGGAGCAACTTCAGTGCAATCTGCGAGGACGCATTCGCCTGAGCGAGCATCGCCGCGCCTGACTGGACAAGGATATTGTTACGAGCGAGCTTAGTGGTCTCCTGAGCAACGTCAACGTCGAAGATGCGACTGTTTGCAGCTTCAAGATTCGTCCTGTTTGTCGCCAAGGAGTCAAGAGCATACTGCAGGCGGCTTGACTGAGCCCCGTTTGTAGCGCGAAGGGTTGCGAGCTCTTGGATAGCTTCTGACACCGTCGTGAGGTCATTGCCGTCCAAACCAGCCAGCCCACCTCCCGCAGTGAAAGCATTGGCGATTATTTTCCCAATTCCAGAGCTGGCGCTCAAACTATTCAGTGTCGCCTGGTCAATTGTCATCTTCTGGGACCCGTCATCCGTCAGGAAAACATCCAAGGTCGACGCTGCGGATCCGGAATCCCAAACCCCCTTACTGAAAAGATCAACACCATTAAACTTGGTTTTCTCAAACTGCGTGAGCTGGGACACCAAGTTTGTAAACTCTACGGTGTAATTTGCTTTGTCCAAATCAGATTTCGTTACATCACCGTAAAGCGTAGCAAGCTCTGAGATGCGCTCCATCACGCTCGAGGCACTCTTCAGAACGCCGTCTTGCGTCTGCAAGAACGACAGCGCGTTCGAGACATTCGAGTATTGCGCATCCGTGCGCTTGATGGCTGCCGACAGCTTCATCGAAACCGCGAGACCACCCGCGTCATCGGAAGCTTCGGAGATGCGTGAACCACTCGACAAACGAGCGAGGCTCTTCTGGAGAAGCGTCTGGCTGCGGTTGAGGTTCAGCGCCGACAGGCTTGCTGAGGTATTTGTGTTGATTGTAATGCCCATAATTATGTTGATTCACAGCGACTTCCGTGTCGCCACGCGTGCCGTTGTTTGCTGCAAACAGCCATGCAGGGGACTCCGCCCATAAGTGTCTTCGGAATAACCGAGGGGTTCTTTAAGGAAAAAACACAGGAAATACAGGATTCCTGACGTTTTCTTGGGGTCTCTAACAGCACCCGCATCAACCTCCCACGCACCTCGCGTTTTTTCAACCATTTGTCACAGCCAAAAACTCGCCGAGGTTTAGCGGCCTGCGCGGTCCCAAAACTTCTTCAACCGTTGCGCCTCTCCCAGTAACCAATCGGCTTTCTCGAAGGGTTCGTAAGAAATGTCCTGCCAGATCACCCGACCCCGACCGTCCAACAGAAAAGTCCCGTGCAACGGCTGCTCCTCGAAATCGTCGAACGCTCCAAACGCCTTGAACGTCCCCAACCCCGCATCCGAAACCACCGGAAAAGAAAATCCTCCCTTCTCTTTCGCCTTCTCCAACGTCTTCCCCAGCTTCTCCCGCGAATCCGTGCTCACCGCCACCATCGGAAAACCCGCCTCGCGAAACCGGCCCGCCAACGGCCCAAACGCGTTCAACTGCTCAATGCAGTGCACACACCCGCTCCCAAGGTAAAAAATCAGGAGCACCGGACTCCCCGCGTAATCCTTAGAAGAATGCAACGCCCCCTGCTCATCCTCCAGCGACCACTCAGGAGCGGTCACCGGCTCCCAGCGGAAAGGGCCCAACGCATCCAAACTCGGCCGAATCCCCGTGTCCCCCGCCACAACCCGTGCCTGTCGCCAATCCCCCGCCACCCCGCACTCCCTCGCAAGCGGCTCCAATCGCCCAAACAGCCGCAACCCCAGCCTCGCCTCCGCCGCCGTCTTACGCAGTTTGCCAAACGCTGCCTTCGCCCCCTCGACATCCCCCTTCTTCCATAACAACTCCGCATACACCGCCTCCGGAAAAACCCGCGAATGCTCTTTTTCCGCCGTCTCTTTCGCCAGTTTCAACCCGTCCTCCACCTCCCCAGCCGCATACTGAATCACCGCTTTCCGCGAACCCGTCAGCTTTTTCGCGTCTTTCATCAAAAACTTCACCCGATCCCAATCCCCACGATCCGCCGCCAACAGAAGCTCCACCTCCGCTCGGTAAGCCCGGCAATCCTCCACCGCCCCCTTCTCCGCGTTCAACGCCTCCATCGCCGCCTTCGAACCATCGGCAGACGCCTTCCCGCCCTCCAACGCCTTCCGCTCCGCGGCATCCGCCGCCTCAAACCGCTTTCGCACCGCCGCCGCAATCACCGCATCCGCCGCCTTCAACGCCGCCTCCGCCCCCGCACGATCACCGCGCCCCAAACTCGACGCCGCCAACAACCGCTGCCGCGCCGCCTCCGACGGAAGATGCTCCTGAACCCCCAAATACGGCCCCGCCCTCAACGCCTCGACCTCCTCCCACATCTCAAACGTCAGCAATAACTCCATCAACCGGTTCGAGCCCATCCGGTTACTCGACTCCGAATCCCGATCCGCCTTCCGTCCCACCACTGCCGTGCGCGGCCCCAATCGTGGAAGCTCAATCATGTTCTTCGCCAAATCCATCGCCTCGTCGACCCGCCCCAAAAACCCCAACGTCTCCACCAACCAATCATTGTTGTGCGCGTAGTTGTGAATCTGATCGGGCATCAATCGCCGGCCACGCATCCACGCATGATCAACCCGCGCCGAGGCCTCCTGCTGCCACGCCGCATCCGCAAACCGCGACAACCGCGTGTACGTGTGCCCCGGCATGTGCCAAAGATGCGCAATCCCCGGCCCCGACTGACCACACAACGCAGCCGAACTCAACGCCCGCTTGTCGTCCTCGTAGTTCCAAAGATGAATCCGGTAATGATGCGCGCCTGGGTGCATCGGCGCATCCCGCAACACGCTCGCAATCAATGACTCCACCGCCACATGGCTGGTCAGCGGAATCCCGTGAAAACTGTTATTCCAAAGCTCCAACACCAACCACACGCGCGCCTCAACATCGTCAGGAAAATCCATCACCAACCCCTCCAACGCCTTCACCAAGGCCTTCCGCCGTGCCGCCTCGTCCGGCTTCTCCGCAAAATACGCCTTGTACGCATCCATCCAACGCCCCTCTTTCGCCCCAACCTTGTCCTTCCCCGCCACCGCCTTCCCCATCAACTCCCGCGCACGCTTCGGATTGGACCGGTTCGCCACCGCCATCCCCCAGAACGCCATCGAACACTGCGGATCCAGCTTCAACGCCTGACGAAACGAGCGTTCCGCCTCGAAAAAGAGGAACGCATGCAACTGCGCAACCCCCTGCGTAAAAAACGCACGGGCCTCGTCATTCGCCGCCGTCACCGGAAACACCACCTTCCCTGTGCTCGCCTCCCCCAACAACACCGCCGCCTGACGCGGCCCCTCATCAAACGCCTCCCCATGCACCGAGCGTCCGTGACCCCGCGCATCATCCCCACGCCCCGCCCCGCCGACCCACGCCATCGCAAAAACACCCAACCAAGCAGCACGCCATTTCATACAGAGGATCATTAACGGATTCCCAACCCTCAGCCACCCCCCGACTCACCGCACGATCTTCGGTCCAATCAAACCCGCCGTATTCTGCCCCTTCACCTCGACCTCCCCCCGCACCTTCACCGTCATGCCCGCCTCCGCCAATGGCTTGAACCCGTCCGCCTTCGCTGACGGCGCCTTCGGAGGTTCCATGGAACCACGAAAGGTCAGTGCCACCACTTTCCCGTCCTTCATCTGCAACCGAGGCAGCTCTTTAAGCTCGGGCAATAACTCCTTCACCGGCAGGTTGAAGTTCACCCGTTCATCAATCTCAATGAACACAAAGCTCGGCGGAAAAATCGACGCCTTCGTCACCTTCCCAGAAATCGTCACCTGCTTCCCTTGGTACTCGCCCAAGTTCCCCGTGAGCTCCGCAACCGTCACCAAACCCTCCGCCTTCGCTTTCGCCTTCATGGCAGCCTCCTCCGCCGCCTTCGCCTCCTTTTCCTTCTTGTCCAAATTCTCCGCAGCACGAGCCGCAAGCACCAACGGCCAGTCCGCCTTCTTCGTCACCTCATCCTCCGCTGCCTGCGCCGCTTTTGCCAGCGCCACAAACTCCACATTCAATGGCGACCCCGCCTTCGCAATTTCCGGAAACTGCACCACCACCTTCGCTTTCGCCTCCCCCACCGCTTTGGCAAACGCCGCCTTCTCCGCCTCGCGCGCCGCCGCCGCCGCAACCGCAGCAGCATCCAGTTCTGCAGCCGGCACGGGCGCCGGCGCCGGTTTCGCCTCGGCTTCCGCCTTCACCACGGGCTTTTCCTCCGGTTTGGCCGCTTCCGCTGGTGCAACAGGCTTTGGCTCTTCTTGCTTCACCTCCGCAGGCACCGGCTTATCCGGCAGTTCCGTCTCACTCACCGCAGGCTTGCTACAACCCGCCCAAACAACTGGCAAAATCAGGAGAAAACCCCGCAACCACAACTTTCGAAACCGTTTCATAGCGTCCGAAACCTAGGGGCGCGCCCGAGTTCCTTCAAGCGGTCGCACCACAGGATTTTGAACGGATCCGTCTCGAAAGACTCAAATAACCCCGAACTCAAACCCAAAAATCCTCGTCACACGCCTTCCCCAACGCACATTTACCAGCTAGTCGCACACTTCGTGCACCGACCGAACCACTTTCCCCACCATCCTATGTCTAGCCCGCAGGAACTTTCCGAACAAATCGCCCAATCCAGTCAGTGGGTCGAACCCCTCAACAACGAAATCTCGCGCGTCGTCATCGGACAACAAGCCCTCGTCCACGGCCTCCTCATCGGGCTCCTCACCAACGGACACATCCTCCTCGAAGGTGTCCCTGGCGTCGCGAAAACCCTCACGGTCAAAACCCTCGCGGCCTGTATCCATACCCAGTTCCAACGCATCCAGTTCACCCCGGATCTGCTCCCGGCTGATCTCATCGGAACCCTCGTCTACAACCCCCGCACCGGCGAGTTCTCCACCAAACAAGGGCCCCTCTTCTCCAACCTCGTCCTCGCCGACGAAATCAACCGCGCCCCCGCAAAAGTCCAGAGCGCCCTCCTAGAAGCCATGGCCGAACGCCAAGTCACCATCGGGGAGACCACCTACAAACTGGCGGACCCCTTCATCGTTCTCGCCACCCAAAACCCGCTCGAACAAGAAGGCACTTATTCCCTCCCCGAAGCCCAACTCGACCGCTTCATGCTCAAACTCAAGGTCGGGTACCCCTCAAAACAAGAGGAACGCCAAATCCTCGACCTCATGGGCACTTCCGCCCCAAATCTCGACGTTCAACGCATCCTCGAACCATCCGACATCATCAACGCACGTAAACTCGTCAACACCATCTTCGTCGACGGCCGCGTAAAGGACTACATCGTGGACATCGTCTTCGCCACCCGCGAACCCGCTTCCTACGGCCTCTCCGACATCGTCCCGTTCCTCCGCTACGGAGCCTCTCCGCGCGCCACCATCGCCCTCACCCTCGCCGCCCGCGCTAACGCCTACCTGAACCGACGCGGCTTCGTCACCCCGCACGATGTCAAATGCGTTGCGCCCGATGTTCTTCGCCACCGCGTCATCACCAGTTTCGAAGCAGACGCCGAAGAAGTCACCACCGAGAACATCGTATCCCGCGTTCTCGGAAAGCTCCCGGTACCCTAACCGCGCCTCCGTAACCTCGACTCCCCCAAAGCGCTCGCGAACCGACGCCCATGCCAACCGCAACACCCGACACTCCGGAGGCTCAGGAAATCCTCAAGCGCATCCGCCGTATCGAACTGCGGACGCGCAACGCCATGGCGGCGGCGTTCTCCGGCCAGTACCGAAGCGTGTTCAAAGGACGGGGCATGAACTTCGAAGAAGTTCGTGAATACCAGCCCGGCGACGAAGTTCGCTTCATCGAGTGGAATGTCACCGCGCGCATCGGCGAAGTTCGCGGCGAAGCCTATGTCAAAAAGTTCACAGAAGAACGGGAACTCACCCTCCTGCTGCTCGTCGACATCAGCGCCTCCGGCGTTTTCGGCTCCACCGGCGCCAAACGCGAACTCGCAGCCGAAGTCGCCGCAGTCCTCGCCTTCAGCGCCGTGCAAAACAACGACAAAGTCGGCCTCCTGCTCTTCACCGATCGCAACGAACTTTTCATCCCACCCGGACGCGGTCGGGGCCACGCCCTTCGCCTTATCCGCGAAATCCTTTTTTTCCAACCCGCATCCCAGGAAACCGATGTGGCACAAGCGCTTCGAACCGCCATCCGTCTTCAGCGACACCGATCCATCATGGTCGTGCTGTCGGACTTCCAAACCCCAGTCTTCGACAAAGACCTCGCGTCCGCAGCCCGCAAACACGATGTCATCGCCATGCAAACCCTCGACCCCGTCGAAGAAAATCTCCCCGACGCAGGCACCGTGATTGTCGAAGACGCAGAGTCCGGCGAACTCCTCCGCATCAATACAAGCGACCCCCGCGTTCGGGAACAGTACGCCGCCCGTGCGCAAGCGCGCGCGGCCTCGCTCCGCGACGTCTTCCGCTCCAAAAAAGTCGACCACCTCGTGCTGCGCACCGGCGCAAACTACATCCCCGTGCTCAGAAACTTCTTCCTCAACCGGGAACGCCGCCTCGCATCGCCCGCCTGAACCCGACCCCTCGCCCATGCAGGCATCCCCTCCACCCCTCCAAGCTCCAGCGCAAGACCCGCTCGCGGGAATGCACGACATCCTGCCGCCCGAGGCCGTGCCCGGCCCGCCCGCGTGGATTCCGTGGTCCATCACCGCCATCGTCGCCATTGTGGCCGTTACCCTTTTTCTCGTCTGGCTGAAACGGCGCCCCGCAAAACCCGTCCTCCCTCCTGACCCTCGCCTCGTCGCACGAAAAGCGCTCCAAGACCTAGCGGCCCGGCTCGAATCCCTCGCCCCAAAAGACTTCGGCATTGAAGTCTCACTCATCTCCCGTCGCTTCATCGAAGCCGTTCTCCAAATCGAATCCACCCGGCAAACCTCCGAGGAATTCCTCGCTGACCCGCGCACCCGCGAACGCCTCCCCGCCGAGGCCCGCCGCCAACTCGATGATTTCGTCAAACAATGCGATACCCTCAAGTACGCGGAAGGCCACGCTTCCACCCGTGAAATGCGAGCCCTCTGGGACTCCGCATCCAACCTGACCTCCATCCCCTCTCCAGAACCCTCCACGCCCCCCGCCACTCCAGCGGCACCAACCCCTCCGCCACTCCCCGCAGGAAAGGAGGTCCGCCCGTGAACCTACCCATCGCATCTCTCGGCGACCTCTGGGGACACACCCTCGGCAAATGGCTCTCCGTCGAAGGAGCAAACGCCCGCCTCGACTTCGCCAACCCGTACGCACTCCTGCTCCTCCTCCTGATCCCTCTCGCCTCATGGTTGCTCGGTTCGGACGGAGGCGCCGGCGCCTTGCGCTTCCCAGCCGTCTCCGGACTCTCCGGACTCGGCACCCCCGTGCGCGCGTCCTCCGGCAAGTTCCGGCTTTTCCCAGCTCTCGCCGCGCTCGCGCTGCTCGTCCTCACCCTCGCGCGTCCACGCATCTCCACCGACCACGAAGTCACCCGCTCCAGCGGACTCGACATCATGCTCACCATCGACGTCTCGCGCTCCATGCTCGCGGAAGACTTCACCATCGCCGGCGAGAAGGCCAATCGCCTCCAAGCCGTGAAACAAGTCACCGAAGAGTTCATCGACAGCCGGCCCAACGATCGCATCGGCATCATGGCATTCGCCGGCCGCCCCTACATGGTCAGCCCGCTCACGCTCAACCATCCCTGGCTTAAGTCCAACCTCGAACGACTCCAAATCGGTCTCGTCGAAGACGGCACCGCCATCGGCTCAGCCATCGCCGCTTCCGTGCGCCGCCTCGGCCAATCGAAAAATGCGAAATCCCGCATCCTCGTGCTCCTCACCGACGGCGATAACAACGCCGGACAAGTCAGCCCCAACAGCGCCGCCGAAGCCGCCGCCGCTCTCGGAATCCGCCTCTACACCATCGGCGCCGGAAGCAAAGGCTTCGCCCCAATTCCCGTCAAAGACATGTTCGGACGCGTCACCTACCAACAAATCCCCGTCAGCGTCGACGAAGGCGCACTCCGAAAACTCGCTGAAATCGGGAGCGGCGAGTTCTTCCGAGCGACGGACGAAAAAACCCTCCAATCCATCTTCCGCCAAATCGACCAGATGGAAAAAGTGGAAGTCGAATCCGACCGTTTCCACAAATTCCACGAACTCTTCCAGTGGACTCTCGGTGCAGCGCTCCTGCTCATCGTCGCACAATCCGTTCTTCAACAAGGACTCCGCCGCTCGTTGCCATGATTTTTCAATCCCCCGCATTCCTCTGGCTGCTCATCCTGCCGTTGGCGCTCGCTGCGTTCTCCGGCGTTCTCGGAAAACGTGACCGCAACCGTCTCGCGGCACTCGTTGATTTCCGCCTCCTTGACCGCCTCACCGCCAGCGTCAGCCGTCGGCGCCGGACCGCAAAGCACCTTCTCCTCCTCACCGCACTGACCCTCGGCATCCTTGGCCTCGCACGCCCCACCTGGGGCGAACGCGTCACCAGCATCCAAACCAGCGGACGGGACGTTCTCCTCGCCATCGATGTCTCCCGCTCGATGTTGGCGAACGACATCGCTCCCTCCCGCCTCTTGCGCGCCAAGATGGCCGCCGAAGACCTCATCTCACTCCTCCCCGGCGATCGCGTCGGCCTCCTCGCCTTCGCAGGCAGCGCCTTCCTCCAAGCCCCCATCACCTCCGATCATTCCGCCGTGAAAACCTGTATCCAAGAACTGGATACTGAAATCATCCCCCTCGGCGGAACCAACGTCACTGCCGCAGTTCAAGAAGCCAAACGCGCCTTCAAACAAGCCGAAGGCTCCCTCCACGCACTCGTCATCATCTCGGACGGAGAAGACCTCGAGAACGACGTCATTCAAACCCTCAAAAAGGACGGAGAAGGCATCCGCATTTTTACCCTCGGCATCGGCACCCCCGAAGGCACCATCCTCTCCGTTCCATCCCCCAACGGAGGCGTCGAATACGTTCGCGGACCCGACGGACAAATCGTGAAATCCGCCCTCGACGAAGCCAAAATGAAAGCCATCGCCGAGGCCACCGGCGGCTTCTACCAACGCCTCCGCTCCGGCCCGCCCGAGATGCGCCGCGTCGCCGAAGAGGGCATCGCCCGCATGGAGGAAACCATGGGCCAAACTCACGAACAACGACAGGCCATCGACCGCTTCGAATGGTTCGTCAGCCCAGCACTCGCACTCCTCCTGCTTAGTGTTTTGCTGTCGGAACGTCGCAAGGAAACCTCCACCGCCATGACCCGCTCAACCTCACCCGTCAAACGAGCGACCGCAATCGTCGCCCTCCTCGCCGCCGCTACCCTCGCCCCCACAACCCAAGCGGCTACCAGCGCCGGCTTAGATGCTTACCAAAAAGGTGATTTCGATGAAGCGAAACGTGCCTTCGATGCAGATCGCGAAACGCATCCAGACTCGCCCGAACACGCCTACAACGCAGGAACGACGGCGTATCAGAAAGGTTCGTTCGCCGAGGCCGTCGACCTGTTCGGACGCGCCCTCCAAAGCGAAAGCCCCACGTTCCGCTCAAAGGCAAGCTACAACATCGGTAACAGTCTGGTGAAGCTCGCCACTTCCAACCGCCGCAGCGCCGATCGCCCTGCCCTCGAAAACGCAATCACCCAATACGAAGAAGCCCTCCGCCTCGATCCCGACCTCTCCCAAGCCCGCGAAAACGCCGAGAAAGTCCGCGAGTTCCTCAAAAAACTCGACGAACAAAAGGACAAGAGCAAGAGCAGCAAGGACAAAGACAAAGACAAGCAGGACAAAAGCAAAGACGACCAGTCGAAGGACGAAAAAGACGGGAACGAAGGCGACGACAAAGAGGGCTCTCCCGACAAATCAGACAGCAAGGACGGAAAGAAAGGGGATTCCAAAAAATCGGATAAGTCCGGCGACCAAAAAGAAAACGGCGAAGACCAAGGCGAAAAATCCGAGAACGGCAAAGACGAGCAAAAATCCAAGAACAGTCCAGGCGAACGCAAGGAAGAGAAAGAAGGATCAGGCAAGGACCAGAAGGATGCCGACGGTTCAAATCAGGAGGCGCAAAAACAAGAGGTCGAAAAGCGCGACAAAGGCGAACTCAAGTCCGAGCCGCAACAAGGGGCAGAAAATGCGCAACCGCAAGGAGAGCCCGGTGAACAGCAAGAGGGCGAAGGCGGAACCGGTGGCGTCCTTCGCATGACCCCGCAACAAGCCCAAGCCCTCATCGACGCACTCCGCGCGGAAGAACGCCGCGTCCAACTTCTCAACCCCGAGCAACGCCGCGACGGAAAAGCGCGCACGTTCAAAAACTGGTAACCCATGACGCCGCAACCGCTGACAGTGCCAAGTCCGCTTCGACGCCTCCTGAAGGCTTTCGCGGGAGTCGCGTTGCTCGTCTTCGTAGCCTTGCTGACGTCGTCGCTGCTCGCGCAGGGCATCTCACTGAACGCGGGCTTCAACCCCGCGACCACCGTGCTGGGCGAACCGGTGGAGTTTAACGTGATCATCAGCGGCACCAACCGGAACCAAGGGAATCCGCCACTTCCGTCAGCAGACGGAATCCAGTTCCGCTACGTCGGACCGCAGATGAGCACGGTCATCAACAATTTCCAAATGTCGGTGACACTCACCCACCGCTTCCAAGCCATCCCGCAAAAGACCGGCGACATTGAGGTTGCACCGATTGCCGTACAAATCGACGGAACCACGTATCAAACGCCCAAGGTGACTCTCCGCGTTCAGGAACCGGGAAAAAACGGGAACCCAGAACCGAACAACGGCGCATTCATCGACATCGAGTTTCCCGACCGCCCGCTCTACGTCGGCGAAAACATTCCGGTGAATATCAACCTGTGCGTCCCTTCTGAAATCCGCTGGAAACCCCTCCGGATGCCGGAGTTCGAAACCGACAACTTCACGCGAGGCCCCGTCACCCAACCGTTTCAACATCAACAGGACATTGGTGGGCGCGCCTTCGACATCGCCACCTTCCGCACCACGCTGACCCCGATTCGGTCAGGAAAAATCAAGCTCCCCCCCGTGCGTTCCCTCGTGACGATGCAAACCTCACGGAGGGGCCGAAGCAGCGGCGGTAACACCTTCGAGGAAATCTTCGGCAACGACCCATTCGCAGCCGCCTTCGCTGGCAGCACATCCGTGATGGCGGAACGCCACCTCACCTCGAAAGAAAAAACCATCGAAGTTATCGATCTCCCAACATCCAACCGACCAGACACTTTCCGTGGCGCCATCGGCCGCTTCGAAATCCGGTCCACCTCCAAACCTGACAGCGTCAAACTCGGCGACCCCGTCACCGCCACCGTTCACATCTCCGGTGAAGGAAACTTCGATCGCATCGACCTTCCCCCGCTTCAGGACGCAAAGGGCTGGAGACCCTACCCGCCTTCGACGAACTTTCAAAAAGCCGACGAAATCGCACGCACCGGCACCAAAACCTTCGAACTCGCGCTCGTGCCCGAGGAAGCAAAAACCGTCGCCCCCGTGTTTGTTCTGAGCTACTTCGATCCGGCAACAGGAACGTACGTCACCAAGTCCAGCGACGCGCGCCGCCTCGAAGTCACCGGCGCCCCGCCCTCGGCACCAGAGCCACCACCCGCCCCAACAAACAATCGCCCGGCAGAAAATACGCCTCCACCGGAAGACCCAACGGCCAGCCTCCTCAAGACCCCTTCGGAAGTTAAGGATGCTGCCGCCCGCCTGCTTGCCGAGGGCGCCACGCCAGCACTCAAAAACGCCGCACTCACCGCCGGCGGATTGGCCGCGCTAGGTCTCCTGATTGCCGGCCTTCGCAGAGCCCTACATCGCACCCCACGTCAACAAGCCGCCGCTCAGGCCCGAACCGCGATTCGGGCCCTCGCAGCAACGAAAAGCACCGGCGAACTCCATGACCACGTCGTAAACTGCCTGCGCCTCCTCTGCACCGCGCGCGGTCACGCCTCCGCCGAGAGCCTCGATCCCGCAGAGCTTCTGAGATTCCTCAAACCCAGCTCCGAGGATGCAAAAACCCTCGAACGCATGTTGAACGAATACATCGCCCTCCGATACACCGGCGAAAACTTCTCGAAAGGTGCCGAAGCCGCGGTTGATTCAATTCAAGCGGCCACCCTCGCCCGAACCTTGGAACGCCTCGCCGGATGAAACTGCTCCGCTACGCCGCCCTCATCATAGCTTTTCTCGCGCTCTTGCTCGGAGGCCTTTCCGGAAACGCCGCCATCACGACAGCGAAGGAGCGTCCCGCGACCACCCCAGAGTCTGCAGCCGCATTATTTGCAGAAGAGAAGTTCAGCGAAGCAGCCGATGAATTCGAGCGACTCACCGCACTTCATCCCAACGATATCTCCCTCCGCTTCAACCTTGCGCGCGCCCTCCAGGAAGACGGCCGTCTCGGCGAAGCGATTCTCGAACTCGAACGAGCCCTGCGAATCCTGCCCGACCACGCGCCTTCCACTCAGCTTCTCACACGACTCCGCAAAGATTCCAGCGCCCGTGTCTTCACGAACAGTTCCACTGAGCTGCTCCTCCGCCGCCTCCTCCCGACCCGGCAACAAACCCTCAACGTCCTCTACGCCAGCATCGGGCTCTTCGCCATCGCCATTGTCCTTCGCATTCTCACCCGCCACCACCGCGCCTCCCTCATCCCACTCGCGCTCGCCCTCGCAACAGCAACCGTCGCGGCAGTCGATCTCCAGTTCAAAGAGCGCGTCGGAAAACTCGCCATTCTCATCGAGCGCAATGCCGAACTCCAAAGCGCTCCAGTCCCAAAAGGTAACGTCCTCACGGTCATTCCGTCCGGTTCCCAAGTGATTATCGGACACCACCATGCCGGCTGGATTCTCGCCCGCCTACCCGACGGCACCGAAGGCTGGCTCCCAGAAAAAACGGTCCGCACCATTGGCAGTCCAGCCAACACCCCCGCCCCGAACACCGCCCCAGCAAACGGGTAATCCACGCCTGCGCGCGGACTTCCAACTCGTATTCCCGATGACGGCTTCGCGTCTGCTCCTCCTCATCGCCCTCGTGCCACTCGGCCGCATCGCACGGGCGATTCCTTCCTCCGAACCCAGTCAGATTCCAGAAACCGTCGTCATTGCGCCGCCTCTTCCCGCGCCATTTTTCGGATCCGACCCAACCCGCGAAACCGTCCTCTCTGGCGACCTCCTTCGCATAAATCCGGCCGCAACACTTGATACCGCGCTCCGGCAACAACCCGGCTTCCGGCTGTTCCGCCGCACCGACAGCATCGGAGCCCACCCCACAACCCAAGGTGTCAGCCTCGGCAACGTCGGTCCCAACGGCGCAAGCCGCACCACCGTCCTTCAAGACGGCATCCCCATCAACGACCCGTTCGGCGGTTGGGTCCCATGGACCCGCTTTCGCGCCTCCGACCTCGCTCAAGTCTCACTTCTGCCAGACGGCGGCATCTCCCCTTGGGGAACACCATCGCTCGGTGGCACCATCGCGCTGGAAAGCCGTGGCCTCCACGACAACCCCTTCGTCACCACCTTATTCGCAGCGGGCAACCGAATGCCCTACGACGCCTCCGTCGCCTTCGCCGCCCAGCCCACCCCGGGGACTCGCTGGTTTGGTTCCCTTGGAAAAACGGACTTCTCCGGCTACCCCGTGCTCCGCGCCAGCCAACGCGGCCCCGTAGACACCGACGCCTCCGTCCTTACCTCCCGATTTGATCTCGGACTCCGCAACACCCTGCACCTCAAAGGCCCGTGGCAAGCCACCTTGCGGCTCCAAGGATGGGACGAACAGCGCGGCAACGGAACCACGCTCACAACCAATCGAAGCCGCGCGCTCGACCTGTCCGCCCGCCTCGACCGCATCACACGGCCCGAAGATTGGTCGATGGAAAACATCCTTTTCCACCAAGAACGCCGTTTCTCCAGCACCTTCACCTCTGTCACATCCAATCGTGCATCCGAAGCCCTGACACTTGATCAACATCAAGTCCCATCCCGCTCAACCGGCTTCATCCAGCGCATCCGCATCCCCCTCGGCGAAAACCACCAACTCGGCGCAGGATGGGACGCCCGCTTCATCACTGGGTCCACGCACGAACACTTCTTTTTCCAAGACGGCATCCCGCTCCGCGAACGGTCCGCTGGCGGACGTCAACGCCAAACCGGCCTTTTCCTTCTGGACACTTGGAAGGCCTCACAAACGTGGACGCTCGAAGCGGGCGCGCGACTAGACCAAATGCACCAGTCCCGCGGCACGTTGCTCGAAACGGTGCGGACAAGCGGCGCGGTGCTCAAACAAGAGCGCCCTCCCGACCGTTCCGACCTCCAGCCCACCACCCGCATCAGCGCGCGATGGCAACCCACCGACCGCTTCGCATGGCGATGTGACTTCCACACTGGCGCCCGCTTCCCCACACTGAACGAACTTTACCGCCCCTTCCGCGTTGGCTCCGTAACCACCGCCGCCAACGCCGCCCTGCGCGCGGAAGAAGTGCGCGGAGTATCTTCGGGCATCTCATTCACCCTGCCTGATCAAACGCAACTGCACGCTCGATTCTTTTTCGACCGCATGACCCACGCGATTGCCAATGTGACAACTGGCCCAAACACCCTACAACGCAAGAACCTCGACGCCACCCAAGTGCGCGGCATCGAGCTTCGCGCAACCCGCCAAGTCGGCGCACACGTTTCGTTCGAGAGCGCGTACGGGTACACCGAGGCCACCGTAACGCAATCACGCCAAGCACCGAGCCTCGTCGGACGCTCACTCCCGCAAGTCCCCACCCACGCCGCGTCTCTCGCGGTTCGAGCCCGCTTCGAACGCGTGGAATGGACGACTCAAGGCCGCTGGAATAGCGCATCATGGGATGATGACCTCAACCAAATGCGCCTGAACCCGTTCCTCTGCATCGACTCACGGTTAGATTACCACCTTAACGCAAAAACCACCCTCTACGCCGCCCTCGAAAACCTCACCGCGACCGAAATCATGACCCGCCGCGAGTCATCGGGCCTCATCGGAACCGGCACCCCCAGAATGTGGTCAGCGGGACTACGTCGGGAGTTCTAACTCCAGTTCCGAAAGGCCACACCTCTTTCGGCGGCAACGACAGAATGCCTTTCAGCGAGCCTGAGTTGCGCCATTCTCGGGTCCGCCTTTTCGATTTGCAGCGTAATGCACTACGAATTCACGCGGATGCCAGCTGGGTACACCGCGCCCGACACTACTCGGTGCCAGACCAAACCTGACAGCACCAAAACCACCGCGTTCAAACACACCGGATTTGCAGCGAACCCGAACGAAGGCGTGTTCCCCGCCATGGCGGACACCACAACCGCAAGCGCAGTGGATCCCCCAGGCGGATGGATGCACCGCAGACTTGCCATCAAGGCCATCGCCAACCCAACAGCAAACGCCCCCGCCACTAATCCCGGCTCAGACACCCGCACCACAAACCCACCAGCAATCGCCGAAACTGTGTGCCCCAAAATCACCGGCCAAGGTTGCGAAAACGGTCCCCCTGGCGCGCCAAAAACCAGAACCGCGCTTGCGCCCATCGACGCAGCCAGCACCGAGCCTCCCACCCCGCCAACCAACCGCACACTCAGAAGCCCTGTCATAAAAATACCGAACGCCACGCCTAAACACGGAAGAAACATCGCCCGCCAACCCGCGGGTTTCGGTCCGATCCCAACAATCGCTGCCACACGCTGAAAACCCATTTTCGCTCCTACTTCTTTCCCCCAAACGCACCAGACGACATCATCTTCAACCCCATCTCCTGCATCGTTTTCTGGGTCTGCTGCATTGTCTTCAGCGCCTCAATTTGCTTTGGGGACAAAAAATCCGCCGCCTGCTGCGCAACCTGCGAGGCCTGACTGTCGTAACTCTTCATCATCCGTTCCACCATCTCCGATGTCATATTCTCCGGCTTGAAATTCTCCGGCTTCTGAAGGTCCGGCAAATCCTTCACCTGCGTCCGTGCCGCATGCATCGCCGCAACAAGCCGATCCTCCTGCTCTGACGTCAACGGCTCCCCCACATTCGAAAACGCCGCACCCGACATGTTTAACTGCATGCGCTCGCCCTTCGTCTCCTCCCAGTTCTTGTACTTCTGAAAATCCTCCTCGTTGTTCAGAAACGTCCGAATCTTGGCATCGCTCTCCGCCTTGAAGGCCTCCAACGCCTTCACCCCCTCCGCAATCTTCTTCTCATCCTTTTCGCCCGCCATCATCGCCAGCCCAAAGTCCATTTCCTTCGATTTGCGCTCCGCCAACATGTTCTTCAAATCCTGCTTTTCGCCATCCGACAACTTGAACCGCTCAAACAACTTACCGTACTCAAAATCAAGCATCGCCACCTGCTGACTCTTCGCCATCTCCTTGAACGCAGGATCCTTCATCATCTCGGCCATGGATTTCGCAACCCCGCCCTCCGCCTTCACCGCCACGCTCGCCTGAGCCACCGGCGCAGCCTTCGCCGCCTTCGCAATTTTCTCCTCTGCCTCCTTCAGCTTCGCGCGAACCTCCGCTAACTCCTTCGCCGCACGCTCCCGCTCCGCCCCCGCCGACGCCGCAACGTCCTCCCTCGCCTTTCTCGCCTCCGCAACCTCACCCTCCAGCGTCTTCACCTTCGCCTCCAAACCCGACCGCAAGCCCTCAGCCACCCGAGCCGCCTCCACCGCCCCCGTATCCCGAAACAAATACCCCCCACCAAACCCCGCCACCGCCAGTACCGTGCAACCAATTGTCAAAATGCCAGTTCTCATCGTGATTCAAATGCTCCTAGTTTCATCTCTCTTTTCATCAAAATCTTAACTCATCCGGCCCTCTTCCACGTCCATCCAGTCGAAAAACACCACAATATCCGTCCGATGCGCCATCCCCGCCTCCGCCTTCTGACGCTCCAAACCCGCCGACGCCGCATCACGCCACCCTCGCTTCAGCATAAACGTGTTCCAAACCTCCACCTGCTCAGCATCCGGACGACGCCCATTCGCAAAACACCACTCCAACACCTCCTCGTCCGACCCACCTTCCAATGTCCTCGCCCGCAACGCTTCATAGTCCACGCCGAGAAATCGACATACCCGGTCGTCAAACGTCCGCATCCCCTCAATCGGCCCCAAATGGTACCCCTCCGGCAATGCACCCTCCCTTGCGAAGTACCGAATCTTGTCCAAAATCCGCCCAAAAACCACAATCCCGCCAACCAAATCCCGAGGAGAACGAAATGGAAATGCCATCCTCAAAACCTAATCCCATCGCGTCGTAACGGTCAAAAACTCCACACGCCACCGCCGCAACCCGAACACAAATCCTCAGCCCTCGCCGCCGCACCTTCTTAACTCAACCCTCTCCCCCATTCATGAAATCGTCCCTCCACCTCTCCGCCGCGCTACTCCCCGTGCTCGCAACATTGCTCGTCCGCCCGGCGCACACTGCAACACCGGGCAAACCCCTCTTCCTCAGCCCCGTCCTCACGTCCACCTCCAAGGAACGCATCCTGTCCGTGGATGTCGCACTCAATGGCGCAAAAGACCTTTTCCTCGTCGCCGATTCCGCCGGCCCCATCACTTGCGATTGGGCCGACTGGCTCAACCCACGTCTCGTGCTCGCAGACGGCTCCACCCGCGACCTCACGATCCTCGAGTGGGTCTCCGCGAAAGCCGGTTCCGGCCCAGTGAAAAAGAACAAAGCCGTGGACGGAAGCCCACTGAAAGTCGCTGGAAAAATCTTCGAAAAAGGCATCGCAGCCCACGCCGCAAGCACCATCCATTTCACCCTGCCAAAGGACGCCGTCCGGTTTCAGGCCGAAGTCGCCATCGACGATGGCGGCATGGTGAGAAACAACCGCCCCAGCGATGCCGCACTTCGTTTCGCCGTTCTCGACCACGCTCCCAACGCTCTCCCGCCCATTGAACCCATCGCCGACGGCCCAACCACGGTGCCGACCAATCTGTTTACCGTCCCAGACGGCCTCGAAGTCACCCTCTGGGCGAGTTCCCCACTCCTCCTCAACCCGACCAACATCGACTTCGATGAAAAAGGCCGCCTCTGGGTCGCAGAGGGAGTCAACTACCGCGGAAAAGGAGGACGACGCCCCGAAGGCGACCGCGTCGTGGTGATTGAGGACTCTGATGGCGACGGGAAGGCCGACCGCTCCTCCGTGTTCGTTCAGGAGCCACACCTCGCCTCGCCGTTGGGCGTCGCCGTGTTCGATAACCGCGTCGTTGTCTCTCAACCGCCCGATCTAATTGTCTACACAGATGTTAACCGAGACGGAAAATTCGACCCTTCCGTCGATACACGCGAAGTGTTGCTCACAGGCTTCAACGGTCGACAGCACGACCACAGCTTGCACAGCGTCACATCTGGCCCAGACGGTCTATGGTACTGGAACCAAGGCAACTGCGGCGCCATTTTTACAGACCGTTCCGGCAAAACGTTCCGGATGGGAAGCGGTTACATGACCCAACAGGCAGCAGGCCTCGCAAGTGATGATGGAAACATTTGGATCGGCGGCTTCACCGCGCGCATGAACCCCGACGGAACAAACGTCACCATCCTCGGACACAACTACCGCAACAGTTTCGAACAAACCGTCACCTCACTCGGCGACCTCTTCCAGAGCGATAACGACGACCCACCAGCCTGCCGCGTAAGCGCTATCATGGAGGGCGGCAATGCAGGATTTTCGTCCGCCGACGGCAAGCGCGCGTGGGCCGCTGACAAACGCCCCGGACAAGACACTCCAACCGCAGAGTGGCGTCAGGAGGATCCCGGAACCATGCCCGCCGGCGACGTCTACGGCGGCGGATCTCCCACCGGCGTCGCCTTCTACGAGAACGGCGCGCTCGACCCGAAATGGAACGGGTTACTCCTCGCTTGCGAGGCGGGGAAAAACGTGGTGTTCGGCTATCTCCCAAAGCCGGACGGAGCGGACTGGAAACTCGAGCGCTTCGACTTCCTCACCTCCAACAAAGAACGCGAATGGGCGGGGTCCGACTTTCTCGGAGGCAAGGCAAACAGCGAGTTGAAGACGAAGTTCCGTCCCAGTGATGTGTGCGTAGGACCGGACGGCGCAATCTACGTAGCCGACTGGTTTGACGCGCGCGTCGGCGGACACGGCACGCTCGACAACGCCTACACGGGTTCCATTTACCGCATTGCTCCAAAGGGCTTTAAATTGGTGATTCCCAAAATTGATTTATCCTCCATCGAAGGTCAGATTATCGCCCTCCGGAACCCGTCACCGAACGTTCGCAACCTCGGTTTCAACGCTCTGAAAAAGTCCGGAAAATCCGCCATCGGTGCCCTGACAACTCTGGCGAAAGACGCAAATCCATACCTCGCAGCCCGCGCCGTTTGGATCCTCGCTCAGCTTGGCCCCGAGGGCATCGCACAAGTCACACCTCTCCTCGCCTCCACCGACTCCACCCAACGCCTCGTCGCCTACCGAGCTCTTCGCCGCGTCATTCCGGCATCTTCAGGCTCACCGAATCCGCCCGCAAACCTCACCATCCCCTCCCTTGCAGCCAAAATGGCATCCGACTCCAATCCGGCAGTGCGGCGCGAAGTCGCTCTGTCGCTCCGCGGATTCCCAGCGGAAGTGAGCGTACCAATCCTCGGGAAACTGGCCGCCCAATATGACGGCAAAGACAGGGCCTACCTCGAAGCAATCGGCCTCGGCGCGACAGGATGCGAATCCGAGCTATTTCACGCACTCGCCACCTCGACGCCCAATTCATCAAACCCCGTAGCGTGGCCAACAGCGCTCGCCCGCCTCGCATGGAGGCTCCACCCCGATGCCGCCATTCCAGCCCTCAAGGCGCGCGCATCCGCCCAAAGCCTCGACGCCTCAGACCGTAACCTCGCGCTCACCGCAATCGCCTTCAACGCGTCCAAAGCCGCAGCAGAAGCCACCTTGGCCCTGGCGTCAGAAAAGGATTCATCGGTCAAGGCCATGGCCACGTGGTGGTTGTTCAATCGCAAAGGCAATCTGTGGAGTGGACACAGTCTGGACGTCGCGATGAAGGAACGCGGGCTTTACGACCCTGCAAATGTGAAGTTGCAATCCGTCGAAATGCCTCCGGTTCCGAAGGATTCCCCGATTCTCCCACCTGCGGCAGAAATCGCACGACTCGAGGGGGATTCCAAACGCGGCGAAGCTGCGGCGGCGGTGTGCCTCTCATGCCACAGCATCAAGGGCAAAGGAATGGAGTTTGGGCCCGATCTCACGACGTTCGGTCGCCAGCAAACACGGGAGGTTGTGATTCAAGGAATCGCGCATCCGTCGTCCGAAATTTCCCACGGTTACGAGGGCAGCGTCATCACCACAAAAGAAGGCGCTAAAATCACCGGCATCATCCTCTCGAACGCCGATCCCGTGATCATCAAGAGCATGGGAGGCCTCGTTCAAAACGTGCCAAAATCGCGGGTCGCCGAAATCAAGCCCCTCGGCCGCTCGCTGATGTACGACCCCACCACCCTCGGCCTAACCCCCCAATCCATCTCCGACATCGCAACTTACCTGAAATCCCAGTAACCGCAGCGAAGACAGAGGACATCGCAAGCTGCGGAAGGATATTCCGCTAGATTCCCCATCGCGTCCCGACATCCCGTCATCAGAGATTAACGGTCCGTTTGCCCGCCCTTCGCCTGCCCCCCAAACCGCTTTTCCAACATGCGGTCGATGTACTTTGCGATGACTTCAAACTCGAGGTTGACCCGATTACCAGCCCGACACGCAGCCAGATTCGTCACCGCCCGCGTGTGAGGAATAATGCACGCCTCAAGCCAACCGCTCCCCTCGGCCGCAACCGTTAAACTAATCCCGTCCACCGCAATCGAGCCTTTGTGAACGACCCAGCGGCTGAACTCCGAATCAAATCCGATTCGGAGCCTCCAATCCGTCCCCTCCGCCTCAAACCGCTCCACCGTCCCAACCCCATCCACATGCCCCTGCACAAGGTGCCCCCCAAAACGCGCATGACCCGCCATCGCCCGCTCTAGGTTCACCATCCCGCCCAGCTCTAAACCGCCCAGCGACGTGCATCGCAACGTCTCCTCCAACACGTCGAATCCCAACAGTCCCGCAGCATCCCACTCGACGACCGTCAGGCACACCCCGTTGATGGCGATGCTCTCGCCCAACTCAATGCCCGCCGCCTCGACGTAGGGAGTCTCCACCTCCAACCGCGCCATGCCGTGCCCCGTCCGCAACGCGCGCACCCGTCCGCAGTGCTCAATCAATCCAGTGAACATCCGCTCATCTCACCGCAACACCATCCATCCGACCAGCCCAAGCACCGGCAAAAGAATCGGTACCGTGTACCGCAACACATAGCCTCCAAACGACGGCGTCGAAATGCCCTGCTGCTCGCAAATCGCTCGTACCATTAGGTTTGGACCGTTGCCAATGTAAGTCGCAGCACCAAAGAAAACGGCCCCCATCGAAATCCCCCGCAGTAAATCGGGATGCTGAGCGATGAACGCAGCCATCCCAGTCTCGACGTCCAATCCCGCTGCAGCCATCGCACTCACTAAAAACGCCATGTACGTCGGCGCATTATCGAGCGTTCCCGACAAGACGCCCGTCGACCAAAACAACCCCAGCGCCGTGGGCATACCTCCACCCGCTCCCACTCGCTCCCGCAGAGTGTCGAGCGCCGGAACCATCGTCACAAAAATCCCCGCAAATAACCACGCCACCTCCCGTAACGGCCCCCACGAGAACTGATTTCCCTCGTACAGACTCCGCGGCGTCCTCCACCACGACAACCCCGCCGCCAGCAGCATCACTCCCTCGCGGAATCCCGCTGGCAAAAACACCGCCCCCAAAATCAGCGCAATCGCAACAACCGACCAAAACCCCGAAAAATGCCAGTGCTCCGCCTCCGCATGCTGCCGCCGAACTCCCTCCGGAATCCGACGCATATTCCTCACGTCCAGACCGTAAAACACCGCCAAAAGCAGCACCAACATCAGAAGCCAACCGTTGAAGCAACCCTTCGCAACCCACCAAAAAGGCACCCCCTTGAGGTAACCCAAAAACAACGGCGGATCCCCAATCGGCGTCAAACATCCGCCGATGTTGCTCACCAACAGGATGAAAAACACCACGTGAAAACCCGTCATCCGATACCGATTCGTGCGTATCCAAGGACGAATCAACACCATCGACGCCCCCGTAGTCCCAATCACATTCGCCAAGACCGCACCGACCGCCAAAAAGAGCACATTCGCCAGCGGCGTCGATTCACCACGAACCCGAATCAAGATGCCCCCCGACGCAACAAACAGTGATCCAACCAAAACAACAAAGCCCGCATACTCCTCCACCGCATGGAGAAGCGGTCCCGCTGACCGACCGGGCAAGTACAACCCCACCGTCAAAATCGCCAGCAACGCGCTCACCCTCGGATACATCCGTTCCCACCAGCCGTGGAAAAAGGCGGGCCCAATGGCAATCCCAGCCAACAACGCCGCAAACGGCAAAGCCATCCAGACCGGAACACCAACTTCAGAACCCGCACTCATGCGCGCAACCTTGCCCCCCTCGAATCGAACCGCCAAGCCCAACCGAAAGCACGTTGCCCTTGAGCAGATGCAGGGAATCGGGAACCGTTATGGGATGCACGTGCCGCTTCTCGATTTGCCGCTCCAATACAAACCGCTCCGCGAACAAATCCTCGCCGAAATCGCCGAAGTCTGTGACTCCCAGCAACTCGTGCTCGGCAAAAAAACGGAAGATTTCGAAAAAGCCGTCTGCACCGCGACAGGCGCCCGCCACTGCATCGGCGTCTCCTCCGGTACCGACGCCCAACTCATCCTCCTCATGGCGCTAGGGATACAACCCGGCGACATCGTCATCACCACCCCTTACACCTTCTTCGCAACCGCAGGATGCATCGCGCGGGTCGGAGCCCGCCCCGTGTTCGTCGACATCGAACCCGACACCTTCAACATCGACCCCGGTCAACTCGATTACGCGCTCAAACAGTACCCCAACGCAAAGGCCGTCTGCCCCGTCCACCTCTTCGGCTGCTGCGCGGACATGGAAGCCATCACTCGCATCTGCGCCGCCCACGGCGTTCCCGTCCTCGAAGACGCCGCCCAAGCCCTCGGCGCAGCGCACCCGCTCGGAGCCGCAGGCACCATCGGCGAAGCCGGTTGGTATTCCTTCTACCCCACAAAAAATCTCGGCGCCTTCGGCGATGCCGGAATGGTCACCTGTAAGGACGATGCACTCGCGGCGAAAATGCGTCGCCTCCGCAACCACGGTATGGAACCGCGCTACTTCCACTCAGACATCGGCGGCAACTTCCGCATCGACGCCATCCAATCCGCCGTACTCAACATCAAGCTCCCACACCTCGACTTCTGGAGCGCAGAACGCCGAGCGAAAGCCCGCTTCTACCGCGAAGCCTTTGCCGCCACCCAAGAACTCTCTGCACTCGCACTCCCCGTAGAACCCTGGCTCGGATCCGGCCTCTCGAACCACCACATCTACAACCAGTTCGTCATCCGAGTGCCGCATCGGGATAAAGTCCGCGCCATCCTCGCAAAACATGGCGTCGGTTCCGAAATCTATTACCCGCTTCCGCTTCACCTGCAGGAATGCTTCCGCTACCTTGGATACCAAGCCGGCGATTTCCCCAACGCCGAATCCGCCGCAAACGAGAGCCTCGCCATCCCCATCTTCCCCGAACTCACCCGCGACCAACAATCACACGTCGTCACCTCCCTCGCCGCCGCCCTCCGCGAAGTCACCACCTGATCAAAGCTTGGATACCCGCAAAGCGGAAGCTGGACCGGCCTTGGCTGGCTCGGTTACCCCCTACCCCTTCTTCCGCGCCTCCAACTGCGCAAACACCAGCTGCTTGAACGGCTCAATCTGCGCCTGGTCCGCCGTGTAGTAAATGTTCCCGTTCCCGCGGTCCGTGTCCTCCCAAAACGTCGGCCCCGAAAACTGTAACCGCTTGCACGTCTTCTCAATCACATCTCGGAACAGCACCTCCCCCAACGGTTCCACATCATCCAAAATGTCCTTGATGATCTGCATCACAAAATCGTCGCGCCCCTCCCGCAGATAAAACAGTCCCAACGCCATCTGCAACACCCGCACCCCATTGTTAATCAACTGACCCTTGTCCAAATCGTCCCGCGTAAAATCAGGCGGACTATCAATCTGCAAAAACTCCCGCAACAACTGCTGCTGAACCTCCTCCGGCGTCCCCTTCTCATGCGTCCGGATCAGAATCTTTTTCATCTCCGCCGCAAACACATCCACAATGAAGTACAGCGGCGGATGCTTCCTCCCGTGTTTGAAAATCTCCGTTCCATACATCCGAATGTAAAAGAACGCCTTCTGCAAAATCTTCACCTGATCGCGCTCCAACAGGTTCTCGAGGAACTTCCCGTAATGAAAAGCCGCGTTGTACAGGTTCCGCGCCTCGTCGTTCACCAACCCGTGCTTGATCGCAAACCGCAACGTCGTGTTGAACCTCAAAATCAACAACTCAATCAACTCCGTATCCCCCTCCTCCAGAGCCGACTCACTAATCGCCGCCAACTCCGCCACGCATAACGACGACAACTCGAAATCCCCCACCTCCATCAACCGGATGTACGCGTTCCCCAACAATCGACACGCCTTCTGCTCCAAAAACGTCCGTTGACGTCCCATCGTCTCAAACTGGTCCACCATCGTCTTAAACGAGATGTCCGTCCGAATGCGCCGCGTCGGCTCGAAAAACTCCACCGGGATGTCTCGCTTCTCCGGCACGTACTCCCGCACCAGCAAACTCATCCGCTGAATAATCTCCGCCTTCGGCTCCTTGAACGACACGTACTCCAGCAAATCCGCCAACTGGTTCAACGCCTCAAACAACTCAAACTGCATCTTCGAAACAAACGCCTCGTCCTTCATCAACGCCGGAGCTCCCGGCGCCTTCAGCATCCGAATCAACCGCAACGTCCGAAAATAAATCGCATCAATCACCTCGTGCGGTTTCGTCAGCTTCAGAATGTAAAGAATGTACGGCACAGCGAACAACGCCTGCGCCGTGAACAAGAGGTGGAGATTGAAAACATGACTCGACGAGCGCCCCCACCCCATGTCGTTCAACCCAATCACCGCCAACGCGTGCAACGTCGAAAACACCAACATCCACACGTAAAACAGACTCAAAAAATCCTCCATGTAGAGGTCGATCAGCTTCGGAATGCTCTGCGACGCAATCGAGATCACGATGATCAACGTTCCCAACACCAACGCCATCAACCCCATCCACGCCTCAGGAGCATTCCCCAAATCCAAGACCTTCTCCCCGTCCAACGCCCCGTTCGTCAGCGTCGCCAGCAACTCCAAGTACGGCTGCTCCACAAACCCAAACACCCAATCCCCTCCCAAAATAACCGCCAACGCCAACAACACCGCCGACAACGATCGGCGCTGCTCAAAGAAGTGATAAATCCGCTGGAAAATCGAGAACATGGGCTTTGCGAAGTCCTGCGTTTCGCACCCGCCAAATCCAATCAGCGAGTCCGAAACGCCCTCTCTCCATACCCGATTTCAACGCGCGACAACACCCGCTTTTCCCTTCCACCCAACATCACCTTTCCCCAAGCTCTCACGCTCACCCCCCACAACCCGTTCCCATGAACCCCCTGCTCATCCTCGCCGCCGGTATGGCCGTCGTCATCGTCGGCATCCTCGGCCTGCGTATGCACGCCCTCCTCGCTCTCATCATCGGCGCGTTCTGCGTCGCCATGATGACCCCCGCAGAAAACCTCGCCGCACACGCCACCGCAAAAGTCGTCAAAGGCGAGTGGACCGAAAAAGCCAAAACCAAGTTCCTCGCCAAAGCCGCCCCAGCCCGCGTCGCCGAAGAGTTCGGACGCACCAGCGCCAACCTCGGTATCCTCATCGCCATGGCCACCATCCTCGGCGAAGGCATGATGCTCTCCGGCGCAGCCCAAACCATCGCCTCCGCCATGCTCCGCGTCCTCGGAGCAGCCCGCGCACACTGGGCCTTCTTCTTCTCATCCTTCCTCCTCTGCATCCCCGTGATGCTCGACACCGTCATGTACCTCCTCGCGCCCCTCTTCAAAGCCGTCGCACGGCAAACCAAACGCGATTACCTCCTGCTCGTCATGTGCACCGTCGCGGGAGGCACCATCACCCATTCCCTAGTCCCCCCAACCCCTGGCCCCCTCTTCGTCGCCGGCGAACTCGGAGTGCCCCTCGGCACCATGATCGGCGTCGGGTGCCTCATCGGCCTTGGCGCCGCCCTCTCCGGTGTCCTCTTCGCCCGCTGGGCAAATCAACGCTATCAACTCGACGTGCCCCAAGACTCCATCCAAGAACCCGAAGACGGCATCATCCCAAAACAGCCGCCCCTGCTCATCGCCCTCATTCCCGTCGTCCTACCCCTCCTCCTCATCGGCCTCGACGCCTCACTCTCCGAAGACCTCGTTAAATCGGGTAACCCGCTCGCTCCTTGGATTACGACCCTCGGCGACAAAGACATGGCACTCACCCTCGGAGCCGTCAGCGCGCTCATCCCCCTCTTCTTCGGCTGGGGCCGCGGCAACGGCAACGCCGCCGTCGCCACCGCCGTAAACAACGGAGCCGCCATCCTCCTCATCATTGGCGCCGGCGGCGCCTTCGGAGGCGTCCTCCAACAAACCGGTATCGCCGCCGACATCGCCCACCGCTTCGAAGGATTCCACGCCCTCGCCCTCCCGCTCGTCTTCCTCGTCACCATGCTCGTGCGCACCGCCCAAGGCTCCGCCACCGTCGCCATGATCACCGCCGCCCCCATCGCAAAAGCCTTCCTCGCCGCAGGCTCCGCCATCAACCCCGTCTACTTTGCCGTCGCCATCGGCTGCGGCTCCAAACCCTTCCCTTGGATGAATGACGCCGGATTCTGGATCATCAGCAAAACGTCCGGACTCCCCGAAGCCCGCGCCCTGCGTACCATCACACCTATGATGGCACTCCAAGGCTTCGCCGGTCTCCTCCTCACCATGCTCTGCGCATGGCTTCTCCCTCTCAAATGAAACTCAAACCTGAACAACTAAGGTCCTACCGCTGGTTCGGACCAGACGATCTCCGCAGCTTCGGCCACCGCTCCCGCGCCCGACAAATGGGCCTCGGCCCCTCCGACTGGACCGGCAAACCCGTCATCGCCATCGTCAACACGTGGTCCGACTTCAACCCGTGCCACCTCCATTTCAAGGTGCTCGCCGAGAACGCAAAAAAAGGAGTCCTCCAGGCAGGCGGCATGCCCCTCGAAGCACCCGCGCTCTCCGTGACGGAAACCTTCATGAAGCCGTCCCCCATGCTCTATCGCAACCTCCTCGCGATGGAAGTGGAAGAACTGCTCCGGTCCCAACCCATCGACGGAGCCATCCTCCTCGGCGCCTGCGACAAAACCACTCCAGGCCTCATCATGGGCGCCCTCTCCGCGAACATCCCCTTCATCTTCGTCCCAGGCGGACCCATGCTCCGAGGTAACTGGCGCGGACAAACCCTCGGCTCCGGCTCGGACGCTTGGAAATACTGGGCCGAACGTCGCGCCGGCAATCTCTGTGACTCCGAGTGGAGCGAAATCGAGGCCGGCATCGCCCGCTCCAACGGGCACTGCATGACGATGGGCACCGCGTCCACCATGACGGCCATCGCCGAAACCCTCGGAATCACCCTCCCCGGCGCCTCTTCCATCCCCGCCGCCGACGCCTCCCACTGGCATATGGCCGCCGAATGCGGACGCCAAATCGTCCAAAACGTCTGGGCCGACTTGAAACCCTCCGCCTTCCTCGACGCCAAATCCTTCGACAACGCCATCGTTGCCGATATGGCCATCGGAGGCTCCACCAATGCCATCGTACACCTCGTCGCCATGGCCGGACGCGCCGGAGTCAAAATTCCCCTCGAACGATTCGATGAGATTTCCCGCATCACCCCTCGCCTCGCCGATCTCCGACCCGCCGGACGCTTCCTCATGGAAGACTTCTACTTCGCCGGCGGTCTGCCCGCCCTCCTCAACCAACTGACGGACCTCCTCGACACCAAAGCGATGACCGTCAACGGTAAAACGCTGGGCGACAACATCTCAGGCGCCACGATTTTCAACACCGAAGTCATCCGAACCCGCGACAACGCCCTTTCCCCTGAAGGCGGAACCGCCATCCTCCACGGAAACCTCGCTCCCCGCGGCGCCGTCATCAAACACGCCGCCATGGAACCCCAGTTCCTCACCCACACCGGCCCCGCCGTCGTCTTCGCCGATTACGACGATCTCGCCGCACGGATCGACGATGACGCCCTCGATATCACGGCTGACTCCATCATCGTCCTCCAAAACGCAGGACCCGTCGGCGGACCGGGCATGCCCGAATGGGGCATGCTCCCGATTCCCAAAAAACTGCTCAAAGCCGGCGTGCGCGACATGATCCGCATTTCCGACGCCCGCATGAGCGGCACCAGCTACGGCGCTTGCGTGCTCCACGTCGCACCCGAAGCCGCCACCGGCGGACCTCTTGCCCTCGTAAAAACGGGCGACACCATCACACTCGACGTGCCCAACCGCAAACTCACCCTGAATGTACCCGACGCCGAACTTGATGCGCGCCGCGCACAATGGAAACCCGCGCGCGTACCCGTCACCCGAGGCTACCTCTCACTCTATCTCAACGAGGTGACTCAAGCCGACGAAGGATGCGACTTCCGTTTCCTCGGCGGCAAAGCCGACATGCCCGAGCCCGCAATCCACTAACCGCTTCAACTCCAAACTAAACCGATAAACCCATGAAAACATCGCCCGTCACAAAGGCCGACCTCGACCGCTCCGTCATCTCCGTCCCGCCGCTTTGCCGAGACGCAAACCTGCGCTCAGACGCCCAGCAGAATGCCCGTCTCATCAAGCACATCGAACAAGGCGGCGTTTCAACCCTGCTCTACGGAGGAAACGCAAACTTCTACAATATAGCGCTTTCCGAATACGAGGAAGTGCTCGACCAACTCGAAGCCGGTGCTGCAGCCGACACGTGGATTGTTCCAAGCGTGGGTCCTTACTTCGGCTTCGCCATGGACCAAGCCGCCATCCTCAAGAAACGCCGCTTCCCCACCGCGATGCTCCTCCCCACCACAGCCGTCTCCAACCCCGAAGGCGTTCGTAACGCCGTCCTCCGCTGGACCGAAAAAGCCGGCATCCCCGCCGTTCTCTACGTGAAAGACGAAGGCTACGTCACCCCTGACGTCGTCAAATCCCTCGTGAATGCCGGAGTGATTTCTTGGATCAAGTACGCGGTCGTCCGCAAAGACCCCGCCGAAGATGCCCTCCTCCGCGGCATCGTTGACGCCGTTGGCACCGACCTCCTCGTTAGCGGGATCGGCGAACAACCCGCCATCATCCACTGGCGCGATTTCGGCGTAAAAGCCTACACGAGCGGATGCGTCTGCGTAGCCCCGGCGCCCTCGCAAAAAATGCTCCGCGCGATGCAGTCCGGCGACTTCGAAACCGCCGAATCCATCCGCGCCAGCTACGAAGGTCTCGAAAATCTGCGCAACGCCCACGGCCCCATCCCCGTGCTCCACACCGCCGTCGAGCTCGCGGGCATCGCCAACACCGGCCCGCTACTACCCCTTCTCGCACAACTCCCAGAGTCCCTTAAAGCGCCCATCGAAGCCGCCGCCAAAGGACTTCTCGCTCACTAAGTAAGCAGCACACACCCAAACCCGGCCTGCCCCAGCAGGCCGGTCACCCTTCCCCGCGCCAACTACTCCGCCGGGGAGGCGCGAAAGTGCCCAGCATCGCAGAATTACCTGAATGGCATAGCCTCGTTTAGTTCCTCAAACCTCTGTTCATTTTTCCTATGAAGTCGCACCTGCTGATTTTGATCGCATCTTTCGGTCTCGTATCGATGACCGGCTGCTTAAACATGCCAACCCCCGCGTCGCAGATAACCGGGGCTTACACAAGCGGGCTGAAATATGACCATTACGACTCAAGGAAGCTGTCTGCAGAGTTTGATTCCTTGTCTCGAAGAGAAGCGCAGTTGGTCGCTGCTCAAAATCAGCGTGTGAAATCTAGCCAGATGCAGGCTTTCTTTTGGGGGTTCGGCGAAGGCGATGGGATTGAAGCCTCGGAACTGGCAAACGTCAGGGGTGAAAAAGAGGCCGTAAGAAAGGCGCTGGAATCCCGCGGGGCGAAAGTTAAGTGAGAAAAGTCTAGCGGGTGCCCAAGTCTCCCTGACGGTCGTTTTTAAACTCGTCGAGGATACACACATCCTGCGATTCGCTCGTCGCAACGCCCCTCTACCGAGTCGAGGAGAGGGGTAATCACTCCGGATGAGGACGAACAGTGGCTTGTTGGCTTGTCTACCCGCGGACACTCTCCAGCACCTCAAGAGCCGACTCCGCGCGGTTCAGAATGTAGAGGTGGTACCCCGGCGCTCCCCGCTCCAACAACCCGCGCACCTGACGCACCGCCCACGAAACGCCCACGCGACGTTGCATCTCCTCATCCGAACCCGCCTCCTCCAACTCCCGCACCAACTCCCCCGGAATCTGCGCCTTGCAGAAACCACAGAAATTTCGCGCCTGCCGCAGCGAAAGCACCGGCATAATCCCCGGCACAATCGGACACGTCACTCCCGCCGCGCGAGCACGCTCCACAAACCGGAAATAATCCGCGTTATCCAAAAACAACTGCGTCGTCACAAAATCCGCTCCCGCAGCCACCTTCCGAGCGAGAAATACAGTATCCGACACCTCATCCACCGCCTCCGGATGAAGCTCCGGAAACCCAGCAACCCCCACAGCAAACCGCCCCGGAGCCGCCTCCCCAATCAGTCGCACCAATCCCTCCGCATGCGCGAATCCCTCCGGATGCGGCGTAAAAACCGTCTGCCCGCGAGGCGGATCCCCGCGCAACGCCAAAACCCCCGAAAATCCCGCAGCATCGTACTGACCAATAATCCCCTCCAACTCCGCTCGCGAATGCCCGACGCACGTCAAATGCCCAATCAAAGGAAAGCCCATCCGCACCAGCTCTGTCCCATAGGAAAGCGTCGTATCCCGCGACGTCCCTCCCGCGCCGTACGTAATTGAAGCAAAATCAATCCCCATCGGTTGCAACTGCGACGCCGTGCGCATCATCACCGCCGCCGCTGCCTCGTCTTTCGGGGGGAAGAACTCCACCGAAACCGTCGGACGGTCCGGTGCATTCAACGCATGAATCAGCTCGCTTCGGGACATAGCCCTTAACGATGACCGTATTCGCCCGTTTAGAGAAACGATTTCGCCAACCGCTGTCGCGCGCCCCATGGGTCGTGTAGGTCCCGTGGGCCACCGCCCTCTGCAGATTTCAGTTCAACCCCAAGCCTCCCGAATCCGGCCTCTCAATCTCGCTCCGCCATCCCACGCGCCCCAACAACTTCAGCACGTACTGAAATCGCTCACTCCCCGATACCATCTCCAGCACGCGACGACGCACCTTGCTGTCGTCGAAAAAGATGCCCGCCACCGCATCCGCCAAACTGCCCGGCGAACCAGACAACGACTCAAACCGTCGAAGAACCGCGGCCCCTTCCGCCCCGCCCCCCGCCAACAGTCGCGAACACGCTGAAATCATCGAACGCACCTCCCGCGACTCCGCCGCATCGTCACCCGTCGGCACCAACTCCACTCCCAAAACCGGATACGGCTCGCTCCTCACCCGTCCCAAAACCCGCGCCCGCCGAACCCCTTCCAATACCACGTCAAACGTACCGTCATCATTCGAGACATGACCCGCAATCCGTCCAATACAGGTAAACGGACACGGCGGCTCGTCATCCGTTTCGTCCACTCGGGAATCGTCCCGCATCGACACCGCAAACTCACCACTTCCCTCCAACGTCTCCAAAAGCATCCTCCGATACCGCGCCTCAAAAATGCGCAGCGGCAAGTACTGGCCAGGAAGAAAAACGCACCCGCCCAAAGTCATCACAGGGATTTCCGTTTGTTTGCCCATCCCTCGTCACTAGCCGAAGCCCTTCAGACGGCAATCCAAACACTCCGAAAGACGACGTCGATAAAAGGTTCAATCACCGTTCCCAAGGTCACTTTCACTGGCGCACTTCGTGCACCTCTACCCACCTATGAAACGACTCGTTACTTTTCTCTCCCTTTCAGCCTCAACCCTTCCCCTGCTCGCCGAGATCAAACTAGGCGACCCCTTCACGGACCACATGGTGCTCCAGCGCGACCTTCCCCTCAAAGTCTGGGGCACGAGCACGCCCAGTAGCGAAATCACCGTCAGTTTCGCAGGACAAACCGCGAAAGCTTCCGCCGACCAAAATGGCCGCTGGACAGTGAAGCTCAATCCACTGAAGACCAACGCCTCCCCAGCAGAACTCACTGCCTCCGAATCTCCTGCCTCCGAGAAAAGTCGCGTGACCCTCAAAGATGTGCTCGTCGGGGAAGTCTGGGTTGGCTCAGGTCAATCCAACATGCAAGGAACCGTCGGCGGCTACGCCAAGGGTGACCCCGTCCTCGCAAAACTTGCGGAAGGCACCTACCCGCTCATCCGCCTCCGCACCAGCTCTCCCGGACGCTCGTGGGAAGTCGCAGAGCCAGCGGCGATTAACAACTTCAGCGCAATCCTCTTCGGGTTCGGGGTTCCTTTGCAAAAACATCTGGGTGTTCCCGTTGGACTCACCGTCGGTGCCGTAGGCGGCACGCCCTCGGGTTATTGGCTCAGCGAAGAAATGTACCGCACCGATGCCGGCTGCCGGGATGCCGCAGAAAAATCACGCGCCACCTTCGACCTCGCCAAAGAACAGGAACGTTTCGCCGCCGCCAAGGCCAAGTACGACTCAGAGTTGGAGCAGTGGAAACCGCTAGCAGACAAAGCAAAAGCGGAAGGCAAACAACCCCCACCCGCCCCCCGCGCCCCCGAACCCGTTGTCCTCCCCGGCGAAAGCAAGGGCAAGATCGGCAACCTCTACGAACGCTTCATCCAGCCCATGGCTGGTTACGGAATCCGCGGCGTTCTTTGGGACCAAGGCGAAAGCAGAACCGCCATCGCAGGCGTGGACCAGTTCAACGTCATGAATGCCCTCATCAAAGGCTGGCGCAAGGTCTGGGACCAGGGTGACTTCCCATTCCTCTACGTTCAAAAACCCAGCGGCGGCGGCCCCGCTTGGGACTACTCCAACCCAGTGACCGACAAAGCAAACAAGTTCTCCGAACTTCCCGCAACCGTCCCGCCACCTGACGCAGGCGACTACTCGTACGCCCTCCACCTCAGCCTAATGCGCATCCCAAATACCCACATGGTCACCAGCACCGACCTCGGACCCGGCATCCACCCCTCGAACAAATCCGGCTACGGCGCGCGAGCCGCGCTCGTCGCCCAATCCACCGTGTACCAATCCGGCGAGGAGTGCCTCGGCCCCGTCTACACCTCTCACCGAATCGATGGATCACGTTTTATCGTGAAGTTCACCCACGTCGGTAAAGGACTCGCCTTCCAGCATGGCACCAAACTCCAAGGCTTCATCATCGCAGGCGAAGACAAAAAGTTTGTCTGGGCGGATGCCACCATTCAGGGCGAGGAAGTGTTCGTCTCACACCCCTCCATCGAAAAACCGGAAGCAGTCCGCTACGCGTACTCCGCCCAGTTCCCTTGGGCCAACCTGTTCAATCAAAACGGATTGCCGGCCCAGCCGTTCCGAACCGACCGCTGGTAACCACGCCACTTAGCCCAACAACTCTCGGGATGCCCAACCCATCCCGAGCGAGTCTGTTGACCGAAGTCCTCGTTCACGGCGGATTCAGACGAGCGGCACAATGCTCTCGGGCAGAACGAGCTCGGGCCGCTCCGCCAAATCGAGCCTTTTTCTCAGCCCCGTCGCTCCACGCCTTCGAACATAAGACCGAGCCTTCCCAAGCGGTTTACTCTGAAGACACCCCTCCTGTATGAGCCCCCGTATCGCACTCCTCATCCTTTGCTTCACTAGCCTCGCCGCTCAGGCGGCCGATGCCCCCCTCTCCCCCGAGCAAACAAGCTTCTTCGAACAACGCATCCGACCGGCCCTCTCCGAGCACTGCGAACAGTGCCACTCCGTCGCCGCACAAAAAAACGGCAAACTCAAAGGCAGCCTCTTCCTCGATACCAAAGCCGGCGTCCTCAAAGGCGGCGACACCGGTCCCGCCCTCATCCCGGGTAAACCCGACGAGAGTCTCTTAATTAAAGCCGTGCGCTGGAACGATTCCGACACCGCCATGCCCCCCAAAAAGAAGCTGCCTGACCAACTCATCGAAGACTTCGTCAAGTGGGTTGCCATGGGCGCACCGGACCCGCGAACAGGTTCCGCCGGCCAAGCCAAACGGGAAATCAACATCGAAGAAGGGCGCCGCCACTGGGCCTTCCAACCGCTTTCCAACCCGAAAGCCCCCGTCGTCAAAAATACGACATGGCCCAAGAATGACGTCGATCACTTCCTCCTCGCCAAACAAGAGGAACGCCAAATCAAACCTGCCCCCCAAGCCGCCCCCGCTCAACTCCTCCGCCGTCTTCACCTCGACCTCGTCGGATTACCCCCAACCCCAGAGGAAGTTGCCGCATTCGAAAAAGACCCCTCGCCCCTCCATTACTCACAAATCGTTGATCGCCTCCTCGAACGTCCTCAATACGGAGAACGCTGGGGACGTCACTGGCTCGATATCGTGCGCTTCGCCGAAAGCGGCGGCTACGAGTTCGATGGATTCCGGCCCGGCGCCTACTTCTACCGCGACTGGGTCATTAAGGCGCTCAACGCTGACATGCCGTACAACGAGTTTGTTCAACGCCAGTTCGCGGGAGACGTCATGAAAGGCGACCCCATCGAAGGCGCGGCTGCAACCGGCTTCCTCGTCGCAGGACCGTATCCCGGACAAATCACCGCCAAGACCAAGGAACGGATTCGCTACGATCAGCTCGACGACATGCTCTCGACCGCCGGTGGCGCGATGCTCGGACTCACCATCGGCTGCGTTCGCTGTCACGACCACAAGTACGATCCCATCACCCAAGCGGATTACTATTCTCTCGCCGCCTCACTGGCCCGCACCGAACACGGCGAAGTGAAAATTGAGAAACCCAACGTCGACGTCGAAAAAAAGAAGGCCGACTACGCCGCGCACTCAGCGACCGTCAACGCTCTCCGAGTTGGCTTTGCCAAAAACCATCTGGAATCCGCTCTCCAAGCCGCTGCAACGGGCCCGGCGGCGCCCGCCCCTTGGCAAAGCCTCGAAGCGTTCAGCGTGAACGCCCAAACCGCTTTCCTCGAAGCCACCTCAGGAGGCGTGATCGTTTACACGGGCAACAAGGCGAAAGATGACACCTACACACTCAAGTTTCGCACCCTCCAAAAAGACATCCGTAGCCTGAGACTCGACGCTTTCTCGGACCCGAAGCTCCCGCGCAAAGGCCCCGGCCTCTCTGACAACGGCAACTTCGTGCTGAGCGATGTCAAGGTGACCGCAAGGCCATTGGATCCGGCATCCAAGGAAAAACAAAAGCCGCTTTTCATCAAAGCATTGGCTGCGACGCACGAACAGAAAAACTACCCACTGGCGAATGCCGTCGATAACAACCTAAGCTCAGGCTGGGCTGTCGACCCGCAACAAGGCAAAGACCACGCAGCCATCTTCACGATCGAAGGTGGAGCACCCGCCTTCGAGGGCGGCACCGAAATCGAAGTCGCACTCCGCTTCACAGGATACTTCGGCTTGGGCCGATTCCGAATCGCCTTCTCGCAAGCCAACGAAACGCCGACTCTCAGCGATCCAGTCACACCACAAGACACCGCAGAACTCGCAATTGCTCACCATTTGGACGCAGCCAAACGCGGACAATCTACAATCCGCGACAGTATCATCCGATGGCTCTCGGCATCCCATCCGGACGCCGCAAAAGTTGCCTCCGCCGAGTTCGACCTCCAAAAGCATCAACCCCGTCCCGAGTTCGTAAACGTCTACTCCACAAAAACAGGTGGCGCAGATGTGTTCCTCCTCCGTCGTGGCGAGGTGGACAACAAAGCGGGAAAAGCGGACACAGGATTCATCGAGGTCCTCTCCCGCGCCGATCGCTCACGCTGGGTTGACTCCGAAAAAACACATCCCCGCGTCGCCCTCGGCAACTGGATGACCGACGATAAGGAGGGCGCCGGCCCGCTCCTCGCCCGAGTGATGGTGAACCGCGTCTGGAAGCATCACTTCGGCAAAGGCATCGTTAACACCACGAACGACTTCGGAACCCAGGGAGACGGACCAACCCACCCCGAGTTGCTCGACTATCTCGCATCCCAGTTCATCGCTGATGGGTGGAAGATGAAAGCCCTCCACCGCCGCATCGTCACCAGCGCCGCATACCAAATGGGCCACTCGCTCGACCCCGTTGCTCGACAAGCAGATCCAGAAAATAAACTGATTTGGAATCGTCCTGCACGACGTCTCGAAGCTGAGGCCATCCGTGACAGTCTCCTCGCAATCGCAGGGACACTCTCCAACGAGCTGTTCGGCCCCAGTGTCTCCAACTTGGACGCACCTAAACGAAGCGTCTACCTCCGCGTCCGGCGTAGCGAACTCATCCCCTTCCTCACCCTGTTTGATGCACCAGAGCCCACCCAAAGCATCGGTGACCGCGGCATCACAACGCTACCGACTCAGGCCCTCACCATGCTCAACTCCCCCTTCGTCCGAAACGCGGCCGCCAAACTCGCCGCTCGGGCCATCGCAAAAGACCCCACGCCCGCTGGCGCACTCGACCACGCTTTCCGCATCGCCCTTGCACGCCCACCCGAACCCGACGAACACGAACGATTCAGTGGTCACCTGCTTTCGCAGATTCCCTCCGGAAAGGAGGGAAATCCAAAAACGGTTCAAGAGGCCCTCGCGCGCACATGCAACGTTCTCCTCTGCACCAACGAATTCATCTACGTCGACTAATCCGGACGCCGCTCCCTCACACATCTGACCATGGACTCCGCATTTGATACTAACCACATCCATCTCCCATCTCGCCGCCGCTTTCTCCAGCAGGCCGGTCACGGCCTCGGATCCCTCGCACTAGCCTCGCTCCTCCAACAAAAAAGCAGCGCCGCCAGCGAGACTCCAAAAAGCCCAACTCCTCACTTCGCTCCAAAAGCAAAGTCCGTCATCTGGTTGTTCATGACCGGCGCGCCCTCGCAAGTCGACACCTGGGACTACAAACCCGAACTTCAAGCCCGTGCCGGAGAGACGCTTCCAGGAAGCGATCCTCAAACCGGTTTTTTCAAAACCAGCGGCAAATGCCTCCGCTCACCCTTCGATTGGAAACAATACGGTAAATCCGGAACTTGGGTCAGCAGCCTCTTCCCGCACCTGTCCCAACACGTGGATGACATGACCTTCATCCACTCCATGTTCCTCCGCGCCAACAACCACGCGCCCGCTTCCATCGAGCTCATGTGCGGCTCCACCGTCCCCGGTCGCCCCGCCGCAGGAGCGTGGATCACCTACGGGCTCGGCGCAGAAAACGAGAACCTGCCCGCCTACGTCGTCATGCACGGACGCAAACCGCGAGGCGACGACCAAATCTGGAGCGCGGGCTTCCTCCCAAAATCGTTCCAAGCGCTCGCACTGGACGCGCGGCGACGGGAGGCCATCGACGATATCCTCCGCGCAAAAGACGAGACCGACGACCAACAGCGCGCTGCGCTTAACCTCTTGCGTCAAGTGAACGGTAACCACGCCGAAAAACGCGGCGCCCAAGCCGATGTCATGGCCCGTCTCTCCAGCTTCGAGCTCGCTTACCGCATGCAAACCGCTGCACCCGAAGCGCTGGACATCACCGGCGAAACGGAAGCCACTCGCAAACTCTACGGCGTGGACGAAAAAGACACCGACCCCTTCGGTCGACAATGCCTCATCGCGCGCCGCCTGGTCGAACGAGGCGTTCGCTTCGTCCAAATCTTCGCCGGACGCGGCGCTTCCGGCGATGGCTCCGTGGACGACGTGCCGTGGGACGGACACAACAACATCGAAACCAATCACCGTTCCTGTGCTGCCGCGACAGACAAGCCCGCCGCAGCCCTGATCGCGGACCTCAAGGCGCGCGGAATGTTGCAAGACACGCTCGTGATCTGGGGTGGCGAGTTTGGACGAACCTCCGACTCGCAAGGCTCCCTCGGTCGCGATCACAACCCGCATGCCTTCACCATCTGGATGGCCGGCGGCGGCGTAAAAGGCGGTTTTCATTACGGTCGAACCGATGACTTTGGCTACAAGTCCGTCGAAAATCGCGTACATGTTAACGACCTGCACGCCACGTTACTACACCTGCTCGGACTAAATCACGAAAAGCTAACCTTCCGCTACAGTGGCCGGGATTTTCGGCTGACCGATGTCGCCGGTCACGTGATTCACGACATCCTTGCATGAGCATTACTGCAGGTTCCCTTATTCTGTTCATCTGTCCGATTGTGGGTTAGCTACATGACGTCGCTCCTGTTGTTCCAACGCGGGCTCGGCTTAATCCACACCCCCTATGGCATCCGTCCTCCTCGTCTTGATTGTCGGCTTTTTCATCTTTGCGCTGATAGCCGCCCTCGCAGGCATCGCGATTTACAATCGCTTGGTTAAAGGACGCGGAGGCGTGCGTAACGGTTGGGCACAAATCGACGTACAACTCAAACGCAGACACGACCTCATCCCGAACCTCGTCAACACCGTCAAAGGGTTTGCCAGCCACGAAAAAGAGACCCTCGAAAACGTCATCAATGCTCGGGCGCGAGCTACCTCGGCAGGCACAAACTCCGAAGCCATCAAAGCCGAGGGCGAACTGACCCACGCGCTCAGTCGCCTACTCGCAGTGACGGAGGCGTACCCAGACCTCAAGGCAAACACCAACTTCCTCCAGCTTCAAACTGAGCTCGCCGCCACGGAAGATCGCATCGCCTTTTCCCGCCAGTCCTATAACGACTCCGTCACCCGCTACAATACCAGCACCGAGGTGTTCCCAAACGTGCTGCTCGCCGGTCTTTTTGGATTTAAAAGCGAGCCGCTTTTTGAGGCCGCGCCAACGGAAAAAGCAACCCCTGAAGTAAAGTTCTAAGGGGCTCTCCATCCGTGAGAAAGGAGTCAAGGCCCTGTGTCAGCTGATTCGCTGTGGTTGCCAGCCCTTGCAGGCATCCTCTGCCTCGGATGCCTCGTCCTCTCTCAACGCGCCATCAAACGCCGCAGAATCGTCGATGATACCCCAACCTCCAAGACCACCGGAGTCTTTATCGGGATGGTTGAACTGAATGGCCACGCCATCGCCGAACAACCCCTCACCAGCTACCTCGCCGAATCAGAATGCGTCCACTTCTCCTGGGCCATCGAAGAGCACTGGGAGAAATCCATCCGCGAATCGTACACGGATTCGAATGGCAAAACCCAGTGGCGCACCCGCACCGAAAGTGGCTGGGAAACCGTTGCGGCCGGCAGCGAATCCATCCCTTTCCTCCTGCAAGACGACCACGGTCAGATCCTCGTCCACCCCGCTGGGGCTGACCTCCAATCGGCCTCCATCTTTTCGGAAACCAGCACCCCAAACGATCCCCTCTACTTCGCAAAAGGCCCAGCCTCAGCTGTTTCTCATTCCACCCATCGCCGACGTTTCACGGAGTCCGCCATCACAAACGGCGCGGCTGTCTACGTCATCGGACAAGCACGCGAGAGGGCCGACATCGTGGCCGCAGAAATCGCAGCGTCAAAAGACGCCTCCCTTTTTATTATTTCTGTCCGCGGCGAAGACGGAGTTCGCTCCTCACTCGGTTGGTCGGCGCGCGGTTGGTTCTTTGGAGGTCTCCTCCTCGCCTACGCGACCCAACGCCTCCTCCCCGGTACGTCCAACACCAGCGAATGGTTCATCCACAGCATCAGTCCCTGTGCCTTCAGCATCCTCGGCTTGTCGGCATGGTGCGTCACCGCTTTCAACAGCATCACCGCACTTCGTCGCCGCGTCGAACAAGCCGCCAGCAACGTCGACGTCACGCTCAAACGGCGTAACGACCTCATCCCATCCCTCGTGTCGACCGTGCAAGCGTCGGCCGAACACGAAGCCAACCTGCAAGAGACGCTCGCACGCCTCCGGAACCAAGCGAGCCATCCACACGCGTCTTGCGCCCCGACCCTTATCGCCCTAGCTGAATCACACCCGATCCTTAAATCCGACACATCGTTCCTCGCGCTTCAAACCGAACTCGCCGCCACCGAAACCCGGATTGCCCTCGCCCGCGCCTATTACACCGACATCGCCTCATTCTTTAATCTTCGAACAGAAACCATCCCCGATCGATGGATCTGCAAGGCACTACCGAACCTCAGCCCATTCGCTCTCAATCCTCCCACCCAGTGAAAGCCATTACCGCCCAACGCAAAATCAAACGGTCACGCCGCGCAAATCCTAAGATCCCGTAATCAGACTAAACGCCATCGTCGGCCGCACCTTCGACTGAGCCATCATCGCCAAAGACGCATACAACCGGATGTTGGAACCGGCATACGCAGTCATGTCCTGCGCTAGATTGCTATCGGCAATACTCCCTAGCGAAACCGCATTCCCGACCGAATAAGAGGCCATCCGGTCAGAAGCATCTTGCACCGCCAAGGTTTCCACGCCATTTCGAACCATCATCCCCGTCAGAGCAGCTTCAATGGTCTTGAACTGGTTTCGCTCGCCGGGTTCCGCAAGTGCCGACCGATAAATCCAATCCTCTAATGTAGCAGTGCCCGCACCCCCTGTCGCCGACATCCTTACTAGGGAACCTAGGTTGTCCATGTCCTGTCCGAACGGAGAGATGTCCTCGCGAGACGACGACAAGTCAAACTTCGTAACATTAACAATGGTCCCATCAGCTAAACTCAGTTCCAACCCAGCACCTTGCTCGGAACCCTCCACATCAAACAAGTTCACGCCACCAAACGTCTCATTTGCCAAAGACCACAATGTATCGACCTTCGAATAAAACTGCTGCACCAAGACCGCCTGATCCGACTTGGTGAACCGCGAGAGATCGTCAGATTTACCAGTCAAAAACGCATCGCTCACCGTCAAGCCCTGAGCAATGGTCAAGGTCAGCGTCTGCACCTCTGAGAAAACCTCAGCCATCTGTGAGATCACTGACGCCTGTGTCTGCAGGAACGTCGCTGCATTCTGCAAGCTCGCACGATCCGCGCCCAATCGCGCGCCACGTGCACTGAGATTAACAGACACACCCGTCGCTCCCGGCGCTTCCTTCGCCGAAGCAATCTTGGATCCTGACGCGATCCGCATCATCGCATCTAGTCGCGCGCGCAGCGCGTCTTCCACAGCGCTCAGCGCTTTTGAACTCAAACTCGGTTCAATGGGTGAAATCGACGACATACACTCTTTTGAGTCAAAAGTGGCCAAAAGGCAAATTTTTAGGTGGAACGCAATCCATCCGAGATTACTCTTTTTTAAGAGTGGTTTCACAAACTATCATTGCAATGACTAGCGCATCTCTCCGGCAATCGATCCCCAAAAAGACCGTCTACCGGATGTCCGTCTACTACCGCGCCCTCCAACGCCTCCGCGCCAACGGCATCGATACCGTCTCCTCCGTCGCGCTCTCCCGCGCCGCCGGCGTCAAACCCGCCCAACTCCGCAAGGACCTCGCCTACATCGGCCACCTCGGAACCCGCGGCCTCGGCTATTCCGTCTCCGCCCTCTCCGAAAAACTCACCCACATCCTCGGCACCGCACGCCTCCAACCCGTCATCCTCGTCGGCGCAGGTCATCTCGGCTGCGCCCTCCTCGGATACGGCGGCTTCGCTCGCGAAGGCTTCGAAGTCGTCGCCGCCTTCGACGCCGAGCCAACCCGCGAACGCCCCCGCGACCTCGGAATCCAAGTCCTCGGAATGAACGAAATCGGATCCTTCATTCGCGAAAAAAACGTCAAAATCGCCATCCTCACCGTCCCCGGGCCCGTCGCCCAAGAGGTCGCCAACCGCCTCGTCTCCGAGGGCATTCAAGCCATCCTCAACTTCGCGCCCACCATCCTCCAAGTCCCCGAAGAGGTCGTCGTTAACAACGTCGACCTCGCCATCGAGCTCGAAAGCCTCGGCTACTTCATTCAAGAACACTAACCCGCTCACGCCCGCGCCAACGCGCGCAACAGAGCCCCATTGAGCCGGATCCCCGCCTCAAAGTTCGCAACCGGAAACGTCTCGTTCGGCGCATGCGCATTGCAATCCGGCAACGCCAATCCCAAGAGCAACGTGTCGACCCCCAACACCTTCTTGAACGACGTAATAATCGGGATGCTCCCTCCCTCCCGAATCACCGCCACTTCGCGCCCCCCAAACGTCTCCCCCAACGCACTGACCGCCGCACGCGCGTACCGCCCCTCCGCATCCACCAAATACGGCATCCCCGTATGCCCCAGCTCCACCTCCAACTCCACCCCACGCTCCACGTTCCGCTCCAAATGCCCGCGCACTAACTCCAACACCCGAGCCGGATCCTGCCCCGGAACCAAACGGAACGTCAGCTTCGCAAACGCCTCCCGCGGAATCACCGTCTTCGACCCAACCCCCTGAAAACCACCCCCAATCCCGTTAATCTCCGCCGTCGGACGCGCCCAAACCCGCTCCAGCGCCGAAAAACCCGTCTCCCCCTCCAACGAAGGCGCACCCGTCACCTCCAACAACACACGGTCGTTCAGCGGCAACCTCCCCCACGCACCCCTCAAACTCTCAGGCACTTCAACCACCCCATCATAAAACCCGCCCACCGCCACACGCCCCTCCGCGTCATGCAACGTCGCCAAAAGACGACTCAATGCCGTAATCGGATTCCGCACCGCACCCCCATAAATCCCCGAGTGCAAATCCACCTTCGGCCCCCGTAACCGCACCTCCATCGCCGCAATCCCACGCAACCCGCACGTCAACGTCGGCACCCCCTCCGCAACCATCCCCGTGTCCGACACCGCAATCACATCGCACCGCAACGCATCACGATGCCGCACCAAAAACGGCTCCAGATTGCCGCTCCCAATCTCCTCCTCCCCTTCGACCAAAAATATCAGGTTCACCGGCAAATCCCCGTCCCGACGCAACCCCTCCACCGCCCCACACACGTGCGCGAAAATCTGACCTTTGTTGTCCGTCGCACCCCGCGCGTGAATCCGCCCCTCACGTACCACCGGTTCAAAGGGAGCCGTATCCCACTCCGAAACAGGCACCTCTGGCTGCACATCATAATGACCGTAAATCAAAACCGTCGGACGCCCCTCCTTCACCGGACCAAACGCCAACACAATCGGGTGCCCCTCCGTCTCATGGAGCGACGCACGAAAGCCACCATCCAACAGATAGTTGCACAACCACGCCCCACAGTCACGCACCGAATCCGCACGAGACGGATCCGTCGATACACTCGGAAACCTCAAAAACGTAAACAAATCCGCCAGCGCTGACTCGATGTTCATCCCGTCATCCTTAAACCAAGATTCCACCGCCTCAACCGACAATCCCGCCCCACGCACATGGATTGCTCTGCTCCTTGCATGTCCTCCTGCCGCCACTGCCAATCCCCCATCAACCCTCTCGCAAAATATTGCGCAGCATGCGGCTCCGAACAAACATCCCCCGCCACACACGACTTACTCCGCGAACTCGCCCTGGATGTGTACATCCCAGCCTTCGACGCCAACGCCATCTCCGACAGCCTGCTCGAAGACCTTACCGATGCCGACCTCGCAGAAATCGGTGTTCGTCCCGTCGGCCACCGCAAAACACTGCTCCGATTCGCCCCCTCCATTCTGTCACGTCGCACCCTCATCTCGCTCTCGAAGAGCCCGACCAACGGCTCGGCAAACTGTCCCGCACTCCCAAATCTGAATCTCAAATGGTGTCCCCCTGGCGAGTTCCTAATGGGAAGCCCCGGAAACGAAGCAGGCCGCGCCGATAACGAATCCCAAGTTCTCGCCACCCTTCCTACCGGTTTCTTCATCACCCACACCACCATCACTGAATCGCAGTGGAAACACCTCATGGGCGAAGACCCCGAACGTAATAACGGAGAAACACTCCCTGCCGTCATGGTCAGCTGGAACGACGCGCGCGAGTTCTGCCGCCGCCTCACCCAAACCGCCCTCGGAAAACGTCTGATCCCCGACGGATGGTCTTTCGCCCTCCCCTCCGAAGCCCAATGGGAATACGCCTGCCGCGCAACCACCACCTCCGCCCTCAATAACGGCTCCAACCTCTCCAGCGAAAAAGGGTCCTGCATCGCCCTAGACGCCCTCGGCTGGTACGACGGGAACTCCGCACGAAAACTCCACCCAGTCGCACAAAAAGCCCCAAACGCCTGGGGCATTCACGACATGCACGGCAACGTCTGGGAATGGACCAACGACTGGTATGCCGATTCCCTCGGCGCTACACCCCCAGAATCCGGCGTCTACATCACCATCCGCGGCGGCTCTCTCCTCGCAAACCCAGCCGCCTGCCGCTCTGCCGTTCGAGGCAAAGGCGCCATCGGCAACCGGTTCGACGATCTCGGTTTCCGCATCGCACTCGTGCCCGCCTAGCCGCTCACTCCTTCAACTCCACCGGCTTCCCATCCTTCAACGTCCACACGTGAAGGCGCCCGTCCTCTCCACCCGCCGCCGCCGTCGCGCCGTCCGGCGAAATCGCCACGGACTGCAACGCCGACGTCACCTTCTCCAAAACCTTGACCTTCCCCGTATCCGATCGCTGCTCACCCGTATGCTTCTTAATCTCGCTAAACGCCGAGCCCGCACCGCGATCGGTCACCCCCACTAAACTCACCCCATCCTTCCCCCAAGCCAACGCGGTAAACACCTGCCGCTTATCACCCAAAACCGCATCCTGCTCCCGCGTCTCGCGATCCCAGACCTTCACCTCGCGGTCCGCACCCGCCGTCGCAATCCGAGTTCCCGTCGGCTCAAACACCACCGACAAGACCTGATTCGTGTGCCCCTCATAAACCCCCGCCAACCCGTGATCTTCAGCGCCCCACCGCTTCATCACGCGGTCCGCACCCGCCGTCGCCAACCACTTCCCATCCCCCGACAACGCCAACCCCAACACCGAATCCTCATGCGCCTTCCAAACCGCGACTTCCGCAAATTCACCCACCGTAAACTGACGAACAAAACCGCTCCGGCCCGCAATCGAATCCGCAACCCATAACCGACCACCGGCCACATCCGAAACCATCGCTCCAATCTCTCCAACAAAAGCACCCTTCACCTCGCCCCCAACTTTCGCCCCCGCCACATCAATCACTTTCACCCGACGAAACCCACCCACCACCAAGCCATCCCCCTCCTTCGTCCAAACCAAACTCCCCACCGCTTCCGGAAATACATTCACCTCCGCGTGCAATGGCATCCCCGGCTCGCCGGCTCGACGCAACTCCACCACCCCGCCTCTCGATCGCGCCAACCACTTCCCATCCGGCGAAAACGCCAGCGCCAACGTCGGACGTACCCCCTCCGGCATCACCCCAACCACCACCGGCGCCACCTTCGGCGGACGCTCCATCACCGACGCATCCCAACCAGCACCCATATCCACCCACCTCTTCAATGCCTCCACCTGTTCCGTGGACAACTGCCGTTTCGGAGGCATGTGCGGATCCCCCTTCACATCAAGCACCTGCACCAGCAGGCTCTCCGACGCCTTCCCCGTGGTGATAACAGGCCCCGCTTCACCGCCCGCCTTCAACCCCTCGGCACTGTGCAACTTCAACCCGCCCTTCGCCTTTCCCGCGCGATGACACGCCACACACTCATCCCGCAATACCTCCATCGCTCGCTCCACCACCGGATTCGGCGCTGGCTTTCCCGGAACAACCGCGTCAGACCCCGCCGAACTTTCCGCTCCGAGCGAACTCACACACGACAGAACAATCGCCAATCCCGAACTCCAAAACCTCCCACACCAACTCATCAAACGTCTCATACGGTGAATGATTAAACCGTTCACTTTTTCTTCGGAGGCGGCTCTGGGGGAAGCGCAGGACCCGCCGTCACCCAAACCTCGCGCCCAAAATCCGTCGCCGTTTGTCCGCGCTTTGCATCCGCACGAACCGGATACGCCGCCCCCATCCATCGCGGCTTCTCCCCCTTGCTCCACACCGACACCCACGCAGCCGCCGTTGATAATGGCGCATTCACCGCCGCCTCAATCTTGATGTCCACATCCCCGCCCTTCTCCGGCACCGCAACCTCCGCCGCTGCCACTCCGTCTGGCAACCCATTGACCCGCAACACCAACGGCTCCTTCCATCCCCCGCTGAGGGTCACCTTCGCCTTTAAACTAACCGACTTGCCAGGCTCCACCCGCAGCGACTTACCATCCACCAACGACACCGAAACGTCCGGGGTCGCAGCAGCAATCTCCAACACAAAATCAGACGCCTCCAAACATCTGCCAAACAAATCCCCCACCCTCACCACGTACTCTCCATCCACCACTGCACTCCACGCAACCGTTGGCTCAGTAAAGACATCCGACGGATTCGCATTTGCTGCCACCCGCTCGCCCGATGGATTGAAAACAGTCACGTTCCCCTCCACACCCAACCCAATGCTGCGCGACCAAAACCGCGCCTGAAGCCGCTCCCCCTTCTTCATCGCCACCTTGAACGCCGCATCCCTCCCAGCCGCAGGAATCCGCGAAGCAACCACGCATGGCGCCTTCACCACGACCGGAGACTCCAACGTCGCGCCAACAGCCTCTACCACCGGATACCGCGCGCGCACCACCTCCAACGGCAGTGGAGCCTGCTTCACGACCACCTCTCCACGATCCAACTCTCCCACCAGCGGCACCGCCACCACCTCCGCCTTCGTCCCCTCTTTCACACCCAGACCAAACAATGTCACAGTGCCCTTCCCCTCCGCAGGCACCGCCGCAGGAAATACCCGCGTCGCCACCGGACCTTCCGAAATCTGAATCTGGTAAACCTTCCCTCCTGCCCCAGTAAAGTTCACGTCAGCCGCCGGAGGATGAATAAACCCGGCTATCTGAATCACATGAAGCCCATCCACATCCGGCGTGAACACCAACTCTGGGTCAAGGTTCCGACTGTCACTCGCCGTCGCCACACGCTCACCGCGCGGATTCACCACATGCATCATTAAATCCACGCCAGACCCCAAGGAATACCCGTCGACGCGAATCCAAACCGGCACACCCTTCCGCAACTTCACCCCGAATCCGTCCACATCACCCGCCTTATCCAACTGCCCGTGAACCCACGCCGGCATCGCCCCCAAAACCTGCGGTGCAGAACTTTCATCGTTCGGCTCCTTCTCGTCTACACGCGGCACAGAACTCACCACAAACCGCACCGCCGGTGACGCTCCCTCCGCATTCACAAGCCGAACCCACTTCACTCCAGGACGCGTTCCCGCCGCCACCGTTACCACCGACGCGCCAGCAGCATCCGGCACCGTGAAAACCACCTGCGGATCGTCACACCATACACGCCGCGTCTCCCCATCCAGCTTGCCCGCGAACTTCACCGGAACCGAACCCCCAAACCCAACTCCCCCAGGAGTCACCCCCGTCAAGGTCGGCACCGCCCCACACACTCCGCAACCAACCGCCCACCCCATAAATACCGCTCCAACCCAATGCACCCTCATGCAAACAGTTCCTTAATCGGACGTCCCCCGTTCACCAACTGGACCGGACGCCCCGTGTTTGTGTGCAACACCTGATGCGGATCCACCCCAAGCTTGGTGTACAACGACACCGCAAAGTCCTCAGGCGAATAGACATTATCCGCCGCATAATACCCCTTCGGGTCCGTCGCACCAATCACCGCACCTCCCGGAATCCCCGCACCCGCCATGAAGACAGACATCGCTCCCGGCCAGTGATCACGCCCCGCGTCCTTGTTAACCTTCGGCGTCCGCCCGAACTCACCCAGACAAACCACCAACGTGTTGTCCAGCATCCCGCGCTGATCCAAATCCGTCACCAACCCGCTCAACCCGTCATCCAGCTTCTGCGCGTACCCATCCTTGAACGTCTTGAAAATCCCGCGGTGATGATCCCAACCACCCCAGTAAACCACCGAAAAGGATACCCCCACCTCCGCCAACCGCCGCGCCAACAACAAGCGCTGCCCGAAATCCGTCTCTCCATACAACTTGCGAACCGCCTCGGGCTCCTTCGAAAGATCAAACGCCGCCTGCGCTTTGTCCGAAGCCAATAATCCAAATCCCTGCCGATACGCCTCATCAAACCCGCCCACCGGATCCTCCGCCACACTCTCCTGATACCGCTTCATCCGATCCAACGACGCCAACAACTGACCCCGCGTGCGCGCTCTCCCGTCGCTAATCTCCGATGGCAAAACCACATCCCGTACCCGAAACTCCTTCTGACTCGGGTCGCCCGAAATCACAAACGGCGCATGCTGCGCCCCCAAAAAGTTCGGCCCTCCCGACCGAGTCACCGACGGCAAACTGACGTACGCCGGCATCCCATTCCGAATCCCCCGCTCACGCGACATCATCGATCCAAACGACGGATGAAAACTCACAAACGCCCCGCAGCCCACCGGTACCGGCGTCGGCGCTCCCGTCATCAAATAATGATTTCCACCCCCATGATTCGGGTCCTTGTGACAAATCGAACGAACCACCGCAAACTTGTCCGCCATCTTCGCCAACTTCGGAATCGTCTCGCAAAAGTGCACCCCAGGCACCGCCGTCGGGATCGATTTAAACTCTCCCCGAATATCGGACGGCGCCTCCGGCTTCGGATCAAACGTCTCGTAATGCGACGGCCCCCCGTCCAACCACACCAAAATGCAGTTCACCGAAGAGGTAGATACCCCACGCGCCTTCGCCGCCTCAGCCCGATAATGCATGAGTTCCGCAAAGCCCAACCCGCCCACCGCACGAAACCCAGTCTGCAGAAAATCCCTCCGCCCCATGCCGTTGCACTTCACGTGATGTCCCATACGCTTCAATGGTTAAAAACAAACTCCGCCGTGTTGATAAGCGTCCAAACCAAGTCTTGGACCGACTCCTCTCGCGAAACTCCTTCGCGAGCCAAATGTTTCGCCGCCAACCCCAACTCCTCCGCGTCCGGTTCCCGCGCATACGCCGACAGATAAATCTCGCGCACCACCTCCTCCACAGGAGCTTTTGAGCCCGCCCAAGCCGCCACGCGGCCCTTGCCAGACGTCAACTTAGACTGCAATCCCGGCGAGTTCATCAAGTGAAGCGACTGTACAATCGTTGGCTTCCGCTCGCGCTCACACGGACACTCCAAGCTGCTGTTCGGTCGCCCAAACGCGTCCATAAACTCCGACCCCAACTTGTGATTCCACGTTTGCACCGCCCGAGCTCCCGCTGGCAACCCTCCCAACGCCTCCCGAACCCCCGTCAAATCCCCAACCGCGTCCAACAATACCTCCGCCGGTAACCGACGCCGCTGCGCCCGCGCAAAGTTGCGTTGATCTCCCAAGTTCGAGTCATTCGGTTCCGCACTTCGCTGGTAAGCCGCCGAAAGCAAAATGCTTCGAATCAAATGCTTCAAATCATAACCGTTTTTCCGAAAATCCGCAGCAAGCCACTCCAGCAACTCCGGATTCGAAGGCGGATTCGACACGCGAAAATCGTCGACCGGATCCACAATCCCACGCCCCATCAACTCTCCCCAAATCCGATTCACAATCGCCTTCGCAAAAAACGGATTCTCCGCGCCCACCATCCAATCCACCAACTGCCCACGCGGATCCACCCCGTCCACATACGGAATCTCCGGCCCGTCCGGCGCCTTCGGCGTCATCACCGCGTCCGTCAACGGATGCGTCACACCCTTGCCCGACGCATCGTACCACCACATCTCCACCTCCCCAGAAATCGGCGCCGAAATCCCCTGCCCACGCGACCGCATCTTCCCAAAAAATGCCGCCAACTGGTAATGATCCTCCTGCGTCCATTTCTCACTCGGATGATGATGGCACTTCGCACATTCCATCCGCACCCCAAGGAAAATCTGGCTCACCATCGAAGCCGCATCCACCGGATCCCGCTTGTCCCGAAAAATCGCCACCGGCCCGTACTGATGCGTGCTCCCCTTCGCCGTTAATAACTCCCGCACCATCTGGTCATACGGCACATTCCTCCGAAACGCGTCCCGTAACCACCCATCCAGCAGATAAATCGGCTTCACCCCCACCCGAGAAGGATTCGGACGAATCAAATCCCCCCACTTCACCGCCCAATGATCCGCATAGTTCGGCTCCGCCAATAACCGGTCCACCCAACGCGCACGCTTGTCAGGCGCCGTATCCGCTAAAAACGTGCGGACCTCATCCACCCGAGGCAACCGCCCAATCGCGTCCAACGCAGACCGACGCGCAAACTCCGCATCCGAGCACTGCCCCGAAGGAAGCACACCCAGCGCTCGCAACCTCCCATACACCGCCGCATCAATCCCATTGTGAACCGGATACGGCACAAAATCCTTCTCACCAAGCATCCGCTCCGGCGGCACAACCGGCTTCACCACCTCCACGTTCCCCAAATAGTTCACCACCACCGCCCCCTCGCCACGAACACGACCCGCCGCAATCTCGCCCGCATCAGTCACCGTCGCAACCTCCTGATCTTGGCTCATGTATAACGCCATCGACGTCACATCCCGACGCCCCCCGTCCGAGTACTCCGCCTCCACACGCAAGGCAATCTTGCCCCCCGGCTGAATCACCGGTTGCGCCGGCTCAACCCGAATCCGCCTCAGGGTTGGCGCCTCCGCAACGTCATCCCTCGCGCCCTCCTTAATCCACTGCAACAGCATCCGGTAAAACGCCGAATCGCGTCCAAACCGAGCGCCCCCCTCGTGCGGGACCTCGCCCGTCGCCTTCAACAATAACAAACTCTGCTCAGGCGCCGCAAAAAACACCCGCCGCCCACGCACGTCAGTCACCGTCTCCCGATGGTCCGACCCCGCATCATACCCAAACACGGACAACTTGTAGTTGCTCTGCCCCTCCGGCTTCGCATGGCACGCACCCGACGCACACCCCGCACGCGCCAACACCGGCATCACATCATTCCGAAAACTCACCGGCGCAGCATCCAGTCCCGTCCATCCCCAAAAAACCATCCCCACCCAAAGCCAACCAAACCGCTGCCACCAGCGGCTTCCACCAACACTCACTTTTTCAGAATCGTTCACGGACAAATGTAGGGCCCAATCGTTAAGACTACCCCCCAACAACGCTCGTTTCAGGCCCCCGATGGACCCTGATTCCGCTAAAATTGTCCCTTTTCCGCCCCCTCCCGAACTTCGACGTCCGCCGCCAACCCCGTCAACAATGCTAACCGCCCCGAGGGCAACCGATTCGCAATCCGGTACAATTCGGCCGCCGCCTCCCCACCCGCCACCGGCGTTCCCAAAATACGACACAACTCCGACTCAAAGTGAAGCACCGCCCGGCGCGACGGACGATGCCCTCGCAGATGCCCGAGCACGCGCACCATCAACTGATGCAACTCGGGAAACGGATGCTCCGGCTCCGTCGCCAACTCCATCAACTCCACCAAATACGCACCCGTCGCCAAAGTCGGATAGTCCGCCGGAATCGCCTCGAACGGCGGCACCTGACGCGCCTCACGCAACGTATGCAGATCCGTGCGCCCCGAACGCTGCAACACCACCTCAAACTCTCCAAATAAATCCAACGAACCAAACGGGTTCCCCTTCGACTTGAGAGCGCCCTTCGCAACCGTCTTAAAACGCCCCTGCTCCGCAGAAAGCCAGTGCACAATCAAGCTGGTCTCCGTCAAACGGTACTTCCTCAAAACAATCGCCTGACAACGCTCCATCTCGCGACCTCCCAAACGTCAACCCCACCCTCAACGCACCACGTACACCGGATTCGACACAACCGTCCCCACCTCGTTCGTCACCCGGACCTGATACGCCCCACCTCTCCCCTCGGGCACCGAGTAGGTCTCCGCCGTCGCTCCCGTCACCGCCACTCCATCCCACAGCCACTGATACGAAAGCGTCCCCGAAAACGTGCGCGCCGTCACACTCAACACGTCCACGTTCACCGTCTCCGAACGCCCATTCCAAGGCTGCTTCACGATCCGAGGAAGCGTCTCCACCACCACGCGGAACCCAACCGCCGCACTTCTCGCACCCCGAGGCGCCCCAAACCGGAACATGGACGCAACCTCACCCTCGGAATCCGTCATCCACGAAGAACCCCGAATCACACGCAACGTTGCATCACCCCCAAAGTTCTCGTCACCAACCCACTCCGACACGTTGCCAGCCAAATCGTAAAAGCCACCCGACGTCATCGAGAACATCCCAACCGGCGCAGTGAACCGCACCGCGTCAATCCCTGCCCCCGGAAACGCCGAACCGCCCGCTGACGTAAAACTCATGTTCCCGTAACCAGAAATCGGCGGCCACTGCGCCCCCCACGGGTACCGCGTCGTCCCCATCGCGATATTCCACTCCGACTCAAAAGGGAGCCGCCACACATGCCCGGTTTGTTCGCTTAACCACGCACAATAATCCTTCGCATCGTCCGCGCTAACGTACACCACCGGATGCGTATCCGTCTGATTCATCGACACGCCCTGATGCATCGCAGACGCCCACTCACCACTCTTGTTCCACCCAGAGGACGCAACAAAGTTTCGCCACTGCGACAGCGTCGTCTCGTACTTGGCCATCGCCGCCGCCACGCCCTTCACCCCCACCACCTCATGCCCATTCATCTGCATCCCAGTTACCGAGACCTGAATCGCACCGCTCTCAGCTACCCCTCCCGAAGACCGCGCTCTCACCGTGTAGCGCCCCGCCGACCGCCCCGCCGCTGGTCCGACACGATAAACCGAGGCCGTCGCCCCCGGAATCAGAACGCCGTCCTTATACCACTGATAAACAACGGGTAAGTTCGAGCTCACACTCACCGCGAGATCCTCGCTGCTCCCCACCGCCAATGACAAACTTCCGCCCGCCGGACTCACCGAAAGAATCGTCGGCGAAAGCTCGCAAACCACTCGAAAACCCACGTCCATAAACACCGCTCCCGGAGCACCTGATGCCCACGTCGACGTCTTCATAAACTCAGGATCCCAAATGAAGAATGAGCCGCCACGAAACACCCTCCTCCCAGAATCCCCCCCTGCAGATAGATCTCCCACCCACTCCCAAACATTCCCTCCCATGTCGTACAAACCTCGACTGTTGACAGCAAACATTCCACCCGGCGCAGTGAAGGCGTACCCGTCATTCTGCTCGTCGTAGTTCCCAGCCTGACTCCGCCGCGACAAGGGCAACGTCCACGGGTACACACCCCCACCCGCAGCAGCCAACCACTCCGCATCCGTGGGCAAGCGCCAAACTCTTCCAGTCGTCTCCGACAGCCATTCACAATAACGCCGCGCCTCATTCCAACTCACATTCACCACCGGATGCGTGTCCGGTTGCGAATACCCATCAAAAGGTGTCTTCCACAGTTCAGACAGGCCATCCGGCCGCGCAGCTGCAAACGCTTTCCATTGTCCCACAGCAGTCTCCTTGGATGCGAAGGCAACCTGAACCCCCGGAACAATCACCGTCTGATGCCCGTTGGCCTCTGGACCCGCCTGAAACACGCCCTGTCCTGTTGTCACACGCACCGGCACCGCCGGACTCAACACCGATCCGTAATCATTCAAAACGCGCACCGAATAGCTCCCCGAATCGCTCTGCGCCGCAGTCGCAACCTCCAAAACAGAACCCGCCACGCCCGAAATAAAAACACCATCTCGCTCCCACTCGTAACGCAACTCACCACTGCCAACCGCACCGACACTCAGACGAAAAGCCCCTCCCTGAGTAACACTCACGCCCACCGGCGATGTCACAATTTGCGGAGCCGCATTCACCCGCACCACTCCCGCAGAACTCGTCGTTACCCCATACGCGTTACCCACGCGAACCGTGTACGCGCCTGCTGAATCCAGCCCAACCGTGGTCACCGCATACGTTGATTCCGTAGCACCTGAAACGGCCACTCCATCCCGAAACCATTGGTACGCAAAGGGTCCCGAACCGGAAGCAACCACCCCCAACGAAAAGCCTTTCCCAACCTCCGCAAAAACCGCGCGCGGCTGCTGCACAATCCCCGGAACGCGGGTCGACTTCCCAAACGAACGAAAGGTCATCGTCATCGAACACGTCGAAGCAGCGTCTGCCACCCCGTCATCATAGTACCCCGTCGCCTTAAGAGACGCCGAGGAGTCCGGAACCCAATCCACACTCAAGCTCCCAGCCGCCTGAACCGCCCGGCACCTCATCGATAAACTTCCGTCCAACACCGCTTCCCCCTGCAACTCTGCACTCATCCGAACACGCACCTGCCGCACCAAGGTCGCAGTCCCCAACACCGTATCCTTGCTCGGCGCCTGCGGAAGGGGTGCCACGGTTCGCCCAAATCGCGCAGAACCCAAAATCTCCACGAGCATCCCCTCCCCCAGTTCCACCTCTCCTTGACCGGCTAAACGACCCCGCACCGAAAACCGAATCACCCCAAACTCGCTACCATCCGTCATCGCCAATAGCGCCCCCCCTTCAATCCCCGACGAAGCCACCACATCCTTCTGAGTGATTGTCTTAAGCGCACCCGCACGCACCGCCGTCCGCGGGTTGGTCGAAAGCGAAAATGTCGCGCCCCCCTCATACACCGACTGCGCGCTCAACCCGCCGCCCCCCATCAAGACCAACACTCCCAAAATCAGCACTGCCAACCGCGATGTCATCATCGTCTGCATAAGGGAAATCTCCACGCATTCCGCTGCCGTTTCAACTCGCCAGTCTATCCCGACCAATGCTCCACGCTGCCCCCTGCAGAAAAGGGTGCAGGTCGCATCCCGAGCCACACAATCGACAAACAACCGTCACCGCACCGGCACCCCCTCGCCATCGGCCCGTCACGCGATGTTCACCCAACCTCCGTTGATTGAAGTACCTCCCCCATAGGAAGATTCAAAGCGGTTAAGTGCCATCAAACGACAACAGAACACATCGAAACACCAACCTCTTGGTCAACCACAAACCCCTCTAAAATCATGAAATCCATCAAACCCCTCATCCTATCGCTCTCCATCGCCGCCGCCTTCGCCGCAAGCGCCGAAGCCCAAACGGAGGTCTACATTACAGGATCTACCGCGTTTCGCTCAGTCACCCACACGGCCATCAAAAATGTACTCGCCACCGGTGGTAACTATTCGATCGCACATACCGGCTCCTCGTTCTCCTCAGCGTCGCAGTCAATCTTCAAAGGAACCATCGGCGGGAACCCAGTCATCATCAAGGCGGGTTGGTCTGGTGCCGTCGCTGGCGGACAAACCGTCAGTCAGGGTATTCCTGTAAACTTCCTCCCCAACACTGCGATTGTCGACGGAACAAACAACACCGTGAGCGGTGTGCCAACAGGCACTGAATCACAGATTCCCGACATCGCGATGACCGACAACTTCCAAGCCTCCACCTTGTACACATCACCGGTGCTGACCGACATCGAAGTCGGCATCATCGCCTTCAAATGGGTGGCGAGCAAAGGTTCACCAGCCGGTCTGTCGAACATGACCAACCTTCTCGCGCAAGCGCTTTACGGAAACGGAGACCTCCCGCTCGCCCTTTTCACAGGGTTGAGTGCCGATCAGTCAACGAAGGTTTTCGCTACGGGCCGCGATCCGCTCTCAGGCACCCGACTGGTAACCTTCGCCGAATCGGGGATCGGGGCAAACTCGACGGTCGTCCAGTGGAAACCAACCGTCGCCTCTGGCGCAGTAACGTCCCACGTCGTGTGGCCTCAGGAGACTGTGAACGGAGTAACTTTTGAACAGGGGAATGGCGGCTACACCAGCGGTGGCAGCTTGGTCACTGCCTTGCAGGCCACCACCTCTGCCATCGGGGGCTACTACGTCACCTACATGGGCGTTAGTGACGCCGACGCCTCAATCGCAGGAGGAGCCGTCGAACTGACCTGGAACGGAGTCCAGTACTCGCTCGATGCCGTTAAAGAAGGTAAGTACACGTTCTGGGCTGCTGAACATCTTCAGTACAAGACGTCCCTTGCCGGAGTGAAAAAGACCGTCGCTGACACGATCGCGACTCAAATCAAAAACGTCGATTCGCCCATTCTTCTCTCAAGCATGAAGGTATCCCGCCCAACCGACGGCGGCATCATTGCCCCCAAATACTAGGAGTCATCCCGCTCCACCAAACATCACGCCCCAGACCTCTGCTCTCGGGGCGTGCCTCCTTCGAATCAGCCAATCCCAATCAAGAAACGCTCGAAAACTTTTTTATGAACCGACCTCTCAAAGCAGCGCTTGTCGCGCTGCTCGGCTTGTCCGCCTCGCTCGGAACAAGCCACGCTCAGGCTACTGCGAGCTACAGTGCTGGGGATCTTCTCCTCGGCTTTCGCGCATCCGACGGAACCGGTGCCACCAAAAACTACGTGGTAAATCTCGGCTCCGCAGATAACCTTTCCAACCTCTCCACGCCGAAGCTTTTCGGTGCTGACGGAGCGATCGCGACCGACCTCACCAGTATATTCGGGGCCGATTGGAGCACCCGCTCGGATCTTCACTGGAGCGTGTCCGGCACCACTGGGTCCTTCGCGCCGGTCGGAAGCATTCCAGCCAAAACGTTGTTTGCAACTCTCGCAGAATCCACACCCGGAACCTACGAGACGAACGTGTGGACCCGCGGTAGTGGCACAGCCCAGGGGGTTGTGACATCCAAAATGAATAGCTTTGCAACCGCCTTCAAATCCTACACGCCCACGGCCAATAACCCGCTCGGCGTAATCCAAAACCAGACCGACGCAAATAGTTACGGATCGTTTCAAAAAGGCGGTACGCTCCCAAACTCCGGGCCTACCCCGGGAATTAGCTTTGCCTACTTCAATCCGTCGATCGAAGCCAACTTTGCGGCGGGTGCCAGCGCTTCCATTCTGGACTTAGTGAAGCTTGAGCCCGCCACCAGTGAGTCCGTCGGATCTCAAGGCACCCTCTTGGGGCGCTTCGCCATCAGCACAACGGGCACCGTCACCTTCACACCAAAAGGATATGGCGAAACCCCGCCCACCATCGCCTCTCAACCGCAATCGACCGGACTGAACACTGGCGGATCAGCTCGACTCGCGGTAACGGCGGGCACCTCCGATGGCGTGTCGTACCAATGGTCGAAAGACGGTGCGCCTATTGTCGGGGCAACCTCGTCGTCCTACATCGCGACGTCGGCTGGATCCTATACCGTAACCCTCACGAACCCATCGGGAAGCGTAACATCAGAGGCCGCTGTCGTAAGCACGGTCACGAGCCAAACCCTCGGCCAGCTCTTCCTCGGGTTCCGTGCATCAGACGGGACGGGAGCGACCAAAAACTACCTCGTGAAGCTGGGGCCGGCCTCTAACTTCACCAACGGCACCTCGATCGCTTCCTTTGGATCTGACGGATCCATTGCGAAGGATTTGGCGGATCTGTTCGGCGCTGACTGGAGCACGCGGAATGATGTGTACTGGAGCGTGTCTGGTACCACCGGATCTTTCCAATCTCTCGGAGGACTCCCAGCGAAGACGCTCTTCGCGTCCATTGCAGAGGCAACCCCAGGCACCTTCGAAACAAACCGCTTGTGGGCGCGTGCAAGCGCCACCGCACAGGGAATCGTTACGTCCAAGATGAACTCTCTCAGCACCGCATTTGCGAGCTCGAGCGTCTCACCGAACAACGCCCTTGGCGTCATTCAGAATCAGACCGACTCCAACAGCTACGGCTCCTTCCAAAAAGGCGGGACGCTCGCAAACTCAGGACCTTCACCGGGGATTAGTTTCGCCTATTTCAATCCTTCGATAGAGGCCAACTTCGCGTCGGGAGCTGCCAACTCGATTCTCGACCTCGTCCAGATCGAGCCAGCGTCAGGTGAAAGCATCGGTGCGGCTGGCAGTCTTCTGGGCCGATTTAGAATCAGCTCCTCCGGTATCGTCACCTTCACTCCGAAAGACACGGTCGAAGTAGCACCGTCCATCACCACGCAGCCGCTCGCCTCCTCGACCATCACGTTCGGAGGATCCCAAACACTCAGCGTCACCGCTGCAAATGCGGAATCCGCCTCGTTCCAGTGGTTCAAGAACGGTTCGCCAATCCAAGGTGCAACTGCTGCGTCTCTCCTCGTGACAGCTCCCGGTGCATACACCGTCTCCATCACGACAGGAATTGGTTCCGTCACGTCAAACGCCGCCAAAATCAGCGTTACCGGCAACGGAGCCTCCATCGAGCCAACGGGCGTTCTCTCCGGAAACGTTAAAGGTAGCGTCGCCCTCGCAGGCGCCGAAATCCCCGCTTTCGACCCGCTCTCCAAGCGCGCATTCGCCTCCTCAAGCACCGGCGTTCAAGTCGTGGACCTAACAACTCCATCGAACCCAACCTTCCTATCCACCATCGCCCCAGCCAGCCTCGGCGTTGCCGGACTCACCAGTAACGACGTTTCGTCCATCAACGTGAGAAAAGGAACAAACGGCAACCCGAGTGTCCTAGCTATCGCGGTCATCAACTCACCCAAAACGTCACCCGGACACGTGGTCTTTGTGCGTGCCGACACCGGTGCGCTCCTCGGTGCAGTGCAAGTCGGGGTGGTTCCCGACCATGTCACCTTCACTCCGGACGGCACAAAAGTGCTCGTTGCCAACGAAGGGGAACTCGATGGGACCACTGCAACCATCCCGGACTCCGCCGACGGATCGGTGTCCATCATCGATGTGAGCGCAGGATTCTCAACCCCCACGGTTACGACCGCAGGGTTCTCAGCATGGGATAGCTCCAATAGCATAGCAGCACTCCGTGCCGCAGGGGTTCGCATCTTTGAAAATGGAATCCCTTCCAAGGACTTCGAGCCCGAATACATCGGCGTCTCCGCCGACAGCACGAAGGCCTTCGTCACCCTCCAAGAAGCCAACGCGATTGGCATCCTCGACCTCGTCACTGGCGCCTTCACCGATATTGTCGCCCTCGGGCAAAAGGACTTCTCCACAGGATTCCATGACTTCAGCGACAAAGACGGCACGGGCGGCACGGCACTAATGAACCTGACCACCGGCAATCCGGTCAAAGGTCTCTACATGCCAGACGCCGTCGCTTCGTTCACCTCGCAAGGCCAGACTTACTACGTCATCGCCAACGAAGGAGACGACCGCAACGACTTCCTTACACCGGACGAGACGACAACCGTTGGAAACGCAAGCTACGTACTCGATCCGACGAAGTTCCCAACTGCATCGAGTCTGAAACTGACGTCTAACCTCGGACGCCTCGTAGTCAGCAACGCAAACGGTCTCCGCGGCGATACGGATGGGGACGGCGATATCGACGAGATTCTCAGCTACGGCAGCCGTTCCTTCAGCATCCTAGACGCGCAAGGAAACATGGTTTTCGACAGCGGCGATATGATCGAGCGAATCGTGTCCACGAAATACGCGTCGTCGTTCGACGACGGTCGAAGCGACAACAAAGGCCCGGAGCCCGAGGGCGTCACGGTCGCAACCGTTGGTGGCGTCCAGTACGCATTCGTCGGTCTTGAACGTTCGAGTCTCGTACTGGTCTTCGACCTGACCAACCCGCTCCAACCTGTGTTTGTGAATGGCATCAAGCGCACCGGCGATACCAGCCCTGAGGGCCTGATGGTCGTCAGTGAAGCCGACGCACCCGAAGGCAAACCGCTTCTGCTCGTCACAAACGAGGTTTCCAACACCCTCTCCGTGTTCGAACTCGGCGGTTCCCAAGTGAGCATCGGCAACGCCTCTATCGCAGAAGGCGACAGCGGCACCAAAACCCTGAACCTCGCCGTCACCCGTAGCAGCGTCGCGTCGGCTTTCTCAGTGGATTACGCCGTGTCAGGCGGCACTGCCTCAGCAGGGACGGACTTCACCCTCGCGAGTGGTAAGCTGAACTTCACCGCAGGAGGCGCCGACTCCCAGAACATCGCCATCAGCGTGAACGGAGACACCACGTTTGAAAACGACGAGACGATCGTTGTGACGCTGTCGAATCTGGTCGACGTTACCGGTCAAACGACGATTGCTTCCGCGAGCGGCACTGCAACCATCACCAATGATGATGCCCTTCCTCCACCGGTCATCACCGCGCAACCGACAGGCCCAGCAAATGGCAAAATCACCAGCGGTAGCCCTGCAACCCTCTCCGTAACGGCGAACGGCACAGGCCTCACCTACCAATGGAAGAAAGACGGTCAGAACATCTCCGACGCAACCTCGGCCTCGTACAGCGCGACGGACTCGGGCTCCTACTCCGTGACTGTCACCAACAGCGCGGGATCGGTAACCTCCGACGCAATCGAAATCAAAGCGCCGGTGTCCCTCGCCACCTTTGCAGGTGAGTATCAAGGCCTGTTGGTTGCCGAAGACGCCGATCAACTCGCTCACCACGGGGTGCTCGTAGCGACCGTCAGCAAGCCTGTCGGAAAAACCCCCACCACCGTTGCCATCACCGGCAAACTAATGCGGGCTTCCGGAACCCTCTCCTTCAGCGGGAAAGTCAACGCATACGGCGAGGTCACGTTCGGCACCAAAAACCTGCCCTCCCAGGCCGTCACAGGAATGACCGGAACATCCCTCACCCTCGAGCTCACCTCGAGCTCATCGGGAAGAACCCTCGAAGGCAAACTCGCCTCCGCAAGCGCTGACATCGCCTCGGTGTCCGCTCTACCGGTCATCACCCCGTCAGGAGCGCAACTGGGCAGTCATACCGCCCTGTTCCAACAGGTCGCAGACCAAAGCGGAAGCTACCCCGATGGAGATGGATACGCCACCATGTCAGTCACCGCCAAGGGCATCGCTCTGGCCGGAAAACTGGCTGATGGATCCACCATTTCCGCCGCCCTCAAGCTGACAAACGACGCAACCGCTCCGCTCTTCGTCTCCCTCTACAAAGGCAAGGGGCTCCTCGCCGGTGGGATCACGTTCGATGCAACGCAGGCGGAGAGCGACGCCGCTTGCGTCGGCATGCGCTGGATGCGGGCTGCCAACCTGACCACTCCAGCAGGATACCTCGCGGGCTGGCCCAACGGAATCACGGTGGATTTCGTCGCTTCCAAGTACGACAAGACCAAAGGTTTCGGTCTCACAAACACGAGTCCTTCAGGGCTGAACTTGAAGTTCGAAGCGTCAGGCGGCGATCTCGCAAACGCAGTGGAAGGAAATCCGAACCTCTCCACCAAGAACGCACTCACCGTGCTGAAAACGACGGCTAACCCGAATAAGCTCACCACCAGGTTCACCGCAACCACCGGAGCGCTCTCAGGAACGTTCACGGTGAGCGGTGAAAAGAAGGCCACTACCTTCGCTGGTGTTGTCCTTCAAAAGAGTCAAATCGCATCCGGCTTCTTCCTCAGAGGGACAAAAGCCGCAACTCAATCGGGGCTCATCCAAATCACGGAGTAGCACCCACCCTCATCAAAAAGCCGGGGAGCAAAACGCTCTCCGGCTTTTTTCGTTTTCTCACCCACCGCACCCAACATCCCACCCCGACTCCTCACGCTAACCCTTCCGGACAAAGCACGCCTTCAAACCCATCGCCGCCCCGTCGACCTTGCACGCAATCTCGTGATCCCCGTCCACCAGCCGAATGCCCTTCACCTTCGTGCCTCCCTTCAACACCTGCGATGACCCCTTCAACTTCAAATCCTTAATCAAGGTCACCGTATCACCGTCCGCCAACACCGTCCCATTGGCGTCTTTCACAACACGGAGGCCGTCCGTCACCTCCGCCTCTAAAGCCGCTTCCCACTCGTGACCACACGTCACACACTCAAAACGGTCAGCGTGAGAAAGAATCTCACGCATCGAACACATCGGACATTCAGGCGTCTCCATCCTCCGAGACTACCCGCCACAAGCCGCCCCCTCAATCCACGAACAGGGGCTCCGGCACCGGCTTAAACGCCTTGTCCGAAATCATGATCTCCGGCGCCGGATCGTCGTTCCGATAATCCTGCGGACGGGGCAAGTTCTTGCCCACCGTCTCATCCAACGACTGCGTCTGCGCAATGTTCACCGGCGTCCCCTCCTTCACCAAATGGTAAAACTTCGGCGCCACCGTCTCGTGCAACCTCAAGCACCCATGCGTCCGTGGCTCCGGCCACACCCAACCGTGATGAAATCCATACGCCGGATGAAACTCACACCACCAAGCCATCGGATATCCCACGTACTTTCCCGTTCCTTTCCCCGCCTGCGCCGGCTCAATCGCCCCGTCTTTCACGTAGTACCCGTAACTTCCCGAACGCTTCCGCGCGATCTTGTTGAAAATCCGGAAATCACCCTTCGGCGTAGGATTGCTCGCCGTGCCAACACACGTCGCCGCAGCCAGCAACACCCGCTCACCCTCCACGACATAAACCGCCTGATTCGCCAGCGAAACTTTCACCTTCACCGCATCAGGATTCTTCGGACGATGCGCCACCACCTGATACGGACTCTGCATCACACAGGACGCCATCCCCAAAACCACTACACCGGCAAGACTTCTCAAAAATCGCTTCATTCCACCAACAAACACACCCGCTCCTGACACGTCAACCGAACCGTCACATCTAACCCCTGCAAAACCATGGAACGAAAGCTGCACCCCCCGCAACAACCCGAGCTTCACCGCTTTTTCCGGCAAAATACGCCGCCGTGAGCGACTGATGCTCAGCTCCAACCCCCACGCACGATGCCCCCCTGCACCCTCCCGATCCGCCTCGTCCTCATCCTCCTCACCCTCTGCTCCATCCTCGCCGGCCAAGCCGCCGAACCACCCGCAGCCGCCAACCTCATCGATGACAAAAAAGCAAAAGCCCTCATCGAGGCCGGAGACGCCCGTTTCGACGCTGCAGAACTTCAAGCAGCAATGGACCTCTACAAAGCCGTCATCGACCGCTACCCCGCCTCCCGCTGGCGCTTCCTCGCCCGTCTCAAAATGGGCAAACAACACCTCAAAGAAAAAAAGTTCGAACTCGCCCTGGATCAGTTCCGCCGCGTCGACGTCGACGATAATCGCGACGACACCCAACGCGGCGAATCCGCCCTCCAAATCGGTATCTGCTTCTTCGAAATGGGGCGCCTCGAAGAAGCCTTCGGCGAACTCCGCAAAGTCATTAAAAATCACCCCGGTACCCCCTACTCAAACGACGCCTACTTCTACATCGGCCAAGCCCACTTCAAACTCGGCCGCTTCGGCAACGCCATCGACGCCTTCAAAAATGTCGGCACCTCCATCGACCCCTCGGCACAAGACACCGCCAAACTCGACGCCGGAAAACGCCTCTACATCAAAATCGAAGACAAAGATCTCTCCGCCCAAGCCGGCGAATCCGGCCTCTCCGTCACCGTAGAAACCACCTCAGGCGACCAAGAAACCCTCCTCTGCCTCCCCGTCACCCAAGGCGCCGCGGTCCTCATGGGCAGCCTTCGCACCGAACTCGGCAGCATCAAACCCGGCGATAACGTCCTCCAACTCGTCGGAACCGACCGCATCAAAACCACCTACATCGACAAACAAACTGCCAACGCCGAACTCAACATCCCGCGCACCAAAGAAATCCGCGTCGTCGGCAATGCAAAAGCACGCATCGTCGACGGCGCCTTCTCCGAACCCGTCGGCGCCGTCGTCCTCGACAAACCCGCCTTCCTCTCCGTTCAGGACTCCGACCGCGATACCTCCGAAAAAGCCGACGTCCTCGAAGCCATCGTCCGTATCAAACGCCCCGTCGACGAACCCACCGACTCCAACGCCAGCCTCAAAACCACCACCGAAACCCCCGAAAAAGCCGAACCCGTTTTCAAAGTCGTCGACGAAAAAAAAGTCCGCCTCACCGAACGCCCCCTCGACGACGCCCCCGCGGACACCCCCGTCCACTCCGCCCACTTCACCGGAAGCATTCTTGTCGTTCAGGAAGGAAAAGCCGCCAGCACCAACCTCCTCACGGCCCAAGTCGGCGACCTTCTCGAAATCGAGTACCTCGACGAAGTCAGCCTCGACGACGAACCACGCCAACGCATCACCACCGCAAAAGTCATCGAAGGCAGCCTCAACCCCCTCTCCGTCGCAAACGCCAAAATCAGTGACGAAGAACTCAAATTCAAAACCGCACTCAAAACCAGCGAAGCCCTCAAAAATATCGGCAACATCTACAAAGACCTCGGACTCACCAAACAATCCACCGACAAATACCGACAAGCCCTCGCCGAAACCGAACAGGTCGCCCGCAACTACGGCGCACTCAATCAACGCTTGCTCGAGCAAACCTACGTCCAAATGTGGAAAATCTACTACGCCATGGGTGACCTCGCGCGAGCCGCCCAAATGTGCCTTGAACTCCAACGCCGCTTCCCTGAAAGCCCCTTCGTCGACGACGCCCTCATGCTCATGGGCCAGGTCAGCCAAAAACAAGGCAAGTTCCAAGAAGCCATCGGCGTCTATCGCCGACTCGCCGCCCTCAAAAACTCGCCCCTCGCCCCCGCCGCTCAATACGCCATCGGCGAATGCTTCGAAGAACTCGGCAACAACGCCAAAAACAAAACCCACTACGACGAAGCATTCCTCGCCTTCAAAGGCTGTTTCGAAAAATTCCCCACCTCAAACCAAGCCGGCGACGCCCTCTCCAAAATGGCCGAATACTACTACAGCAAGGAGGACTTTGCCCGCGCCATGGACATCTACGAAGAAGCCCTCCAGCAGTACCAAGACAGCAAGTTCATCGACCTCGTCCTCTACAACTACGGACGCTGCCTCGTAAAAATGAAACGCCTCGACAACGCCGTCGAACGATTCAACCAACTCATCACCACCTATCCCAATAGCAAGATGGTCACGAATGCCCAAAAACTCGTCGACGCCATCCAAAAACGAAGCGCCGCTCCCACCTCACAACCCGACGCGGCTGCCCCGTCCAACTAACCCGCCCCCACAGCGCGCCCAACCCTCCACCCTCCATGAATCTGCGCAACCTCCTCCCCCTTCTCCTCCCGCTCATCCTCGGCGCACCCCTCGTCCACGCCGGACCCATCGAAGACGCGCGCAAACTCGCCGAGACACGCCAGTTCCCCGAAGCCCTCGAACTCCTCGAAACCGCACTCAAAAATGCGTCCACCGAGAAACCCATCGTCGCCGCAGAACTCGCCCGCACCCAAGCCTCCGCCGGACTCCTCATCTCAGCCCAGCAAACCACCGAACGCACCCTCCGCGAAAACCCCAATCACCCCGCCAAAACCAGCCTCCTCCTGCTGAACGCGCGACTGCTCGAAGCCGCTGGGAACCTGCCAGAAGCCGCTTCACTCTACCGAAACCTCGCCGAACTCACCCCGCCCGCCCCCGAAAAAGCGGACGCCCTCGCCGACTGCATCCGCGCAGCGAGCACCATGAACAACCCCAGCCTCCTCGAGCGCTGCCTCGCGGACTTCACCGAATCGTTCCCCCAAGACCCCCGCTCGCGCGAGTTTCTCCATCAACTCTTCCGCATGCGTTTGTCGAACAACAATTACCGCGCAGCCGCAGAGAGCGCCCTTCTTTTCAAAACAGCCTTCCCCGCCGACCCAGCCTCCTCCGCCATCTACGCCTTCCCCCTCCTCGCTCAAGCAGGCGACCACGCCGCAGCCGTCAAAGCCTTCCAACAAGAAAAAGACCTCGCCACCTTCGTCCACTCTCCGCAACGCACCGCACTCGCCATCGAGGCCATGCGCCAATCAAAGGAAAAAGACGCCTACGCACTCATCCTCCCCCTCGCCAACGAATACGCCCAACTCACCGGCGATCCACAGTTCCAAATCGCCGCCCTCGAAACCCTCCCAGACCTCAGTCCCGACTTCATCCCAGCCGCCATCGAACTCGGCCGCAAACTCACCCCCGCCCTCTCAAAAACCAACTGGAGAAACCGCCTCCGAACCGCCCTCGCAGCCGCCCTGTTCAAATCCAAGGACTTCGCCGCCTGCGAAAAAGAAACAGAACTCGTTCTTGCAGACGACCCCACTCACAGCACCGCTTGGGACCTCCATCTCAACGCAGTAACCGCTGACAAACACCCAGACGCTCACGATAAGCTCCTGACCAAAGCGCTCGCATCCGTCGCTACCCTGAAAAATCAGTCCCAACAAATCGTCGCTCGTAGCCTCATCACTGGACGCCTCGCCCAAGCCGCCGCCCGCTCCAAAGACCTCGATAAAACCCTCAAATACGCCCTCGAGTTCCTCGAGAAAGACGGACTCTCCCTCCACGCCGACCCCGTCGTGAAAGCCGCTGCAGACACCGCCTTCGACGGACTTGCCGCCGCCACCAAAGCCAGAGACGACGCCGAAGGCGCCCTCCAAACCGCCAAGAGCGCCGCAAATAAAGCGGCTGACGCGGCAAAGAAGAATCTCCCGACCGCGGAAAAAGATGCAGCTCAGAAAGCACAAGCCGCCGCCACCGCCACGCTGGATGATGCGACCAAGAAAGCAGCAACTGCCCAGACGCAGCTGGACTCCGTCAAAACACGGGCCATCAGCGCTTTCGACAAAATCGTCGCTGCCCTCGAAAAGTTCCTCGCACGCTGCCCCGCAGCCGTGGGCGCAGCACCTACCTTCGAAGCCCATTTTAAACCCTACCTCGCCTCGACCACCAAAGCCGCGTACCCCGAATCCAAACGCCTCTCTCAAGCAATCCAGCAAGGCTCTCGAAGCGATATCCCCGGCATCGCAGCCCTCTACTCCGATCGTGCAGCCGGCAACTGGGCGAAATGTGCAAAAGCCGCAGAACCCATTTTGCAGCGCGTGCTCGAAAAAGGCGGTCTCACCGCGTTCGAAACCGCCCCTCACATCATCGCGATCTACGCCAACGCAGGCCTCTGGGAGAAATCGACAGAAGCTTCCAAGAGCTTCCTCGCAAAATTCCCCAGCGCCACCCACGCCCTCTCCAATCTCACCCAAGCCGCACTCCAACTCGGCGCCCCAAAAAATCGAGACGCCGTCTCGCTCCTAAACACAACCCTCACAAAGGCAACCTCCCTCTGGCCCCTCCCAACCACAACCACCATCTACGACGAAGCCATCGCCATCGCTGAACAAAACCGCCTCCCCAGCGAAATGGAGTCCCAGCTAAAAGCGCTCTCCGCCGCGCTGCCCAACCACAGCAGCCTCCCCGAACTCCAACGCCGCATCGGCGTCGCACACGCCGCCACCGGCGATGTCGCAAACGCAAAGAAACACCTCGCCCTCGCTCTCGAACAATCCCGTAAGCTCAACGCCGAGTGCAATATCCTCCTGTCCATGGCCATCGCCATGCCCGAGGAACACAGCACCATCCTCCCCCTCATCCAAACCCAACTCGCGAACCAAAAACGCGGCCCTCTCCAAACCTCGCTCCTGCTCCAAAAAGCCCAACTCCTCGCCGCCGCAAACAAAGAAGCCGAAGCCATCGCCATCCTCCCCGCCATCGTCGAACGCAAAACCGACCTCTCTTGGCGATCCACCCCCAACCCAACTCCCCTCCTCGAAAAACTCGCCAAAGACCTCGTCACAAAAACTCCCGAAGACTTCACCCCAGCTGACCTCGCCACCCTCGAGTCCGCGATCACCCTCGGCAGCCTCCCCAACCACCTCCCCGCCCTCGCACTCCGACACGCCCAACAACACCAACCGCTCGACGCCGCCCGCACCATCGCGCGCATCATCGCCGCCACCAGCCCCAATGACCCCGGCAGCGTCTCAAGCTTCACCAGTCTCGCCCAAAAACTCGACGAGTCCGGATTCCCCGAACTCGCCGGACTCACCCTCCGCCAAACCATCAACCGAGCCACCGGCGTTGACCCCAAACTCCGCGCCCAAGCCTCCCAAGCCCTCTTCAGCCTCAGCAGCAAACGCAAGTTCGCCGCCGTCGAAATCGACGAAAAACTCGAATGGTCTCCCCTCCTCAAATCCGCGGTCAGCCTCCGCATGGGCGATCCCTCCTCCGCATGGAAAACCTTCGAGTCCAACGAAGCGCTCCTCGCAAAACACGAAGACAAACTCCCCGCCGATTACCTGCGCTGGCTCTCCGACCGACTCATCCAACGCGAAGACGAAACCTCCCGCACCACCGCCGAAAAAATCCTCCGCCGCTGGATCATCGCAAACGAAGCCTCCAAATCCGTTCCCGAAGACGAGAAAGCCAAAACCCAACTCCAACTCGCAGACCTCTACTTCAAATCCCTCCGCTACGACCTCGCCCGCGCAGAAAGCGCCTCCCTCATCGAACGCTTCCCAAACACCGCCGAAGCCACCGACGCCCAATTCCGCATCGGCGAATGTTACCTCAACCAAAAGATGTACATCGACGCCGCAAAAATCTTCGAGCGTCTCGCAAAGGCAAAAGACAAAATGACCGCCAGTCGCGGCGAGTTCCTCCTCGGCGCCCTCGCGCAACAACGCGGCGATACCGAGGACGCCAAAGCACGCTTCCGTAACGTCATGGACCTCGCACCCAGAAGCGATGTCGCCGACGCAATCCTCTTCCGACTCTCAGAACTCTACGGACAAGAAAACCGGTTCCGCGACGAACTCATGCTCCTCCGCAGCATCGGCCTCATCGGAAGCAGCGCCAAACAATGGCACACGCCTGGCCTCCCACTCAACGTCGTCATCCAAGACGCCGACCTCGGCGTCAGCCGCGGACAAAGCCACGTCCCTGTCACCGTCACCACCTCCTCCGGAGACACCGAATCACTCAAACTCGAATCAGGCTCCGCCGGCAAAGGCTTCTTCCAAGCAGAACTTCCCACCGAACTCGGCACCCCAAAACCCGGCGACGGTATCCTCCAAGTCAACGGAACAGATTCCGTCCATTACGATTATCCCGACGATTTTAAGAAGCAGTTCACCGCTGCCATCCCACCCAAGGCCAATATCCGAATCGCCGCCGATGCCGACTTCCGCGTCTCAGCCACCGAGATCAAAGAAGAAGAAGAAATCCCCTTTGAAGAACGCCTCCGGCAACAACGCCAACGCGCAAACCGTCAGGCAGGTATCGAGTTCCGTCAGGATTTCCGGAAAGCCTCCGACCTCAAACCCGGCAACCTCATCTACCTCCAAGTCAAGGACGCCGACCGCGACGTCAGTAACGAAAAGGACACCGTCAAAGTCCTCGTAACCTCCGTCAGCGGAAGCTCCGTCACCGCCACCCTCACCGAGACAGAAATCCACTCAGGCCTCTTCCGAGGCACGCTCAATACCGTCGAAATCCCCGCCGACATCTTCGCCAGCGACCGCGCTATCAACGGTGAAGCCGTTCGCGCCATTGACGGCAACCCCAAGACCGCATGGGAAGCCCTCGGTGACGGACGCTCCCCCAAATCGCTCGTGCTCGACCTCAGAGAGAAAACCGCCCTCGGCAACCTCCTCTGGCAAAACGACCCAGCCTTCAAAGACAAACTCCCGCTTGAATACGCCATCCAGTCGTCCGACGACCTCAACACCTGGAAAACCGTCGCCGCGACCAAGAAGTTCTCAACCACCAACCCCGAACTGCAGAGCCGCATCGAAACCACCACCCAAGGCAACGCCGTCAACGCCGCCATCAACCTCAAAGGCACGGATGCCCGCTACGTCCGAATGCTTATCGAAAAATATTCCGGCACCGCCCCGCGCATCGCAGAACTCCGCATGCAAAACCCAGAAGGCGGCGCCCTCGTACCCCGCAGCTCCGATACCCCCGCGACTGCAACCGCCGCCAATGCCGACGGACTCCGCCTCACCCCAAGCGACCGCATCACCGCGACCTACGACGACGAAGTCAACATCGCTTCCCTCGGCAAACCACGCGCCCTTTCCCAACAACTCCAAGCAACTTACTACAACGCAAAACTCGACTTCATCGCCTACGAGTTCAGCGCCGCAAACGGACAAAACATTCCCGATCGACTAATCAAACAGGTCCGCCGCGTCGCCCCAGGCCAACGCTTCGTAGTACGCATCACCGATTACGATGCCGACGCCTCAGAAGACCGAGACAAAGTGCAGTTCACCCTCAAAACCGCCGACGGCTCCATCGAAAAAACCCTCGAAGCCATCGAAACCGAACCCTTTAGCGGGGTCTTCACCAAAGAAGTCGACGTCTGGTCCGAAGAACGGCCCGACGGACTCAAACTCGCCCCAGGCATCCTCCTCGAAGCCACCTACGAAGATCGCCAAAATACCGACCCCGGCGCTCCCGTAAAACGCCTCGCATCCCTCGAAGCCGCTGCCACCGCCGAACCGCAAATCGCCTTCGTCCGCAGCACAATGTCCACGGACAAAACAGGCCGCGAACACCTTGAGTTCACATCATCACTCCAAACGGAGGCGCCCGCCATCAAGACCGTCGCATTCCGCCCGCCCCTCACCATCGAAGTCGTTCACCCCACCGTCGCCCGTGATTCCTTCAGCGAAATCACCATCAACCTCAGCACGTCAGGAGGCGCCTCCATCGACATCATCTGCCCCATCGCCGAAGTGCCAGGATCCAAGCCCAGCGGCAAAGCCAACGCCGACACCGCCCTAGACGCCGGTCGCTTCATCGGGCAAGTCTTCATGCAACTCGGAGACAAAGACTCTCCCGCCACCACCGTCCTCGAACCCGGCGATACCCGCACCCTCGTGCCCCGCCGCAACCCCGCCAATCGCCAGGAACAATCCCTCGCAAACGTCGTCCCCGTCCTCAACCTGAACGGACAGGACATCATCACCGTTACGTACACCGTCGACGGAAAAACCTACACCGACCAAGCCCGTCTCCTCGTCCCTGCAAGTGCCGCATTCACTGACAGCGCCTACGACAAACCCGTCGAATCCCTCTACATCGGCGACAAAGTCTTCCTCTCCGTCAAAGACCTCACCGCGGACGCAACCCCAGAGCGGGATAGCATCACCGTCTCCATCACCACCGAACGCGGGGAACGCTTCTCCGCCACATTACTCGAAACCCTCGGCCATTCCGGCGAGTTCACCGGAAGCTTCACGCTCCACCCCGGCGAAAAGCCCACCCCCGACGACGACCGACTTGAGGCGTGGTTCGGCGACCCCGTCCATCTGCTTTACAAACCAGCATCCGCCGATGCCCAACCCGCAGAACGCACCGTCAACGTGGTCAAAGGAACCGACGGCAACCTCCTCGTCTTCGAAAAGAAATTCGCCTCAGAAAAAGTCGCCATCGAATCCCAGTTCCGTATGGCAGAGGCGTTCTTCGAACTGTTTAAGAACTACCGAGCGGTCAAACAGGAAACCCTATCCAACCAAGCCCTCAACGACGGGATGCAAATCCTCAAAGAACTGCGCCGCGATTATCCCAGCAAACTCTACGAAGCACGCACCGACTACCTCCTCGGCCAGTTCTCGCAAGAACTGAAGAACTACGACGATGCCGTCGCCCACTACAAACGCATCGTTCAAAATCACCCCGAAAGCCCCCTCGCCCCCGACGCCCAATACAAACTCGGACAATGCCACGAAGAACGGAACGACATGGAATCCGCCAGCGCCGAGTACGTCTCGCTCGCCTACACCTGGCCGGACAGTCCCCTCGTCGCCAATGTCATCGTCCGCATCGCCGAATACTTCTACACGCGTAAGGAATTCCCCACCGC
>JBIIXW010000150.1:0-7659 GCA_044347165.1 Chthoniobacteraceae bacterium
GACAGGCGTGAAGGTGGGGGACTTGGGGCGTTCGGGGGGCGATGATTTGTTGAGGGCGGTCCGGCGTTCGTTGCGTCGGGATTTTGGTTGGGAGTTGGGAGGGGGGAATCTGACGGGTGTTACCTCGGTTTATTCCGAGGAGAAGCCGGTTTACCCGTGGGGGGATGGTTCGGTGGCATGTGATCCCGAGCCGGAAGCTTCGTTGAGGTTGGATTGTGCGAGTGGATTTGGGACTGCGACGTTTGTGACTGGAGCATTCGGATTTGCGGCGGCTGGCGCTGTGGTTGGGGCGATTGCTGGCGGACGGAAAGGCGGTATCGAAGCGTGAAAACGAGGCTGCGAGTTCTGGTGGTGGGTGGCGGTGCGGCGGGTTTTTTTGGAGCGATTGCTGCGGCTGAGCGTGGGGCGGAGGTGCTGTTGATTGAGAAAGGGTCTGAGTTTCTTGCGAAGGTGCGCATCTCCGGTGGGGGGCGGTGTAATGTGACGCACTCCTGTTTTGAGCCGAGGGAGTTGAGTAAGCGGTATCCGCGCGGGGAGCGGGCGTTGATTGGCGCATTTTCGCGCTTTCAGCCGACGGATACGATTGGGTGGTTTCGTAATCGGGGCGTTGAAATCAAGCGGGAGGCGGATGGGAGAATGTTTCCGGTGACGGATTCGTCTGAAACCATCATCGAATGCCTCCTACAAAGCGCGAGACGCGCGGGGGTTCAGACGCGGTTGCGCTGCGGTTTGGAGCGATTGGTTCGCTGCGAGGGAGACGAGTCGGGCGAAGCTCGGTGGCGCTCGTCGTTGTCGGATGGATCGGAGTGGGCGGGGGATGCCGTGCTGATTGCGACCGGGGGGTGTCGATCTGGGAATATGCGGGCATTGCTGGCTGGATTGGGTCACGAGATGGACGAACCGGTACCGTCATTATTTTCGTTTCACTTGAAGGACGAGTGGAGTCGTGAGCTGGCGGGCATTTCTTTGCAAGACATGGAGATATCCGTTCCTTCATTGCGACTGATGGAGCGTGGGGCGGCGCTTTTGACGCACCAGGGACTCAGCGGGCCCGCGATTCTCCGGTTGTCGGCTTGGGGTGCGCGAGATTTGGCGAAAGTGGGGTATCGCTTCACGCTGAGGGTGCGTTGGGTGGCGGGTTTGACGGAGGAGGTGGTGACGCATGAGTTCAAGAGGCAGCGGGAGCGGTCGCCCGGAAAATCGGTGGCTTCGACGGCGTTGTTTGGAGTGCCGTCGCGGTTGTGGGATCGCTTGTGTGGGATTGCGGGGATTGATGATGGAGTTCGTTGGGCGATTCTGCGGAGGGAGGAGGCGGTGGAGTTGTGTGGAATGTTGACGGGAATGGAGTTTGAGGTGGTCGGTAAATCGTTAAACAAAGAGGAGTTTGTGACGTGTGGCGGGGTCTCTGTGAAAGACGTGGATTTTCGAACGATGGAGAGTCGGCGTTGTTCGGGGCTTTATTTTGCGGGAGAGGTGTTGGATGTGGATGGCATCACGGGGGGGTTCAACTTTCAGGCAGCGTGGACGACCTCGTGGTTGGCGGGGCAAGCGATGACCTCGGGAGGGAGGTAGTTGTTCGCCTGTGATGCGGCGGAGTTTGCTTGGGTAGTTTGCACAGACTCGGTGCTTGGTGGGTGGGGTTTGGGGTGGGAGCATGAGGTATGTCGAGACCTGCACCTGAGAGACGAGATACAGAGGCCCTTTTTGCCGAGGTTCGTGCGGTTTACTCGGAGCTGGAGGAGCGACCGATTGAGCGATTTTGTGAGGGAAGGACGGATTGCTGTCGGTTTAAGTTAACAGGACAGACGCCGTATTTGACTCGTGGTGAGGCGTATGTGGCGGCTCGGGCTTATCGTTCGATGGGCAAGGGGGAGATTCCGGTGAAGAAAGATGGGAGCTGTCCGATGTTGGTGGAGGGGACGGCAAAGTGTCAGATTTATGAGGACCGCCCGTTTGCGTGTCGGACACATTTTTGTGAGGCGGCGGGTGGACCCTACGCGCGACGGGATGTGGTGGATTTAATCCGCCGCTTGGAAGCGGTTGATGAGAAGTGGGATGGGAGGGGGCCCCAGAAGATTGAGGTGGCCATTGGGTACGCGTTGCGCAACCTCCCGCGCAGCGCGAATCGCTGACGGTGCCCGTGCGATTATTCCGTTTTTGCGGAACGAACGGCTTCTGCGAGGCGTGTGATTGGGTGTCGAACTCGGATGGTGGTTAGGCCGGCGTCTTTGAGGCCGGATTCAATCTGGAGGTGGCATCCCGGATTGGCGGTGTACACGGTTTGCGCGCTGGTGCTGCGAATGTGACGGATTTTCTTTTCGAGAAGTTCCTGCGCTTGTTTGGGTTGTGTCAGATTGTAAATCCCAGCGCTTCCGCAGCACCACGTGGAGTCAGGCAGAGGCACCATGTTGGCGCCGGATTTCGCCAGAAGCTGGCGCGGTTGTTGGATGACTTTTTGTCCGTGGCACAGGTGACACGAGTCGTGGTAGGTGGCTTTGTCTTGCGCGGCGATGTGGGATGGGGGAGTCCATCCGATTTCTTGTAACCACTCATGGATGTCGCGGACCTTGCTGTCCCAGGTTTTGGCGAGCGAGTGCCATGGAGAGTGGGGCGGAAAGAGAGCAGTGAAGCGTCGCAGATGAGATCCGCAACCGCCGGCATTGGAAATAATCGCATCGTAACGGTCTGCGGAGAAACGGTTCAGCAGGGAAAGCGCTAGTCGGCGTGCGGTGTCAGGGTCTCCGTTGTGTGCGTGCAGCGAACCGCAGCAGGACTGATTTCTGGGCGTGTGGACGTTGCAGTTCGCGGCGAGAAGGACGTCCACTGTGTCGCGGTGGATGTCAGCGTGGATGAGGTCCTGCACGCATCCCGTGAGCATGAGGACGTGGTATCTGTTGCCGCTGACACGCTCGTTTTCATCGATGAGATCCGAGGCGGTGTGGTCGGCAATCACGGGCGTTTTTGCTTCGAGATCTTGCAGTCGTTTCGGAAGCCACTTCAAAAGGCCGCTCCGACGGATGGCGTCTTGAAGACCGCTAGTTCTGAACCAGCGGAGGAGCGTGCCTGTGAAGCGAAGGGCTGCGGGGTTTGTGAAGAGGAAGCGGAGCGTGACGGCGCGGAGCATTCGCCGGGGCAGGCTTCCACCTCCGGCGTGATGTTCGGCGGTCGCGCGTGCGGATTCGAACAGGTCGACGTATTCAACACCCGCTGGACAAGCGGTTTGGCACGCAAGGCATCCGAGGCAGTAAGACATTTCATCCGCGAAGTCTGCGCTGGGCTCGAGAGCACCTTCGGCGACGCCGCGCATGAGGGAGATGCGGCCCCGTGGGCTATTTTTCTCGCGATGGGTGGTGTTGTAGGTCGGGCAGACTGGGAGACACATTCCGCAGTGCATGCACTGCTGAAGCTTTTTCGGGTCGATTTCGGTCAGCAATGAGGCCATGGGTTCTCGTGGTTCAATCCAACATTTTGCCGGGATTGAGGAGGTTGAGCGGATCGAAGGCTGCCTTGAGGCGCCGCATGAGGTTGAGGCTGTTGTCTCCCGTCTGAAGTTTGAGCCACGGTTTCTTGGCGAGTCCGACGCCGTGTTCGCCGGTGATGGTGCCGCCGCGCCGGAGGGTTTCGTGGACGATTTCGTCGAGCGCTTTGTGCACGCGTTCCATTTCCTCGTGGTTTTTTTCGTCCGTGAGAAATGTGGGATGCAGGTTGCCGTCGCCCATGTGTCCAAAGGTGCCAACGAGCAGGTCATGCCGTTTCGCGGTCTTCGCGATAAAGCCTACCATGGGAGCGAGTTCAGAGCGGGGGACGGTGATGTCTTCAAGGATTGTGGTGGGGCGGATTCGGGCGAGCGCGGAGAACGCGTTTCGACGGGCTGAAGCGAGGGAGACGGCTTCGGCGTCGTTTTGAGCGGTGCGGAAGGAGATGGCGCCGTGGTTACGCGCGATTTGTTCCATGGCCGACGCTTCATCCTGAACGGCTGCGGGATGTCCGTCGGTTTCCATGAGGAGAATGGCTTCGCAATCAAGGGGCAGTCCGATACGAGCAAACTCTTCGACGCAGCGGATGGTGTTGCGGTCGAGGAACTCGAGGGTGCAGGGGATGATTCGGGACGCGATGATGCCGGAAACGGTTTCGGCGGCATCTTCCATGCGGGCAAACGAGGCCAGCATGGTGCGGCGGGTGGCTGGGCGAGGGATGAGGCGGAGGAGGATTTCGGTGATGACGCCGAGGAGCCCTTCGGAGCCGATGAAGACGTCTTTCATGGAAAATCCGGCGACATCTTTGACGCAACCTGAGCCGAAGCGGGCGATGGTTCCGTCCATGAGCACGACTTCGAGGGCCATGACGTAGTCGCGTGTTACGCCGTATTTGAGGCCGCGGAGTCCGCCAGAGTTTTCTGCAACGTTCCCGCCGATGGTGCTGATTTTGAGCGAGCCTGGATCAGGGGGATAGAAGAGTCCGTGTTTGGCGGCCTCTTCGTCGATGCGTTGGGTGATGACACCGGGTTGGGTTCGAAGAAGGAGGTTGTTGGGGGCGACATCGAGAATTTGGTCCATGTGCACGGTGCAGACGACGATGGAGCCTGGGGTGGGGACGCTACCGCCGCTGAGTCCGGTTCCGGAGCCGCGGGTGACGACGGGGATTTTGTGGGAGGAGGCCCAGCGGAGGACGTCGGCGACTTGCTGGGTTGAGCGTGGGAAGACGACGGCTTCGGGTGCGCAGTGAAGGGCGGCGGTTCCGTCGAAGCCGTAGGTGTGAAGGTCCTGAGTGTTTGTGAGGACGTCGTTTTCTGGCAGGAGCGCGACGAGGGATTTGAGACGTTCGGGAGAGAGGGCCATGGGCGAACTGTTTGGGGGAGGCTACCGCTCGGGGGGCTTGGGTCGACGCGGAAAATCGGCCAGAGCGTTTGTGCCCGGGCCGAGGCGGTGGGATGCGGCGTCGTGTTCGCTCCGCGCGGATGGGAGCGGAGCGGTGGGAGACAGGTTAGGCGGTGGGTGCGGGCGCGATTTCCCAGCCTTTGCGGTAGGATTTGGTGATGAAGCGATTGGCCTCGGGAAGGTTGGTGAAGTGGAGTGCGGTTGCATCCCACTCAAGGGTTTTCTTCGGGAAGCGGGTTGCGATATTGCCGAGCGCAACGGTTTCGCTGAGAGGGCCGGCGTAATGGAAGCCGTCGCTGGTTTGCTTGCCTTCTCGGGCGGCGTCGACCCAGACGTGCCAATGGCTGAGTTTGGTTTCTTCTGGGAGCGGGCGGGAGGCGAACTTCTCGACAGGGTAGAGTTTCGGCATGCCGACGTGCGGGAGGATGAGGGTGCCTTCTTCGCCGATGAAGAGGGAACCTGAGGATGGAAGTTCATCGCCGGCAGGCATTTTTGCGAGCTTTTTTGAGGGCCGGAGGCCGCCGTCGTACCAGGTGACGGGGAGGGGGCCGGTTGTGAGTGGGTTTGCGGGGAAGAGGAAGCGGACGGTTTCGAGGGTTGGCCAGATGTGTTCGTTGATACCGGAGTTCTCGGCAGAGATGGAGGTGGGGGCGTTGAGGTTGAGGGCGGTGAAGACGGGGTCGAGGATGTGGCATCCGAAGTCACCGAGGGCGCCAGAGCCGAAGTCCTGCCAATCGCGCCAGACGAAGGGGTGGTAGACGGATTTGTAATCGCGCATGGCGGCGACACCGATCCAGAGGTCCCAGTTGAGGTTGGTGGGGACGGCAAGGGATTCTGCGGGGGGGGCGAGGAGTTTGTTACGTTCGTTTCCGGTGACGCCGGCCCACGAATGGACTTCTTTGATTTTGCCGATGAAACCTTCGCGGATGAGGCGGGTGCCGAGGCGGTATTCGAGGTTGGAATGGATTTGATTCCCCATTTGGGTGATGGCGCCAGAAGACTTGGCGTAGTGGCGCATCTGGCGGGCTTCCCAGACCGTGTGGGCGAGCGGTTTTTGGCAGTAGACGTGTTTGCCGCGTTTCATGGCCTCGATGGAGGCATGAGCGTGCATGTGGTCGGGGATGGAGACGGAGACGGCGTCGACTTTGTCACCGAGGGTGGCGAGCATTTCGCGGTAGTCGCTGAAGTGGCGTATGCCGGGAAATGCGGCATCGGCTTTGGCGAAGCGGTTGGCGTCGACGTCGCAGAAGCCGACGAACTGCACTTTTGGATGGGTGCCGATTTGTTTAAGGTCGGCGAAGGCCATGCCATCGGCGCCGATGGTGGCGACTTGGAGTTGGCTGTTGGGGGAGGCGCTCCTGGTGATGGCGGGGAAGGTTGCGGCGAGGGAGGCGAGGCTGGTGGATTTGAGGAAGGATCGTCGGGAGGAGTGCATGGCGTTGAGGGAACAGGATGCGTGCCTTGCGTCGGCGAGCGATTGAAACGGCGAGCTGGCAGATGCTTTGGGGGTGTTATTGCGCGGGCGTGATGGTAAGTTTGTGGCATGTCTACGCCCTTGGAAGTTTTGGATCAGCGGATTCGGGAGCTGTGCGAGGCCATTGTGGCGCAGGAGGGGTTTGCGGAGTTGTACCGGAAAACGGATGCGTTTTTGCGGGATGAGGGGGCGAAGTATCAGTTCAGTATTTTGAACGATGTGGGTGGGTACTTGCAGCAGAAGCAGGCGTTGGGTGCGGAGTTGACGGAGGAAGAGGTGGGGCACTACGAAGGCTTGCGGAAAGCGGCGTTGGAGAAAGCGGTGATTGTGGAGTTTGCGGAGGCGCAGCAGGGTGTTCAGAGCATTCAGGACCGGATTTTGCGGATGGTGGGAAAGACGTTTGAGGTGGGCCGCGTGCCGGTGGACGAGGATTTTTCTGATGAAACCTGCCAGACGTGCGGGAACCACTGAGGTGATTGGGGGCGAAGATTTAGAGTGGGTGGTGGAGCTAGGTGGCGAGGATGTTTTTGATTTGGGGTTAACGCTCAATAGCGGTCAGGCGTTTCACTGGGTTGCGGAAGGGGCGGGGTGGAAGGGTGTTGTCGATGGGTTTGGTGGATGGTTGTGTCAGAGAGGCAGAGAGCTCCATGGTCGTGGGATACCGAGGCGGGTGGCGGAGCGTTACCTTGCTTTGGATCATGACATTGCGTTGGTTCACGGGTCGTTTCCGAATCATCCGCGGCTTCGGGCGGCCGTGGCGGCGTGCGGGGGAATGCGGATTTTGCGGCAACCGCTGTGGGAGTGCTTGGCGGCGTTTATCACATCGTCGATGAAGCGGGTTTCGCACATCAGCGCGATGTCACATTGTTTGCGGGGGCGGTTCGGGAAGCGGGTGTCGACGCCGGTGGGGGATGTGTTTGTGTATCCGGAGCCGGAGCGACTGGCCCAAGCGGGTGAGGCCGCGTTGCGGGAGTGCGGGCTGGGGTATCGCGCGCCGAACTTGTGGAGGACGGCTGAGTTTGTGGCCTCGGGTGAGGCAGATTTGGAGGGGTGGAGAGTTCTCTCGGATGCAGATTTACGTGAGGCGTTGTGTGGGTTACCTGGGGTTGGGGTTAAGGTGGCGAACTGCGTGATGTTGTTTGGGTATGAGCGGTTGTCGGCGGTACCGGTGGACGTGTGGATTGACCGCATTGTGCGGGAGTCGTTCCTCACTTCGCGGCGGAGGCCGACGCCGGCAGCTGTTCGGAAATTTTGCGAATCGGGATTTGGTCCGTACGGGGGGTATGCGCAGCAGTATTTGTTTCACCA
>JBIIXW010000040.1:0-23793 GCA_044347165.1 Chthoniobacteraceae bacterium
TCCGGTCGAACCCGAGCCACCCGCAGCGGCTCGCCCCGCTCCTCCGAACACCTCAACGCCTGAGCCAGCGCCGGATTGTCGTGCATCCGCAAATCATGGGTCGCCAAAAAAAGAATCATGCGTGGGCACCAACTTCCAATATCCACACCGACTGGCAACCCAACTTCCCCCCTCGCCCGATGCTCCGAGGCCGCGTGGCAGATTCTCCAAGCACAAGGCGGAACTCGATGAACCACGTTGCGTTTTGTGTTGCACCCTCACCCGACAGAGGTACTTTCTACCATCCCTTTTTATGAAAGCAGACATTCATCCCCGCTACGAAACCACCACGATTTCCTGTGCCTGCGGGACCACCTACTCCATCGGCTCCACCCGACGCGATCTCCGAATCGGGATTTGCGCAGCTTGCCACCCGTTCTTCACGGGAGAACAGAAGTTTGTCGATACCGCAGGCCGGATTGAAAAGTTCGCTAAACGCTTCGGTTCGACGACTCAGCGGCGTAAGAAAATCTAGATTGCAGACTTTCGGAAACCGTTTCCTCCGAGGAACAACCCAGCTTTATTCGGTTGCTTCCCTCCCTCGGGATCGCTTCCGGTTTTTACAAAACGGTGAAGGCCACGTCGCCTTCACCGTTTTGCTTTTGCTCGTTCGCCCCGTCTGACCCAAACTCCACCCCTTCTGAACCCTCCCCTCCCGTAACCGTTTATGGACTTCGGCCCTCTGGTCTCGAAAAAACAAGATCGCTTCAACGAACTCGACGCCATCGTGTCTGAAGGGGATATCTTCAAAAATCCCGCCCACGCTCGCGACATCCTTCGCGAACACAACCGGCTCAAAACCCTCCTCCAAACGTGGAGCACCCTGCAGAAAAAGCAGTCGGAACTGACCGAAAATCGTGAACTCGTCACCGGCTCAGACCCCGAACTCGCCGAACTGGCTGCCGCCGAGATTCCCGCCTTGGAACAGCAAATCAGCACACTCGAACAAGAAATCCAAATCTCGCTCCTTCCGCCCGATCCCAACGAAGACCGGGACGCCATCGTCGAAATCCGCGCAGGGACCGGCGGCGACGAAGCCGGCCTGTTCGCCGCAGACCTGTTCCGGATGTACTCCCGCTACGCCGAAACCATCGGTCTCAAAATCGAGCCCCTCGAATCCTCAGGGGGAGAGCTCGGCGGCGTGAAAGAAGTGATTTTCAAAGTCAGCGGTGAGGGCGTCTTCCGCAAACTCCGGTACGAGAGCGGCGTCCATCGCGTCCAACGCGTCCCTGCCACCGAAGCTCAAGGAAGAATCCACACCTCCACCGCAACCGTCGCCGTTCTCCCCGAAGCCGAGGAAGTCGACCTCGAACTCAAAGCCGACGAACTCCGCATCGAAGTGTGCCGCGCCGGCGGCCCCGGAGGCCAAGGGGTCAATACCACCGACTCCGCAGTCCAAGTCCTCCACATCCCAACCGGCATGATCGTCCGCTGCCAAGACGGACGCTCCCAACAGAAGAATAAAGAAAAAGCGCTCCAAATCCTGCGCTCCCGACTCCTCGAACAAAAACAGCGCGAGGAAGCCGAAAAATACGCCGCCCAACGGAAAAGCCAGGTCGGCACCGGCGGCCGTGAAGAAAAAATCCGGACCTACAACTTCCCCCAAAACCGCGTCACGGATCACCGAATCGGCCTCACCCTCTATAGCCTCGACCGCTTCTTGGAAGGTGAAATCGCGGAGATGATCTCGACGCTTCACTCGGCCGACATGGCAGACCGCCTCGCCAACGCCGACCTCGCCGCAAGCTAAGCTCGGCCATGAAATCGGTTCTCGAAGTCATCCAATCCACCACCAGCTACTTCGCGAAAAACGAGGTCGAAAGTCCGCGCCTCAACATCGAGCACCTGCTCGCTCACACCCTCGGGAAAAAGAGTCGAATGGAACTCTACACCGAGTTCGATCGCCCCCTCGGCGAGACCGTTCTCGCCCCGCTCCGCGAACTCGTCAAACGACGCGCCGCCGGAGAACCCCTCCAACACCTCCTTGGGACCGTCGACTTTCTCGGAAAATCCTTTCGTTGTGACGCCCGCGCCCTGATCCCCCGACCCGAAACGGAGGAACTTGTCTGCCTCCTCCGCGATCACCCGCATTTCGCCGGCAACCCGCCCACCCGCATCGCTGACATCGGCACAGGGAGCGGCATCATCGCCCTCTCCCTCGCCGCCATCTGGCCCGAAACGGCAGCCCACGCCGTCGATATTTCAGCCGACGCCCTGGCTCTCGCCCAAGAAAACGCCGCCGCCCTCGAACTCTCCTCCCGCGTCACCTTTCACCAAGGCTCGCTCGCAACCCCCCTCTCAGAAACCTTCCAACTCATCGTTGCTAACCTTCCCTACATCCCCTCCAGCGAAATCCCAACCCTCTCCCGAGAAGTCCAACGCGATCCGCACCTCGCCCTCGATGGCGGCCCCGATGGTCTCACCCTCATCCGCCCGCTCATCGAAGACATCGCCTCCAAAACCCATCCCCCCCTGCTCCAAGGCCTCCTCGCCCTCGAAATCGGTGAAGACCAGTCCGAACGCGTCTGCAACCTGCTCACCGAACAATCTTTCACCAACGTAACCCCCCTGCGCGACCTCCAAGGCCGCCAACGCTTCGTCATCGCCTCGCATGGATAAAATCCTCGTCCACGGCGGCTCACGCCTCTCCGGAACCGTCCGCATCTCCGGTTCAAAAAACGCGGCACTCCCCATCCTCGCCGCCACGCTGCTCACCCGCTCCCGCTGCGTCATCCACCAGGTCCCTGATCTCAGCGACATCCACTACATGCTCCAAATCCTCTCCCACCTCGGAGCCCATGTAGAACGCGCCAGCGGCACCGTCACCGTTCACGCTGAGTCCATCAAAACCACCGCCCCTTACGAAATCGTCCGCAAAATGCGCGCCTCCGTGTGCATCCTAGGCCCCCTCCTCGGAAGAGAACGCGAGGCCACCGTCTCCCTACCCGGCGGCTGCGTCATCGGTGATCGCCCCATCGACCTCCACCTCAAAGGATTCCGCGCCATCAACGCCGCCTGCCGCGTCGAAAATGGCAACGTCAAAGTCTTTGCCGATCACCTCCGTGGAAACACCGTCGACCTCGAAGGAAAACAAGGACCCACCGTCCTCGGCACCGATAACGTCATGATGGCAGCCTGCCTCGCCGAAGGCACCACCGTCATCGAAGGCGCCGCCGCCGAACCGGAAGTCGTCGACCTCGCCAACTTCCTCAATAGCATGGGTGCCCGAATCGAAGGTGCCGGCACCCGACGCATCACCATCGAAGGCGTTCCCGAACTCCACGGCACCGAACACACCGTCATCCCCGACCGCATCGAAGCCGGCACCTTTCTCGCCGCCGGCGCCATCGCAGGAGGCTCCATCACCCTCCGAAAAGTCAACCCAGAGCATCTCCAGTCCACCACCAACGCTCTCCGCGACGCCGGTTGTAAACTCGACATTCAACGCGACCAAATCTCCCTCTCCAGCGATGGTCACGCCCTCCCCGTCGATCTCATCACGGAACCCTACCCCGGCTACCCCACCGACATGCAGGCGCAAATGTGCGCCGTCCTCTGCATCGGTTCCGGCACAAGCACCATTACAGAAACCGTTTTTCCACAACGCTTCATGCACATTTCAGAACTGAAACGCATGGGAGCGGAAATCACCCTCGAAGGAGCCTCCGTGAACATTACGGGCGTCGACCGACTCAGCGCAGCTCCCGTCATGGCCAGCGACCTCCGCGCGAGCGCCGCCCTCGTCCTCGCAGGCCTCGTCGCCAACGGAACCACCGAAGTCCATCGCGTGTACCACATCGACCGCGGCTACGAATCCATTGACGAAAAACTCAACGCGCTCGGTGCCCGCATCGAACGCGTCAAGGAACGCTAATCTCATGTCTTCGCCCACTCCCCAACCCGTTCAGGGAGCATCCATCCAACCCGCGAGAACCCCGCGCAAACCCTCGCTCATCAGGAAGATAAAAATCTCCCTATTCCTTGTTATCCTCACCCTCGCCACCCTCGCCATCCCCGGCGTCTTTTGCGCCGCGCTCCGCGCCTCACTCCACCTCGTTGCCTGGAACCTAAACGCCGATTTTCACGCAAAAGACATCTCCGGCTCACTCTGGAACCCCGTCATACTTTCCAAACCCGTCTGGCTTCAACAGAACGGAGCCAACGGGTCCGTGCACGCTGAAGCAGATCGCCTCGTCCTTCGGTTCTCCCCCAAAGCCCTCCTCCAAGGCCGGTCCTACGGCTTCCTCGACCACGCCGCCGCCGAAGGACTCACTGCAAAAATCCGCCTCTCCCCCCTCTCTCAAACCATCCCGCCAACCTCCCCCACCCCAACAAACCCCTCACCCGAGCTGCGCGCAGCCCTCGCCTTCTTTACCCCCGCACGCGTCTCCCTCAACGCGCCACAACTCATCATCCAAGGATCCGGACAAACCCTTACGCTCCTTGATCTTAAAGCCAATATCAGCCCCCTCGAAAAAGGCGCCCTCTCCGCTCAATCCACCACTCTCTCCGTCGATGGTTGGACCAAAACCTTTCGCAACATCAACGCCGAAGTCGCACTGCAAGGGACCAAAATGCAGTTCGGAAAGTTCTCCCCCGCCGACAACCTCCACGTCACCTCTCTCTCCACCGATCTTCCCAACCTGCTCAAAGGACGCGCCAACCTAGAACTGACCGCAGAAGCATTCGACGGATCGCTACGCCTGAAAATTCTATCTCCCGAAAAACAACCCGGCGCCATCGACATCAGCCTCTCAGGCAACAAAATATCAGCCGCACCCGCCGCAACCTTCCTCGGACTAACCGACGCCGCAGGCGGAACCCTGTCCGATTTTCACTTCACTTTCCTCGGGGATATCGCCAACCCGCGCTCTGCATCCGGATCGCTCCGCGTCGAAATCGAAAACTTCCAATGGGAGTCCCGGCAGTGGAACCATCTCGTCCTCGGTGGCACCTTCGTCAACGGACGCCTCACGATTCCCGAACTCAACCTCAAACAAGGAACCAACCTTCTGTCTGCCACCGGAGAAGTCGCTCTCTCCGAAGGCGTCGCGCGTTTTTGGGAAAATGACTTTTCCCTCAACGTCACGGCGCGCATCGATGACCTCACCCAACTCTCCGCACTCCTCCTGCCGGAGTTCAAATACGCCGCCGGAAAACTAACCGCCGACGGCGCCATCCGAAACAAAGCAGGCACGATGTCGGGCACCCTCATTCTCGCGGGAACACGCATTATCTGGCGTCGAGCACCCATCGAACAGTTCCACGCAGCGTTCAAGCTCGACGGCAAACAAGTGCTCGTCAGCTATCTCGAAGCCCTCAATGGACGAGATTACCTCCGTGGCCGCGGATCCTTCACCGTCGGCGCAAACCCCGACTACTCCGGAGAGCTTCATCTCGACGTCGCAGAACTCTCACGCTACGCCGACCTTCTCACCCCGCCCCTTTCACCCTTCCCACTCAAGGGGAGCGCCTACACCGATTGGATCGGCTCTGGAGGACCTGAGGGGCACAAGGGAAAGTTCGAGACCCACCTGTCCAACCTCGCACCTCTCGCAAAAGCCGGCGCATGGACTCACAAACTCACCGGAAAAATCCTCGGCGATTATACCAAACAAGACCTGAACATTCAGGACCTTGAACTGACGGACGGAACCCAAACCTTAAGAGCGAAAGCATCTTTTCTCAAAGATCAAACGCGGATTACCGAGCTGACCTATGGCTCGCCCGAAGCCGTCTTCGCCAAGGGGCACGCCACCTTTCCGCTCGATCTCCGCGCGTCATGGCCCGCTTTCCCGAAAGAGTCCCTGCTCACTGGAGGGAATACCGATATAGACTTCCATTTCAGCAAGTTCCGCCTCGAAGAGATTGCTCCGCTCTTCGGCCTGAACGCCCCGTCCAATCTCCTTGTCGACGGCACGCTCAAGGTCTCGGGTGCCGGTCCCGAACAAACCACCAACGGACAAATCCATCTCTCCGGTAACACGATTCCGTGGACCGATGGTCACAATGTCTCGGCCTCCGCCATTCTCGATATTCAGGGCCGCGTCGCCAAAATCTCCGAAGTCCACATCGACTTCGGTCGCGGAACCGTCTCGGCATCTGGCACTTTAGAGTTTGCACCAACGACTCCAGCAACCCTCAACCTGAACACAAAACTCGATGGCGTTGCCTTTCGCAACCTCGGCAGCCTTCGCCTCCTAGCGTCTCCCGACTCCGTACTGGATCCGGCACGCAACACGGGAATCGATGCTGCGGTGTCAGGCACACTCTCCATTTCAGGACCGATTGCGTCCCCGAAAGCAGAGGGCATCCTTCACGTGGATGAAGTTCTGTTTCACGGACTTCCCGACGCCTCGCTTCTTTGGTCCTCAGACGCTGCCCGGCGTTCGCTCCGACTCGGCGGCGCACCGAACTGGGCTTCACAAACCCAACTCGGGCTGAAGATTGTGCTAGACGACTCCAGCAAACTTTCCGGATCAGAGGGGAAGATTTCTGGAACGCTCGAAATCGCCGGACCCGCCACGGCCCCCGCTGTCACAGGGTCGGTAGACGCAACCCTAAAGGCGGCCATCGGAGGATTGCCCGTTCAGTTGGACAGGCTGCTTCTCACCTTCGCAGCCCCCATCACCACCAACCCAAAAATCGAGGCGTCCCTCACGGGCACCATCAGGAAGTCTGAGTTCAAAGCTAACGCATCAGGCTACTGGAACTTCATCCTCCGCGACTACTCCTGCGACCCTTCCGTCCCACAGGACAAACTTCGGCAAATCATTCAGGGCGAAATGTCGTGGCCCCTCGACTGGTTGAAAACCTCCGCAGAGTGAAGTCCATGATCGCGCCTGTCGTTCTCGTCGCTCCCGATAAGTTCAAGGGCTCCCTCTCAGCATTCGAGGTCGCAGAAGCCATTCAGTCTGCTTGGCTCGAGATTCTCCCCGATTCACTCGTCCGTCTTGTTCCCATTGCCGACGGAGGGGAAGGATTTGCGTCGACTCTCAAACATTCCATCCACGGCGAATGGATAAACCTGCCCGCCTGTGACGCACTCGGGCGCCCAATCCCCTCGCGCTATGTCCTGTCGCAGGACCAACGCACTGCAGTATTAGAGATGGCCGATTGTGCCGGCCTCTTCCGCATCGATTCCGCAGACCTCCGTCCGCTCCTTTCCAACACCTTCGGAACCGGCATCCAAATCCGAGATGCCATCGCCCGAGGTGCAACCAAAGTGCTCATCGGACTCGGAGGCAGCGCCACCACCGACGGCGGACTCGGAATGGCCACCGCCCTCGGATGGTCTTTCCTTGACGCATCAGGAACTGCCGTTCAACCCATCCCAGCCCAGTTTCACCGCATTCACCAAATCGTTCCTCCCAGCCACTCGCTCCATCACGTGTCCTTTGTCGCCGCCTGCGACGTGACCAATCCGCTGCTCGGTCCAACCGGAAGCGCACACGTCTTTGCACCTCAAAAAGGGGCGTCACCCTCAGAGGTTACCGCACTCGAAGCCGCACTCGCTCACGTGAGTCGCATCGCGCGCGAGCAACTGGGGACAAATTTCGCCAACGTTCCTGGGGCAGGCGCTGCCGGGGGCATTGCGTTTGGCCTGATGACGTTCTGCAACGCATCGCTCGTTTCCGGATTCGATCTCGTCGCAGATCTTCTCGATCTTCACGGGAAAATGCAGACCGCAGATCTCGTCATCACCGGCGAAGGTCGGCTCGATTCCCAGAGCCTCGCAGGGAAGGGACCTGGTGGGGTCGCTCGGGCCGCAAAAACCCAAGGAGTTCCCGTCATCGGCATCGCGGGATCCGTCGAGGAGTCCTCCGCCGTAAACGAGCTGTTCCGCGCCACATTCCCCATCGTTGACCAAATCACGACCCTGCCTGACGCCATGGCAAACGCCCTGCCAGCGCTCCAACGAGCGACCCGACGCGCAGCATCCCTCTACCAACTCGGAACCCAGTTTCGTAAAACATGATGAACCACAAAAAAATCGCACTGCTCTTCTCCGGACAGGGAGCCCAAACCGTCGGCATGGGTGCCGGCCTGACAAATCTCTCCCCCGAAGTCGCCGCCCTCTACACCCTCGCCGACCAGACACTCGGCTACAAACTATCTGACCTGATGGCGAACGGTCCCGAATCCGACCTCACCCAAACTCGCCACTGCCAACCCGCCCTCTACCTGCACGGCCTTGCCTGCCTTCTCGCGCTAAAGCAACGCCTCCCCTCGCTCCAACCTGTCGCGGCCGCCGGTCTCTCCCTCGGCGAGTTCACCGCCCATGCCGCAGCCGGAACTTTCGATTTCGCAACCGGGCTCCACCTCGTCTCACAACGTGGAACCTTCATGCAAACCGCCTGCGACGAAACCGAAGGCGGCATGTCGGCCGCCATCGGCGCAGAAGACTCCGTCGTCGAATCCCTCGCTGCTGACTGCGACGTCGATGTCGCAAACTACAACTCGCCCGGACAAATCGTCCTCAGCGGACCAAAAGACCGCCTCGCAACCGCTGCCACCAAGGCCAAAGAGAAAGGCATCCGTCTTTTCAAACCGCTCAACGTCGCCGGCGCCTATCACTCGCGCTTGATGGCCTCCGCCGCCGACAAACTTGCGTCCGTCCTCACGGGGACCGCAATCAACGCGCCCGCTCTGACGGTGGTCTCCAACGTCACCGCAAAACCCGTCTCCACCGAAGACAACATCCGCCACACCCTCACGGCTCAAGTCACCGGTTCCGTGCGATGGACCCAGTCCATTCGTCACCTCATCGACCACGAGAAAATCGAACTCTTCATCGAGCTCGGACCCGGAGGTGTTCTCGCCGGGTTGCTCGGACGCATCGAAAAAGGTTTCCCGATTGTCTCGATCCACGATCCGCAGTCGCTCGAGACCGCCCTTCCAACGCTGTCCGACAGCTTGTGAAAACCTCGATGGCACGTTTCAGGCTAAGCCACGTTGTATGAATCCGATTCTCGTGGCGGGCGCAAGCGCCCTTGCAGGTCGACTGGTGAACCACTTCTCCGGTGGAACGCCGGCATCCCCTGCTGCGCAGCCTGCCACAAGCTTCAAGCAAACACTCTCAAGCATCCTCGATCAAAACGCGCCCACAGCCGGCGTAACGTCCGAACTGAAGCAGAGGCTTCTCGACAGTCCCGAGGTACGCGATGCATTGAAAAACTTGGATCCCACCCAAGTCACCTCCCTCGAACTCTCACCCAACGGAACGCTCGTTGCCGTTTCTCCGCGCGGAAGAGTGGAAATCACGCTCTCAGAAGGATCTAAAACCCTCGCACGCAACTTGTTCACACAGGAAGCTCTCAATCGAGCCGCCAAACTTGCAACGGAGTTTGGCGCTCACGGAATCAACGCTCAGACGCCCGTCTCAATCGCGCTCCCGATTGCAGGTCAAGCCAACGCGCTGAAGGCTTAACCCCCGCGAGCGGGTAACCGCTTCAACGAGAGGGACCACCCTCGACGACGGACGGTTCAAGGACCACGAAGGTTCCCGTGGTGAACACGCGCGTGAACCCGAGCGGTTCGGTAACCTGCCGCCCCTTGCGCAGCGTGCGAACTGCAGCCTCAACCTTGGGATCCTTTTTCAATCCCATTCGTGACGCATTGCGTTCGAAACGATCAGGGGCATCGCAAATGATCCACCGAACCCCAAGCGATAAAAGGGTTTCGCGGTGGGAACGAACATCCGAGGAGGCAAAAAACGCAGTGGCAAAATCCGTTTCCGTGCTCTCCAACCATGTGAACCGCGACACGGACGGCTGCATCGACCAGTAACTCATCGCCGAACTCAGGTACCAGGGCGCAAGGAACGGCTGAATCCCACCCCCGCGAATTCCCGTCGCAATCCGGCGAAGCTGACCCATCTCCTCCCGATATTCCATCGCCTCCGCCACCCGCGACTCCATCGGGAAAATCCACCCCTCCCACCACCGCGCTATCGGCCAAAAACTGCCAAGGGCTACCACGATCAATGCAAGACGCGCTCGCGGAAGCCCCAGGAGCGATGAACGGAGCACCCGCATTGCACTCTGCCTCGCAGGGTCTGCGCATAAGGAGATGAGGATGACGGCCAGTGGCGCCCAAACCGGCATCCACCAACTGGCGCCAACCGCAAAAATACCCGAGCACGCCATCAGTCTGTGCCAACGTTGACGTCCCAAATCCTCGGTCTGTAAAAAGAGCGCCAACACCGGAACCGCCATCGCACCGCCAAACCAGAGCAACGGCGCCAGAGAATCCTCCACCGGCCGCCAGAGAGATTGAGCGGAGTACCAACGTTCGGCGCCATCAGCAATCAGGCTCCCCAACCAAGCCCAGCCATCCAGTGAGATCGCCAAGCCAAAAACCCCTAGCAGAGGAATCACCCACCGAAGCGTCTCGCGAACTGCTTGGCGCGCCGACGAGGTTTTGAGACATCGGCCCATTACGACCCCCAAAACGACCGGCCACGAAAATCGCGGCGCTGTCCACATCGCCATCCCACCCAAAAGGCCCGACACAACGCTTAGCCACGTCTCGGAGCACCCGTCCGAATCCTCAATCACCAGAACCCAGCCCAAAAACGCCAACGCCAAAACCGATTCCTCAAGAGCCCCAAACCGCGTTGCAAAAATGAGCGGGGGCATGAACACCATCATCCCCCAAACCGCCACCGTCCAACGCCCCCATCCCTGCGCCCTCAGGCGCCACCACAAAGCCGCTGCAACCGCCAAACCCGCCCCCACACCAAACAACCCACCCCCATAATCCATCGCACCCGACTGAAGAATCACCCCCAACCGCTCATCCCACCGCTCCACCACCCAGCCAACCACACGAACCACCCCACCCATCCACAATAGTAAATAATCCGCAAGCGTGCTGTATCCAGTCGCCGCACCCGTAGGCCACCCCTCGTGAAGATTTGCTCCAAGACTCCATGCGTCTGTCCCAAACAATCTCGAAACACGGCACATCCGAGAAAACCCCTCCGAATCAAAGAGCACACCGCCACCAAACAAAAGATGCCCCGCGTACAGAACCCGCACCTTCACCAACAAACCCACGCACAAAAACCACAAGGCCCAACGACGAAACGCCGTTCCCAGCCTTTGCAGCATCAACTCTTTCACTGAGTCAGAAAATAAATCAGTCCGCCCACCGGATGCCCCGCACGTTGCAATGCCGCATAGCACCGATTCCACGCACTCCAAGGCATCCCACCGTCCCTCGACAGAACCCTTACCCCGTCCGAGCCAACAATCGCAACCCAACCATCCGCATCATTTCCCCTCAGACAACGTAACGCCTCGGCCTGAACCCGAACCGGCCGCTCCCAAAACCGCCACCACGGGCGCCCAACCGTCTTTTTCACGCCCAAGTCAAGGCGTCGCCAAACGCCCGCATCGTTGTCCCATCCCTGGGCGAACAAAGTCAGGCCGCCCTCCAAACCTGCCACAAACTCCATCGTTACCCGTGAACATCCGCGCTCCGAAAGAACATCCGTCCGCGCTAGCTCCATCCACTTTCCTCCCAGAAGTTTTTCATTCCCCGCGTCACCACTTTCCACCGAAGTTCCACCCGGAAATCCACTCCAAGCCGTAACGCCAGATTCCACCGAATTCGCGGAACAAACCGACGAGCCCACCATAAGAAGGACAACCGTCATCAACGAAAATGTTTTCCAAATGAAGCGCATCTTTCCCTGAACTTTACTTACCTTCAGTTCGACGCATCGCCCGCACCAAGGCCACCCTTTTTTTCCAGCATCCCATCAGCCACCCCGCCCGAGTGCGGAACCGGATCAAATCCCACCCCGCCCCACGGATGGCATCGACAAATCCGTCGCAACCCCATCGCCGTTCCCCGCCACGGGCCAAACCGCTGCAAGGACACCAGCATATAATCCGAACAAGTCGGCTCAAACCTGCACCCCGACCCAGGTCCAGTTAACAAATGCAACGCCCGCGCAATCACGAGTTGATACAGCCGCACCAATCCCATTAACCCCCACAGCACAACCTTCATCGCCCACCCCTCACGCAGTACATCGCCCGCGCCGTTCGAAGAAAAATCTCTCCCCCACTCAACGCTGGAGACGCATAAGTCATCTCCTTCATCTCATTCTCCGATAAAACTTTAAACCCACCAGCCACATCCACCACGCGACACAAACCATTGTCGTTGATAAAATAAACCTTCCCTTCGGCACTGCATAGGGACGCATGGGTCCGCCCAAATCGCTCCTGCCAAACGACCTCGCCACTCACGGCATCAAAGGCATGCGCGAACCCTTGGTCATCGTTAATCAGCAGATACCCTCCCTCAATAATTGGCGAGGGAACATACGCAACTCCCTGCTTGTTATGGTGATGCCACACCACATGCGTGTCGGTGACATCCCCTTTTCCGTCGGGTCGAATCGCCAAAATATGGTGATCTGGAAAGCCGCCCGTCACGTAAAACAACCCCGTCCTCTCGCTAAACACCGGCGACGCAACAAACTGATCCGTCGGTCCCTTGATACTCCACAACAGAGCCCCCGTGTCCGGGTCATAGGAAGCCACACACTTCGAACCACTCATCACCATCTGCATCCGCCCCGCAGCCTCCCGAATCAACGGCGTACAGTAGCTCCGAGTCTTGTTCGGCCGATCGATCCGCCAAACCTCCCGCCCATCGCTCTGAGCCAGTGCCACAACAAACCCATCCCCGTCGTGGTCGCAGTTCACAATCAACAGGTCCTTGTGGACGATCGGCGTACTGCAAAAGCCATGCACACTCGAAAAAATCCCCGGACGTACCTGCCATAAAATTCGTCCCTCCTCCGAACAGGCAAACACCACCGCCTCCTTCCCATCCAAAAACGCCCCAAAAACTCGCTCCCCAACGCACGCCGGGGTCGAAGAAGCGTGACTGTTCTCCCCATGCTTCCGTTCCAGCGGTGACGTAAAAATCGGACGCCGCCAAAGAACACGCCCGTCCTTGCGATCCAACCCCACCAGCAGCCGCTCGCCTGTATCCACCTCGCAGGCCGTGAAATAAACCCGCCCACGGTGCACCACCGGCGAGGAGTGCCCTCCCGGCACCTCCGTCCGCCAAACCACATTCTCCGTCCCCGACCAACGCACCGGAAACCCCTTCTCCGAACTCCTCCCGTCCAACCCACCCCCTCGCCACTGCGGCCAATCGGCCCCCATCACTCGGCCTCCTACCGCCAGTAACACGAACACAGCAAATGCCCTAAGAATCATAGCCAACCCCTTCGCAGAGTCCGTACCACTCGGCGGGGCTCTCACGCCTCACGTAAACTGCACCACGGTTCCTCCATCGAGCGATCCACCGGGTCCGGACCTTCAGCATCTGAGGGAGATAAAATGGCAAGGAACACCAACGGTTCTTCAAAAACGTTATACGTCCCGTGCACCGTTCCTTTCGGAATAAATGCCATCTCACCCGGCCCCAAAACCCGTCGCTCCGTTCCAACCCACTGCTCCGCTCGGCCCGAAAGAACGTAAATCAGCTCCTCACGCTTCGGATGCTCGTGAAACGGATGCGATCGCCCCGGCTCCATCGTCGCACGCACCATCAATAACTCGCGATTAGCGACGATGTCCCCACGGCAAAACCATTCCTCCACCGTCCAAGGAGACACCACAGTCACCTTCTCATCGCCTGTCACAAACCGCCGTTCGGCAATCACATCAGCACCACTCATAACAAAGATGGTTTCAAATCAGATCAACCCACCCTCGCTCAATGATGCCGGATCTTTTTGAACTGCTGCGTCAAATCAATCAGCGGCTGCTCTACCCCCAACCGCTCCAAACTCGAAGCCCCCACGAAGCCCACACAATCCGTCCGCCGACAAACCTCCTCCGCGTCCGCAGGCGTCGCAATCGGCCCGCCATGACACAAATAGTAAATGTCGTTGCGAACCGCTTTCGCTCCGTCAATCACTGCCTGCGTGCGTGCCACCGCCTCGTCCATCGAACACGTCGCCCCCACCACCCCAATCGATCCGCCGATGGTCGTCCCCACATGCGCAATGATGGCGTCCGCTCCCGCCTCGGCCATCGCGCGAGCCTCCTCCGCAGTAGCCACATACACAATCGTGAATAAGTCCATCTTTCGCGCGAGCGCCACCATTTCAATCTCCTTCTTCACGCTCATACCCGTCTCTTCCAACACATTCCGGAAGTGACCATCCACAATGGTGTGAGTGGGAAAGTTGTTTACGCCGGAGAACCCCATGTCCTTCACTTTCAACAACCAATGCCACATCCGACGGCGCGGATCCGTCGCATGCACCCCACAAATCACCGGAATCTCCTGCACCACCGGCAACACCTCGTACTCTCCAATCTCCATCGCCACCGCATTCGCGTCGCCATACGCCATCAAGCCGCACGTCGACCCATGACCCGACATCCGAAACCGACCGGAGTTGTAAATAATCAACAAATCCGCGCCACCCCGCTCAATGAACTTTGCCGAAATACCGGTCCCTGCGCCCGCCGCAATCAACGGTTCTCCGCGGTCCAGCGCATTCTGCAACCGGTCTCTGACTTCTTGTCGTGTGTACGGGTTTCCTTTTCCAGTCCAAGGGTTCGGCATAATCGTTCGAAGGTTGAGCGGGAACACCTACGCCCCAGCACGCGCCGCGAAAAGGCAAAGTGGTTTTGAGATAGGGAAAAGTGCCCCTGAGAAGCCGCCCCCAATCTCACGGGTTGCCGCAACGTCGCCCCCCCTCTATCCATCAAGCCGTAAGTAACTCTGAAAACCTATGGCAATCCAACCCGGCTCCCAAGCTCCCCTCTTCACCCTGAAAACGAAAACGGCCGCAGGCCTCGAAGACTTCCGACTCGCCGATCACATCGGCAAATCGAACGTGGTCCTCGTATTTGTCCCGCTCGCCTTCACCGGCGTCTGCACCAACGAACTCTGCTCCCTCTCCGCAGGAGCGTCCGACTACGAAAGCCTCCACGCAAAGGTCGTTGGGATCAGCGTAGACAGCCCATTCGCCCAGGAAGCTTGGGCCAAAAAGGAAAACATCACCCTCCCGCTGGTATCCGATCTGAACAAGGAAGCCACCAACGCCTACGACGTGCTCTTCAAAGGCCTCGCCGGCATCGGAGACACCTCCGCGCGCGCCGTTTTCGTCATCGACCGCTCAGGAATCATTCAACACGCACAAGTCACCGCCACACCAGGCGACCTTCCCGACTTCGAAGCCGTGAAAGCTGCGCTCGCAAAGCTGGCATAAAGCAACCGCCAAATCCCGCGCTCTCCGCGCTTCGCACGCTTTTTAAGCCTTCAGTCGGTCGACATCCGCTGGAGGCTTCTTCGTTTCAAGGCCGATTGAACTCAAACAAGTAATCCAAAACGCGCGCCGCCTCGTCCGCCAAACTCTCCAAAACATCCCGCTCCCGAGGGGATTGAACCGCCCGTTCACACGCCGAGGTGAGCCGCTCCGGACTGAACCCAGCCTCAAACAACCCGGCAGGCGGCTTCCCCGCAGATCGGAACCAGTAGTTTGCATTCCAAAAGTCCCCCTCCCTCCGATGCATCATCCCATGGCAGTACGACCCCAAAAACCCAGACTCCTCCTGAAAGATGGCGTGCGCCTGAGGCAAGGCATCCACCGAATACCAGAGGAGGCCTCGAACCAGTTCCGACGCCCCCGAACGAGCCGACCCCTTCGGAATCCCGAGCCCCGCAACCACGGCCCAAATGTCTCGCGCCACCCCATGCGCCCCCGAACGCCCCACAACCGTCTCAAACCCGTTCACCGAGCGAAGAACAGACTCCACCGCCTCGGGCCACTCCTTGCGACGATACTTCAAGATGTCGTGCATCGCGTCAGACTACCCTTCGTCCACCGCGAAAAACAATCGTTCCAACCCAGCACCCCTCTGGACGCGGGATTGCCCGCCGTCCGTCACTAACCCCATACTCACAACACCAGCATGCAAGCCACTGCCACCACCGAAGCACGCAGCGCGGCGGACCGCGTCATCGCCGGCGAACGCATTTCGCAGGAGGATGCGCTCGCCCTTTACCACCTCCCCATGCCGGAGCTCGGCGCGCTCGCAACCGCCCGACGAAACCAGCTGAAACGAGATGCGTACAACGGAACGGGGAACTCGGTCGTCACCTATATCGTCGACCGGAACGTGAACTACACCAACGTCTGCAATGTTTACTGCAAGTTCTGCGCGTTTTATCGAACAGAGAAAGACGACGACCATTACGTCCTGTCGCACGAGCAAATCGGTGCAAAACTTGCCGAGCTCGACAGCATCGGTGGCGTACAGGTTCTCCTCCAGGGCGGCCACCACCCCCGCCTCGGCATTGAACACTACCTAGAGATGCTGCGCTACATTCGCGCCCGCTTTCCAAACATCAACGTGCACGGATTCTCTCCGCCCGAGTTCCAACACTTCGCCAAGGTTTTCGGAATGCCCGTAGCGGATGTGCTCCGCGAGTTCAAGGCAGCCGGACTCGGTTCCATCCCCGGAGGAGGTGGAGAAATCCTTGTCGACCGCGTGCGCTCCCGAATCTCGCCGCTCAAGTGCAACGCCGACGAATGGCTCGAGGTCATGGAACGCGCCCACGAGATCGGGCTCAACTCCAGCGCAACGATGATGTTCGGTCACGTCGAGACCGTTGAGGAACGATTTCAGCACCTGCAACGATTGCGGGATTTGCAAGACCGCACCCGAGGCTTCACCGCCTTCATCTGTTGGACGTTCCAAGCGGAGAACACCGTCCTCAAAGCCGAACCCGTCGGATCCACCGAGTACCTCCGCATGCAGGCACTCTCCCGCATCTTCCTCGATAACATCGAAAACCTGCAGAGTTCTTGGGTCACCCAAGGCCCAAAAATCGGTCAACTCGCCTTGCATTACGGAGCGAACGATTTCGGATCCGTCATGATGGAAGAGAACGTCGTGTCGAGCGCTGGCACTTCCTTCCGACTCCAAGCACAGGAAATCGAAACACTCGTCGCCGAGGCCGGATTCACGCCAAAAAGGCGGAACACGTGGTACGAACTGCTTAACTAAGCCATCTCATCGCATTCCCTGCTTGACGTCGGCACGGTAAAACCAACCTACTCTGTGACAGTCGGCCGCGCGACCGTTTGAGGCCCTCCGCAGCCTGCTGCCACCCACCAACCTCCATGCGTAACCAAACTGCCATTGTTTGTGCCGTTAGCGTCGCCGCGATTTTGCCCGCGGCCCTCGCCCAAAGCCCGGCTCAATCCGCCCCGCTCATCAAATCCATCCAAGTCCAGTTCGCTGGGGCTTCCACGGTCAGTGAAGACCGTATCCTAGCGAATATGCGCACCCGCGTCGGCCAGCCGTACTCTGATGCTGTGGTTGAGGAGGATATCCGCAGCCTTTACGGAAGCGGCGTCGTTTCCAATGTTCGTATCTTCGGCGAACCGCAATCCGATGGGGTGCGGGTGATCGTACTCGTCCAAGGAAAATCCCTGCTGACAGAAATCGAAGTCAAAGGAGCCAAGGAAATCTCCGAGAAACGCGTCCGCAAAGAAATCAGCTCAAAACTCGGCTCTCCCGTGAGCGAGGGAACCCTCGAATCCGACCGTCAAAAGATTCTCACGGTCTACCAAGACAAAGGCTTCGGCTCGGCAAAAGTTACCTTCAAGGTCGCTGCAAATGAAAAAACCGGCGCCAGCAAGGTGACGTTCACCATCGACGAAGGCGAGAAAGCACTCGTCAAAACACTCCGCTTTGAAGGCAACACCTCCCAAAAAGCATCCAAGCTTCAGGACGTCGTCAAAACAAAGAAAGCTGGCATCGGCAGTTTCCTCACAAAGTCCGGTCGTCTCAATAACGACCAACTCGAAGACGACGCCAAGGCACTTCGCGAGTTTTACCAAAACCAAGGCTTCATCGACGTCCGAATCAACGTCGAACAGCAAGAAATCAAGGGCGGCGGTATCGCAGTCACCTTCCAAATCAATGAAGGAAAACGCTACGAAATCGGCAACATTGCCATCCACGGCGCAAAAGTTTTCTCCGAGGCTGAAATTCAAGCCGTCACGAAAGTGAGGGCGGGCAATGTCTATTCTCCAGCGGCCATCCGAGCTGATATCAAGCAAATCCAAGATCTTTACGGCGCAAAGGGCTACGCGGATTTCCAGTCTGGAGCGCGAACCAAGCCCTCTGGCGGCAACCGAGTCGACCTCGAGTTCAACTTCGATGAAGGCCGCATCTCGAAGGTGAACCGCGTGAACATCTCCGGAAACACGAAGACGAAAGACAAGGTCGTCCGTCGTGAACTTGCCCTCGCACCGGGAGATGTCTTCAACACCAAGAAGATGGACGCGAGTCGCGAACGTCTGAACAACCTAAACTACTTCTCGAAAGTCGAAGTTTACCCATCTGACACTGGCCGCGATGGAGCCAGAGACCTCAACGTCCTATTGGAAGAGAAAAGGACAGGGCAGCTGAACTTCGGAGCTGGGTTTTCCTCGAACGATAACCTGCTCGGCTTCGCCGAAGTCTCGCAATCAAACTTCGATATCAGCAACTGGAACAACTTCACCGGCGGCGGTCAAAAGTTCCGGACTCGCGTTCAATACGGGGTCCTGCGGAAAGACGTATCCGTCTCCCTGACCGAACCGTTCCTGTTCGACCGGAAACTCTCCTACACTCAGGAACTGTTTTATCGCTCAGCATCCTTCGTTTCAGACGCTTACTCCGAACAGCGATTTGGTTTTGATTCGAGCCTCCAATGGCCGACCTCCGAGTTCTCCAGGGCGCGAGCGGGGTACCGACTGGAAAACATCGGCATCGATATCACCGACTCGACCATCAATGTGGCCGATTTACGAAACCTCAACGCAGCGGGTGATTTGGTCAAAAGCCAAGTCTATGGCTCGTGGATTTACGATAGCCGCGATTCCCTGTTCCTCTCGAGAAAAGGGCAACGCGTCGAAATCGGGGGCTCCGTCTCCGGAGGACCACTCGGAGGCGATATTGATGTTTACGCCTTCAACACGCAGGCAACAAGGTACTTCCACCTTCCGTGGGATACCATTCTCACACTGGATGGAGAACTTGCCGTGGCTGATGCCTACTCCGGTGGCGAAGCTTACGGCGGCGTGCCGCTCTACGATCGCCTCTTCCTCGGCGGCGTGAACAACCTTCGCGGATTCAGGTTCCGTCATGCCACTCCCTTCTTCGACGGAACCAACGAACCTCGTGGAGGCAAATCAATGTCTCGCGCCACGGCCGAGCTCACCGTGCCGGTCATGGAGAAAGTACGTGCCGCTGTATTTTACGACATCGGTGCAATCAGCCGCAGCGTCTTCGACTTCGGCGGCACCGTCGCCTCAGATGCAGGGTTCGGACTCCGCATCGAACTTCCCATCGGTCCGGTTCGGATCGATTACGCCATCCCGCAGGAAAAGCCGAATGCGCAAAGCAGCTCCAGCGGTCGATTCAATTTCAACATGGGCTATCAGTTTTAGCTCATCTTGGAACGTCGGTTGCTCCATCTTGGAGACCGATCGATTCTTACCTAAACACAAACTCGATTAAATCGAACAACCCCAGAAAAAGACACATCACATGAAACTCAACAAAACCCTCGCACTCCTCACCGTCGCTCTCGGATTCGGAGCCTTCTCCAGCTCGGCTCAAGCCCAGCTCAAGGTTGGCACCATCGACATGAAGTCGATTTTCGATAACTACGGCAAAACCAAGGAAGCTGAGGCGAAAATTAACGAGGCGCGCGGACAGGCCAAGAAGGAGCTCGACGATCGCCTCGCTGAGTTCAACAAAGTTCAGGAAGCCGCACGTAAACTCAACGACGACGCAAACAAGCCCGAGTTGAGCAAGGACAAAAAGGAGAGCATGGTTAAAGAGCTGAACGCGAAGATTCAGGAACTCGGCAACCTCCAGCGCGAAATCCAATCCTTCCAACAGACTCGCGAGCAACAACTTGCCGAACAGTCCGTTCGTTCACGGAATGCCATCGTTGAAGAAATCAACAAAGTCATCGACGCCAAGGTGAAGTCCGGCGGATACGACATGGTGTTCGACAAGAGCGGCCAAAGCCTCAATGCGGTCAACGTGATCCTTCACTCGAAGGATTCCTTCGACATCACGAAGGAAATCGCAGACGAGCTCGGTAAAGCAAAGGCTGCTGCACCTGCTGCCGCTGCACCTGCTGCTGACAAAAAGAAGTAGTCGTATCTCTTTGAGATCGCTTCAAAGCGCCGTCCGATTGGACGGCGCTTTTTTTTGTGTTTCGCGAATCCCGTTTGTGTCAGACCCCAAATAAAATCTATCCTCCCACCGTGGATACGCTCCCTTTCGCCCTCGCCCAACTCCTCCAAATCACCGGAGGTCGCACCATCCCAGCTCTATCCACGGAGGATGTTCACGCCAAAGAGGTGCTCATTCACGGCTTCGCCTCTCTCGACGAAGCAGGCCCAGGAGATCTCTCCTTCTTCTCAAATCCCCGCTACATCGAACAACTTCGAAACTCCAAGGCCTCCGTTATCCTCATTCCCGCTCCAGAAGCAGCTACCCTCGTTCGAACGGGGACCATCTGCATTCTGGTCGAAAACCCATCGGCCTCTTTCGCCGCAATTGCTGAGCAGTTCGCCCCCAAACCACCCGAACGCCAACCCGGCATCCATCCCTCCGCTTCCATCCACCCCACCGCTAAAATCTCTCCCTCCGCCAGTATCGGCGCCCTCTGCGTCATCGAGGCCCACGCCCGAATCGGCGCACACTCCGTCCTCGAAGCCCAATGCCACCTCGGTGACCATGCCCACGTCGGCGCGCACTGCCACCTCCACCCACGCTCCACCATCCTTCACCGCTGCGAAATCCGCGACCGCGTCATCCTTCACTCCGGCACCGTGATCGGAAGTGACGGATTCGGTTTCGAAAAAATCGAGGGTAAACACACCAAAATCCCGCAACGCGGAATTGTAATCGTCGAAAATGATGTAGAAATCGGCGCAAATACCACCATCGACCGCGCCCGCTTCGGGAGAACCGTCATCGGCGAAGGAACGAAAATCGACAACCTCGTCCAAATCGCGCACAACGTCCAAATCGGAAAACACTGCCTCATCGTCGCCCAAACCGGCATCTCCGGAAGCACCCGCATCGGCAACCACGTCATCCTCGCCGGACAGTCCGGCATCGTCGGGCATATCACCATCGGTGATGGTATTATCGTCACCGCCCAATCAGGCATCTCGAAAAGCCTCCCCGCCGAGGAAGGCGCCATGTACATGGGAACCCCCGCCGTACCCGCAAAAGATTACCGCGAACAAATGGCCCTCCTGCGGAGGCTACCCAAACTCCAAGACCGCGTAAAAGCACTCGAAAGTCTGCTCCTTCAAAAAGAAGGGCAACCCATCTGAGCCCCCCCATCAAACCCGCGAATTCGCGAAACCGCGACCCTCAGGAAAAACGGCGCCACTCCCAGGCAGGTGCCGCCGTCCTTCGTAGCGCCGCAACAGAACCCGGGAACCCCAAAAGGCAACCCCGAGGAATTCTACGCTCCCGAAACGCCAGCCCCGTACTCAGCCATCTCGCGGTCCGTGGACACCACCTCGTTCGCCTCGTCCAACACAATCACTCGCGGCCGATGAACAATCGCCTCCTCCGCTGAGTAATGAGCAAAGTTCATAATCGTCAGACGATCTCCGATTTTCCCCAAATGCGCCGTCGCGCCATTCAACTGAATCGTCCGAGAACCCGCATCCCCATAAATCACATAGGTCTCGAACCGCGCCCCATTCGCCATATTTCCTACCAAAATCTTTTCATAAGGCAGTAACCCCACCCTTTCGGCCAAACGAGAGTCAATCGTCAGGCTCCCCTCATAATGCAAACTCGCCCCCGTAACCGTCGCCCGATGAATCTTCGATTTCAATAAGTTCAGCTGCATCTCAAAACCTCCATGAACTGGCTCTCAACTCTCACTTCCCCTCAGTCACTCCCAACGTAAAAGAGGTCATCAACCACTCCTTGCCCACTTTCTTCAGTGTCAGCTTTGGCCCCTTGTAGCCACCCTCAGCCCCCTCAACCGGCGACACCAAGGTATCGCCCACCCGCTTGAAAGGAGACTTCAAAAGACGGTCCAAAATCAGCCAACCACCGTAACGGTCCCAATACTCAAACGCCGTTTCTCCCTCCGGGGGAACCCCCGGACGCCACGAAAAATCAGCCGAAGAAACATCCGCGAAAGACGACGGATCGCGAGTAATAACCGCCTCCCTTAAACGAATACGCGCTTCCTCAAACTCCTTCCCCGCAAGCACCGAAGCATCTCCTCGCCACCGCGCTTTCAACGTCGCGCAGCCCGTCATCCCCACGAAAAATAAAACAGCCATCCCCATGGCAATCGGAACACGGACCAAGCCGACACCAAAACGTTGCTTGCCAGGGTTTCCTGTTTTCATGACCAAAAAATACCGGTTTTCGTCACCGCAATCTATCCCTAAGCATCTCCAACGTCATCAGCGCAACCTCGCGAACACTCGCCCCACTAACCGCATCAAGGCCGTCATCCGCCGTGTGCCACGGCAGATAGTCAAAATCAATCAAGTCCATCGACGGAATCCCCGCAATGTGCTGCAACGGAACGTGATCATCCAAAATCGGTCCGCTAAACCGCCCCACCCGTCCAGATAACCCCACACGCCCCGCCGCCTCCTCTAATCCGCGCATCAACTCAACCGGCGTGTCACTCGGCACTGTCAGCCCCAACTGCTTGTCCCCAATCATATCCCACAAAATCGCAAACCCATACCGCCCAGCCTCCCCGCTCCGACGCAACTGCTGCGCGTAATAGCGACTCCCATACAACCCATCGCTCTCACTGAACTGTTGCACCGCTTCCTCCCCGTCAAAAAACACCAAATCCACCCTCGAAGCCAACCGAGGCTCCACCGCCAACGCTCGCGCAAACTCCAGCAACCCCGCCGTCCCAGACCCGCCATCATTCGCGCCCAAAAACTCAATCGTCGAAAACTTTTTCGTGTCGTAATGCGTACACAAAATCGCGCGCGAACCCTTGCCCCCCCCCCCTTCACCACCTGCACCAAACCGAGCAATCACAGTCACAAACTCCACCTCACCCTGCGGCGTCGTGGAGACAAAAACCTGCCGCTCAACCTTCCACCCACTCTCCTCCAACCCGCGAATCATCCACTCCCGAAGCTGCTTCGCCCCCTCCGATCCCGAAGCCCGCGGACCAAATCCCACCACCTCCCGTAACCGCTGACCTATCCCTTCGTCCGTCAGCACCGACTCCGCAACCACCGACGCTGGGCTCGTCCCCGCAGCCTCGCCTTCCGAGGCCGAACGACGCGAACACCCAACAGCAAAAACCGCAAAACTCACCGCCAACCAACCTGTCAACACCGCCCGATTCATTCCTGCTCAAGCCCCAATAAATCCAAAACCCGCTGAAGATCATCACCCCCGTAATACTCAATCTCAATCCGACCCCGCTTCTCGCCATGATGAATCTCCACATGCGTCGCAAACCGCCGCTGCAAGCGGTTCTGCACCGAAACTAAAGCCGGTCCAAGCCCAGGCTTCGACCCCGCACGACGCGTCTTCTTCGCCGGCGCCATCTTCTCCAAATGCGCCGCCACCAACGTCTCAGCTCCGCGCACGGTCAACCCCTTCCGCAAAACCGCATCCGCCAACACCCGCTGCTCCGACGCATCCTTCACCCCCAATAACACCTTCGCGT
>JBIIXW010000151.1:0-7603 GCA_044347165.1 Chthoniobacteraceae bacterium
TGAGCAAATATGCCATCCAACCCACCACCGCTTTGGCCGCCATTTGATCAGCGCTTCGGACAGGAAAATGTGCAAGGGCAATCGATTCAAGAAAGACTGATACCACAACACGCCCGTCCGTTCTTTGGACCGCATGATTGCCCTGAGTGAAAAAAAGCTCCGGAACATACGCACCGTCTAACCGAAGCAGCGCCTTGAAATACTGCGGGTTTTCTCGCGCACGCCTCCACGACATGCTTCGAGGATGATCGCCCCCCGTCGTTTCACACTCCTCAGGCCTGATGATGTAGGTACTCCACGGAACCAACCCACATCCCCCAGAAGGGACCGCCTCCAATACCACCCGAAACCTCGCAACAGACTCGCATCTAATAAACTCATCTGCATCCAGAGGAATTGCAAAATCAGGAAAAAAAGACGAACAGACCGCCTTCAGTAATCGCGTCATCTTCTCAGCCTGAAAATAAGCCGGGCTGGGATCATCCAAAACAACCACAGGAAGCCCCTCCCTCTGGAGCGCCACCAACGTCTCCCGCGTCCGATCGGTCGAACCATTATCCAGTATGCAAAGGCAATCAAGAAACTGGAGATTATGCCGCACAAAAGGCTCAATGATGTCCCCTTCGTTTTTAACCATGGCCAATCCAACAATCCGCCGCTGTCTCGGCTTGGAAGCGAGAAGTAATCGAGCGGTCGGAGCCTCACGCAAATCTGCCGATACCCCGAGATCGTGAGCGCATGGAGCGTCCCGCCCAGCCAACCGCCCGTCCACACAACATGCCGCTGCGGTCGTCCATTCAGGTAAAACGCTCAATCCGCTGAACTTGGCCAACCGCTCAAGAACGCCCACCGGATTTCGCACGAGGTCCTCGTATTGAACCTCCACCCATTCATCCCGCGGAATACCACGCAAATCTTGCGCGATCCGAAGCTGCCTGCGGGCCCAAAGCTCAAGCATCTCCGCCCCCGAAAAGCTCCGCCCAGCCAGCCTGGCCTCCCAGTCCATTGTTAACGCCGCCACAGTACCCCACCAATCCGAATTGACTGAAAGTAATGCTTGATAGCCCACATGATTCATCATGCTCCGCGCGACAGAAAAGCCGTCCCTGCGAATATGGATGACCTTCACCCCCGGCCACATCTCCCGAATCTCGCTTAAGAAACATCCATAGTCAGGCGTCTTGTCGGCCCACAGCCGCTTGCCGCATCGCTTCATCCAAAACGTCGCAACGCAATCGTAAAACTGTGACACCGAAAGCTGGGGCCGATCCTCCTCTAAACGAGCAAAAAACTCCGCCATTTCCGAGGGAGTGATCCCAAAACACTCTAAGTTGACCCCGATAATCGACGATCCGTTTGCGTGCCTCAGTTCCATCACTCGCCTCACCAGCTCGGTCGTCTCGACCTCCCTCACGCCATATCGATTCCGAAAATCGACTAGGAAATGCGACTCATTCACAACTAACAAATCAGGATGCATATTCAGCATCTCCCAAAGCAGCCGGGTTCCACATCTTCCCGAACCAACAATCACAAAACGCATATTATATTTTGCCTGCCAACAAAATCAACCTAAAATTCAACAAGCTATACAAGACTATACACTCGCGACGGCTTAACCTCTCGGATACACCCCTCAGACGGTGAAACATGGCTAGCATATCCATCCACCATTTTTGCGAAAACGAAGACTTTATCTCCCCGACAGCAAGTCCATGAAACAGAAGTCCAAAAATATTTGCATTCCAACTATAGCCTCGAAGCGACATAAATTACCCCCCTCCGGATGCTACAGAACATTTTTAATGCCGGAATTTCGGCTTCATCCGTTTCGGCACGCCCCCTCGGGAGGAATAGGCTCCGATCTCTTCCCGTCGTCCAACCCGCACAAAACCTCGCCGAGTTCCTGCTTACCATCAATGGATCCCCTCTCGGCCAAAAGGGATGGATACCAGAATAAATGCACCCAGACTCAGATGTATCATGCACCCGCCCGCAAAATGGGTTCTGCCACCTTCGTCCTTCGAAAACTTTCAAGCTCACGCTAAGCTGCCGCGAATTGCCTCCACAAAACCAACCACTATTTCAGACGTCCTTTTCGCAAGATCACGTAAATGAGGGCCCCCAATACCGTACCGTAACCTCAGCATAAAGCCCGATCGGATAAACCATTTTACTCCCGCTGCAATTCACCTCCTTTCCCGACTCACGCGGTCGGCACCCTCAAGCGATCACGCGAATGATCAAACCCCTCCTCCATCGCCTGTATATTTTCTTGTCTACAGGTTTTGGGTTGCTCATCAAAACGCTTCCTCGCAAAACCCTAGCAACGTCACTCCAGCGAACAAACGCCTCGTCCACAACATTGGCCTTCTCCTCGTCAATCCAAGACGACTTCGCTCTCCTTCGCGGAAAAACTCCCTCGCCTTCCACGCCGGTTCAAATTCATCTCACCTACGACGGTGCGGATCCTCAAACCATTGAGACCCTCTCGAGCCGCCATGGAATTGTCTGCGAAATCATCCCCCTCAACCCCACATTGATGACGCTCAGCGTCTCAACCTCTCATCGCGACGGAGATTCGGGCCTTCTCCACGAGTTGCCCGTTGAAGACGTTATCGCGACAGAACTCCCAGCGTGGGAACGCACACTCCGTATCCTTCACCGCGTATGGACATTCATGCCGGACGAGCTCCTCAGCCGCCCTCTCCAACGGCGATTCAGGGATTTGGACTTGCTCTACGAAACCATCCGCCAACATCGCGTGCAGCGGTTCTTCGGAGACGCTTACACCCATTTCATTGATGAGGTCGAGCCGACACACGTTGCCGAAGTCAACGCAAACGCTCTTGCTCACGTCCAGCCAGCTCCGTTGTTTCTCATCGTTATTTACGGTGATTCATCAAAATATAAAGAAACCTCGCTAAGTCTCAGTTCCCAAACATACCCATATTGGTTGGTTAAATCAGAAGAACATCCAGAGAAATCTGAATACGGTGATAATACTTGGATTTTACCCCTCCGAGCGGGAGACATGCTTCGAAAAGACGCCCTCGCGCAGTTCGCCCTCGCCGCGAAAAACTCGCCTGCCGCCAGTCTGATCTACGCCGATCACGATTTCTTCAGCCATAAGAGGACCCGGTGCAAGCCTGTCTTCAAGCCAGATTGGAACTACGACCTTTTCTTAACCCACGACTACATCGCGTCTCCCTGTGCTTTCGCATCCCGCACCTGCTCAAAATACCACCTGAATCCCGTCGAACTCACATCCAGCGAGCATCGGTATGACCTCATACTCCTCGTTGCCAAGACCTCACCGGAAGAAATTATCCACATCCCGGGCGTTCTCCTCCATCGCCTCGCAGAAGATCCCAACCCGACGGGAGCGGACCCCGCCCCAATCTCCCCGCTTCTGCGCCACCTCTCATCTCACGGAGCAACCGCCACGCTCGGCTCACTGCCTCAAACCCACAGAATCCGATGGCCCCTTCCAACGTCCCCGCTGGTCAGCATTCTTATCGCAACCCGCGACCATTCACAGATCCTCAGAAAATGTATCACCAGCATCCAAAGGCTCACCACCTACCCTCACTGGGAAATCGTGCTCATCGACAATCAGTCGAGTGACCCAGATTGTCTGTCCTACCTGAAACAACTGAATGATACCCAGAATATACGCGTCATTCCATACAACTTCCCTTTTAACTACTCCGCCATTCAAAACTTTGGCGTCTCTCAATGCCGTGGCGAAGTCATCGCCTTCATGAACAATGACATCGAAATCATCTCCCCGACATGGCTCGAGGACCTCGTTCGTCAAGCTATCCGCCCCGAAGTTGGCGCCGTTGGAGCCAAACTCCTCTACTCCGATGGAAGAGTCCAACACGCGGGCGTTGCCCTCGGCATCGGAGGCGTCGCCGGCCACCTCCACCGCTACTCGCCAGGAGATAGCCCGGGCTACTGCGGGCGACTTCAACTCGCCCACCAACTCACCGCCGTGACCGCCGCTTGCCTCGTTATAAAAAAATACACCTTCGAATCTGTCGGCGGCTTCAATGAAAAGCACCTGAAAATCGCGCTCAACGACGTCGATCTCTGCCTAAAACTACACCGCCTCGGCCTCAAAAATATCTACGAACCAGCAGCCGTTCTTTACCACCACGAGTCCCTGAGCAGAGGCCCCGATGACACCCTCGCAAAACGCCGTGTTTTCCTCCAAGAACGGGAGTGGATGCTTGCTCAGTGGCCTGACCTAATCGCCCGAGACCCGCACTACAACCCGAACCTCACCCTCGAGCACGAGGATTTCTCCGTAACCACTCACCGACCGGGCGCTTCAAGGCCAGCCGCGAAGAGAGGGTGGTAAATCTTATGGACTCTTGGAGCTTTCTCTCCCCCGACTCACTTCAAGTTCAACGGCGACCAATCCGTCGACTCCTTCTGATCGGCTCCTGCTTTGCCGAACTCTACGCCCAACGCCTCCTTCGTTGCCAAGAAGGCTTGGAATGCGACGTCCTCCTCATCAATAACGAATCTCCGCTGCCGGATTCACCACCCAAACCCCTCGAAGAGTACGACGCCCAGTGCATCGTGCTGCCTCTGCGCACCATTCTCACCGATGCCGTCCTGGTCACGACCAACTTCCTCCAAGAGAACTTTTTTGAAACCATCCTCACAGAGGGGAAGGCGCGCATGGAACGCGTCCTCGCGAACGCGCTCAAATACGCCAAAAGCAACCGCATCCACTCATTCGTTTCAAACTTCGTTATACCCCAAGGGCATTCGCTGATCTCTCTGCACCAAGGAAACGAGCTGGCGCAGCTCGTCGGCATCCTCAATTTCCATCTTCAGGACCTGACCAGAAACTACCCAAACACGTTCCTCCTCGACGCCGAGAGCATCGCATCCTCAATCGGAAAACGCTACTTCTTGGGGGACTTCATCGAGTTCTCCACCCACAACACCCCCTTCTTCCCAGACTGGGCAGATCACGAGATGGCTCCTTACTGGACCCACCCCCAAAAGGGGCGAATCGACGATCTCCCGAGCCTCGGCACCGTTTACGAGAACCGAATCGACGAATTTTTCCGCTGCTTCCACGCCGTTTTGCGCGGCCACCTCCGAACCCTCTCCCAAGAGAATCAGGTGAAACTGGTGATCTTCGACCTCGACAATACCCTCTGGCGAGGTCTCCTCAGCGAGCATTACGGAAAAGAAACGCGCCCTCCCTACGCCGACGGCTGGCCAATCGGCGTTTGGGAGGCCGTCCAGGTGCTTCGTGCACGAGGCATACTCGTTGCCATCGTCTCAAAAAACGACCATGAAACGGTGACGGCCCTCTGGCACTCGGCAGTTCCAATTCCTATCCTCCACCTCAAAGATTTCTCTGCCGTCAAAATCAACTGGCGCCCAAAACCCGAAAACATCGCAGAAATCCTCGCCGAACTCCGGCTCACTGAGGAATCCGCCCTGTTCATCGATGACAACCCCCTCGAGCGGGAAGCCGTCCATCAGGCGTTCCCTGCCATGCGCGTCACCGGCTCCAACCCCTTCCTCACGCGACGGACACTCATGTGGGCTCCAGAACTTCTCATTCCACGCGTCACAGCCACATCGCAAACCCGCTTCGCTTCGCTCAAGGCACGCAAGGACCACTCTCAAGAGGAAAAATCCGTTTCCCGCAAAGAGTTCCTCGCTAGCCTCAACATCGCCGTTTCAGTCACCCCGCTGACTGGTCCATCTGACCCCCATTTCTCGCGCTGTCTCGAGCTGCTCAATAAGACCAATCAGTTTAATACCACCGGAAAACGCTGGACCCTTCCCGAACTCGACGAACACCTCTCCTCAGGGAAAATCTTCTACTTCTCCGCTTCCGACCGATTCGCCGAGCACGGCATCGTCGGCGTGGTCCTCGTTTCCCATAACCAAATCGTTCAGTTTGTCATGAGCTGCAGAGTCATCGGACTCGATATCGAGTTCGTCGTCCTCCGCAATATCTTGCAAGCCATACGACGCGAAAGCGACCTCCCCATCCTTGCCCTCCTCCAGTTTACCGATCGAAATACTCCTTGCAGGTCTTTCTACCCAACAGCAGGGTTCTCACCAAAAGACGGAAGCGAGTTTCTTCTTGAGTTGCCAGCGCACAAACCCATCGCCCTCCCCGGAGAGCCCTGCCCCACCAGTCCCCAAGGAGCCTGGCCAAAAAAAATCGTATCCGAGGCAAGAAAGATTCTCTGCTCACTCCAACGCAGATTCCGAACCTGACACATCAAGCAGTCGACGGAAGAACAAACACGTCACCGCCCCTCGCCCACACCCACCTCAACGCGGTTCCCGCCCCTCAGCACGCCCGTGAGTCAAAAAATGAACCAGTGGGTTCAATCGATTCCGTTCCGCCGCCACATCGGGATACCTCGCAAGGTATCCCGCCGTGTCAAACCGCTCGCTCGGATTCCTTCCCTCCAAAGCGCCATGCCGCAAATAATGGACGACTGCATCCATTCCCGACTTCGCAACGTCAGGATAGTTCCTCAAATAATATCCCGCATCAAAGTACCCAGACTCCCTCACCATTCTTACCGTCCGCTTAAACGCCCGACGCCTCTGGGAAAACAACGGCCGAAACGGCCGCAAAAAACAGCGGGTTAATCGCACCAAAGGCATTCGATTCATTCGCTCCACAAGGCCCTTCAACGTCTCAACCTCACCGTTCAAAGCCTCAATCCGGTTGTCGCGCTCAATGATCATTCGCGCACAATCCGCCAACTCGCCAAAACGCTCGTCAATGTTTCGCTGGCTGACGGCCAGCAAATCCTGAACGGCACGTTTCTCCGAACTCGACACATCCAACTGCGATCTCAGCCCCGCAACCTCGGCATTCATCTGTTCGCGAAACTCAGCCCCTTCAGACTTTTCGCGATTCAACCTCTCAATCTGCTCGTCACGCTCAAAAATCATCCGCGCACAGTCAGCCAACTCTCGAAACCGCTCATCGATGTTCCGTTGACGCTCCTCCACTTGCTCTGACAAAGCACGCTTCTCCGAGGAAAGGCACTCCACAGTTGTCCTCAAGCCCGTTACCTCAGCCACCCATCTCTCGCGCTCTTCATACCACGCCGATTTTTCCCGATTCAAAATGTCAATCCGTGCTTCCCGTTCCACAATCAGCCGCGCTTTCTCCTCGCTCTCGTTGGATCTCTCGGAAACCTGAGCCCGCAACTCCACCTCAACTGCGGAAAGCCGCGCCATCTCATCGCCCAGACGCCCAACCTCTTGCCGCTCAGAAGACAACGCGGATCGAACGACACCTAACTCGGCACTCAAACGATCTGCCTCCAACTCGAGCTCCCGCCCGCGCTCGGCAGCGCGCTCGAGACCTCGGAGCGCCTCATCCGCCTCAACGCGAACCGCAGCAAGTTGCAGTCTCGCCTCGTCTAGCAGAGAGCCTGTCCGATCAATCTCCTCCTGCCGCTCGCCCACCAACCGCTCCAACTCGCCAACCCGGCCAGATAACCCCGCCTCGCGCTCCCGCCCCCGCTCAATCTCACCCTGCCGCTCGCCCACCAACCGCTCCAACTCGCCAACCCGGCCAGATAACCCCGCC
>JBIIXW010000041.1:0-23637 GCA_044347165.1 Chthoniobacteraceae bacterium
GCAGCGCTGCCGTGCTCAACCAACCAACTTGCTCCGTGCTCAACGCACTCACCTGCACAGAACTCAACCCGGCTGCCTGCACACTCCTCAACGCACCCACTTGATCACTCGTCAACCCTGCCAGCGCCTCCGTGCTCAACGCCCGAATCTGTCCGCTCTGCAAAGCCACAAGCGCCTGAGTCCCAATCGATCCTACCTGCTCACTCGTCAACACGCTCACCTGTAGGCTCGTTAGCCCCACCACCTGCGCACTCGTCAACACCGCCGCATCCTCTGTCGCCAACCCAGCCAGCGCAACCGTCGTCAAACTCGCCAACTGTCCAGACCTCAAGGCCGATGCCTGTTCCGTCGTCAGCGCTGCTACCTGATCGCTCGTCAAACCGCGCAACGCCGCTGTGCTCAGTCCAACAATCGCCTTGGTGCTCAACGCGATCATCGCATCAGAACTCAACGCCCCAATCTCGCGCGTCCCGAACCCAGCAGATTGACCACTCCCAAGAACTGCCGCATCCGCTGCCTCAAGGCCGCTCAGCGCCTCGGTCGTCAAACCCACAAACTGTCCGCTTCCAAGCGCAACCGCCTGATCCGTCGTCAATGCCGCAACCTGATCGCTGCTCATCCCTCGCAACTGCAAGCTGCCAAACGAGCGGAGCGTCCCTGTGCTCAACCACTCAACCTGCTCCGTGCTCAACGCACTCACCTGCCCAGAGCTCAACCCCGCTGCCTGCACACTCCTTAATGAACCCACCTGATCACTCGTCAACCCTGCCAGCGCCTCCGTGCTCAACGCCCGAATCTGTCCGCTCTGCAAAGCCACAAGCGCCCGAGTCCCAATCGATCCTACCTGCTCACTCGTCAACACGCTCACCTGTAGGCTCGTTAGCCCCACCACCTGCGCACTTGTCAACACCGCCGCATCTGTTGTCTCCAATCCTGCCAGCGCAACCGTCGTCAAACTCGCCAACTGTCCAGACCTCAAGGCCGATATCTGTTCCGTCGTGAACGACGCCACCTGATCGCTGCCCAATCCTCGGAGTTGAACCGTCGAAAGCGCTGAGACTACCCGCGTGGAGAAACCGATGACCTGATCGGAGGACAACCGAGAAAGCTGACTGGTCGTCAAACCTGCTGCCTGCGCTGTAGACAATGCTCCAAACTGATCACTGTTGATTAGGGGCAACTGATCACTGCTGAAGAGGCCAATCGAACTGGAAGAAAGAACAGAGAAGGTCTCCGTGCTCATTCCCAAAATGGCGTCGGAAGTCAGCACGGACGGGTTCAAATCGATGTAGGAGGACATATTCTGGAACTATTTTTCGGTTTTAACGGCTGTTGATGTATCTAAAAGCTTTACGTTGAAGAGCAAACTAAGGAGGTCAACAAACCAAAAACCGAACATTTTCGACTGGTTTTCGGATGGTTAACGGTCGTCAGTGAAGCAAAGTCTGGGCCAACAGAAGCGGTTCTACACATGTTCTCACCCACCCCCTCACTTCTTCACTGGGGGCGCCAACTCCGTGGCAATCGCATCCCCTTTCGCCTTTGCCTCCGGGGCATTCGCGGAATCTGGGTACTTCTCAGCAAGCTGGCGGTAGTATTTACCTGCTTTTTCAAGCTGACCCTTCCGCCACTTAGCCTCTTCCTCAGCCGCCAGTTCCTCCGGCGTTTTCTTTTTTTCGCACCCAGAGACGAAGCACATCGCCACACAAAAAAGGATCACTTCGCTTAAATAACGGATTTTCATACGCCCTTCATTTGGTTGCTGCAGAACCTTCCCCTCCGGTTCCCGCCGAGGGTTCACTCGGCTTTTTTGCCTCTGATTTATCGCCTTCCGCTTTGGCCGCCCCCCCCGCTTTTGAAGAATCAGTCTCCGCCGCCGGTTTCTCGCCCTCCGACTTCTCACTGTCCTTGCCATCTTTCGCCTCAGCCGCAGCGGGCTTTTTAACCTTCGATGGTTTAGGCAACTCCCCACGCCCCTGTTTTTCCAAAAGAGTAGCACCCCGCCAGAGACCCTCGGCCGACACCGTCGCAACGCTTTCGAAGAACACGGGAATCTTCAGGTAGTTATCAATCGCAGCATCAAAAACTCCCTGCTCCTCGTGAATCTTGCCGATCAAAAACATCGACTTCGCCCGCGTCTCCGCTGACGCCGCATTCGACTTCGCAATGTCACCTAAACGCTTTCTCGCCCCGTCATACTCCTTCGCTCGAAACAAGTCCTCAGCAATCCCGTAACTGGCCTCCAACCGCTTGGATGACCACGGGTAGTTTTTTTCAAGTTCCTCAAACTTTTTCCGCGCCTCGGCAACTTTGTCCTGTTCCATCAGACACTTTCCCAACCCATACAGCGCCGACGCCTGAGCGTACTGAATTTGTTTCGGTAGCTTCTTGTGATCCTCAAGCCCCTCAGGAACGGGGTAATCCGCAGCAATCTTCTGAAAGATTTCTTCCGCCTCCTTGAACAGCTTTTTCTCAATCAAGGTCGCTCCCAACAACTCCAAGTCCTCCGGCAAATAGCGCGCACCCGCGTCGTAAGCCCCCTTCATCGCAGCCAACGCCTTGTCCTTGTCCACCTCCATCAGAATCGCGGCCTTCGCAAATACCACTCGCCGCTGCGCGTCCTTCGCCTCGCCCAGCTTGCCAATCACCCCATCAAACTCCTTCTCCAACTGCTCGTTCGTCACCCGCTTCGCGTTCCGTCGCGCCGCCTGCACATCCAACACCAACCTCAACGCCGCGGCCAAATCCTTCCCCTCAGGTCCCTTCAACACGGAATCCCACGCCGCCCCAACCGCCTTGGACATCAAAGCATCCCAGTTGTCCTTTTGTTCATTGTTCAGCGTGATGTACCGCCCAATCGCCTCCGCCAACGACTTCTGCGTTAACCCAAACCGATACAGAGCCGTCGGAATCTCCGGCCTTGCGCCGTGCTCCTTCAAAAACAGCTCGTAAATCCCGGCCGCCGTCGCGAACTCCTGTTTCGACTCCGAAATCTCGGCCAACTTTGCGTAAGCAGCGTAGATGTTCTCATTCTCAGGATACGCCTTCACAAACTCGCGCAACGTCGCATCCGCATCCGGTATCCGCTGCATCCCAATCAGAATATTGGCTTTATCAAAATACGAACTCTGTCCGTAAGGCGTCTCTGCGTGCTCTTTGATCACCCCCTCAAAAGCAGCGAGTGCTTTCTCCCGTTGCCCCTGCGCGTTCAATGCCTTTCCAATCAGATAACGCGCGGAAGGCCGCATCTCACTCTTGGGATACCGGTCCGAAAAACCCTCCAACTCCCGCTGCGCACCCGCGAAGTCCTGTTTATAGAACAGCACCTCTCCGACCCGGAACATCGCACTCTCCAGCGTCGGTTGCTCAGAAAACTCGTCCCGCAACTTCATGAACGCAGCGAGCGCTCCGTCCAAATCCCGCTCCTTCAGCAGCAATCCCGCGAGCGACAGCTGCGCCTGTGATTTCGTCACCGGGTCCTTCGCCACCTCAACCGCCTTCAAAAAAACCTCCCGAGATTCAGCCCCCGACTTCCCGAGCTTTTGCATCGCAATCCCCGTAATGGTCAATGCCCTCGCTGCCTCCTCCGTCCCCGGATAATCTTCGTGAATCTCTTTCGCCAAACGCACCGAATCCTCCGGAGCCGTCTCCACCAACTTAAACGCCAACTGCAACGGCAACTGCTGGTGCCCGTCCGCCTTGACCCCAAGCCCCCGCAGCGCTTTGTACGCCTCCATCGCTTTGGGCACCGTGTCCTGCCACGCGTAAGTAAGCCCCGTCACATATTGCAACTGAGCCTTGCGCTCCTTGTCCTCAACGAGCGGCAGGAGGAACCGAGCCATCACCCGCGCCCGATCCGCAGCAGTTTCCTGCATCGACATCAACGCCATCAAACTCTGGAACTTCGCCTCAACCGAAGCATCTGGGTTGCCCGTCACCTCGTCCAACTTCCCGCGCAACCGATCCACAATCCGCTCCAACGCTTTCGCCTTGTTCAAATCCCGATCCCGCTCCGCCTTGGCTCGAGCTCCGGCAAAACTCGTCATCACCCCCTTCGTCTTTTCCAGGACCGTCTCCTTCGCCAACACTTTCCCGTACGCCTCAATCGCCAACTCCGTCGCCACCGCCTTGTCGTCCCCCGACAAAACCGTCGCCCGCATCCGGCGCGTCTCCCCTAAATCCATGTAAGCCTCGTTGTAAACCGCCAAGTCCAGCGTCTGAACATCCTTCGCCACACGAATCACTTCTTCCAAAATTCCCTCCACCCCTTTGAAGGCCTCCGCAATCTTATCCTTGGGCGCGTCCTCCTTCTGACTCGATTGATACGCAAACGTACGAAGGATGCGCGCCTGCAAAATTTTCCCGTCGTTCACCAAACTACCCTTCGGGAACAGCTTGAACATCTTCGTCAAAACTTCGTTTGCTTCCCGATGCATCGACATCCCGAACTGTACCCGGGACTTCTCATAAAGCGCTCCTTCCACCCCCTCGTATTTCGGAAACTCGGCCACCGCCTTGTCAAACTCGTTCAACGCCTCGAGCAACCCATTATCGCGAAGCGGGTTGTCCTTGGGCATCGCCAACGACTTCTGCGCTAAAACGCGGGGCCTCAAAAACCGCGCTTCGGCAATCACTTCAGGCGTCATCCCTTTCAACGCAGGCACACCGTCCAGCGTCCTCAACGCCTCATCAAACTGGGTCAACGCAAACTCGCAAAGCGCCTGACGCACCGCAGCCATCGGAATGTAAGGCGAGGTCGGATAGTTCAACGGAATCCGCTTCAGAATCTCCAGCGCAGAACTCAACTCGTTCTTCGCAACCAGGCTGTTCGCCTCATTCCAGTCCTTTAAATCCAAGGTATCCTGCGCCGCCAAATCCACACTGCCCCCCCAAACAAGTGCGGCGCACAACACGCCACGCAGGGAGACCGGCACACGGACAAGAGTCGATTTCGTCATAGGGGAACCTCGGTTAACAAAACGAACTAAAGCACATCAGACATAGGCTTGGAGAGCAATTTAACGCCCCAACCTCCGGCGTCACCAACCTCAGCCCGAACGGTATCCGCACCCCGCGCACCCGCCCTCGTCGCGAAGACAAAACTGGTCGTACAAATGAATCAACCCCTGCTGCACCATCGCACGACGTAACTGCGCGCTCCCGTGCAGGCTCCGCGGCAAAATCCGCTCCACAGCGCGCCGAACGCGCCCACTCATTCCCCCTAAACGGATCCGATTCAACCGGCCCCAATCCTCCCTCATCGGAAGCACCACATTCACCAGCAACTCCATCACCCACGCGCGCCCAACCAACGCTTCACGCCCCTTCCACGCCGAGCCAAACACCGCACGCCAATCCCAGTACGGATGCGAAAACCGGCCAAAAAACTTCACCAACTCCGCCTCCCGAAGAGAACCATCCGCCGCCTCCTCGAAAATCTCCCACCGCTCCGCCAGCATCCGAAATACCGAGAGACGCCGACAGGGATGATGCGCAGGACGCTGCCGCCCCAATCTCCAATCCCAACGCGTCATCAATCGGCGAACCCAATCCTCTCGGCTCCGCCACCAGACATCCCAAAGCCTGCGAACTTCCCGAACCGTGCCGCCATCCGCAATCGCCACGTCATTCGGCAAAAACCCCGAAAGCCCGAAAAGACATGCCTCAGCCTCTTCCGGATTCCTCCGAAGCGCATCTAAACGGACCCGCTGCCCCAGCAACGTCATCGGCAAACGGTTGCCCCCAAAACCCAGCGCCCCCACAACCGCCTCAAACAAGCCTTGCCCACGGAAAACATGCCTCGCCAAGCGAACCCTCCGCCCCAACCACTCCAACCGCAACCGCCCTAATCCCTCCAACTCGCCCCACACCTCCTGCTCAGCAACTCCCTCCAACCTGAGCGCACAACGCCCCGGCAAAACACGCCACCGTACCTCCTCGAGCGCCCCAGCCCGCTTTTCCCAATCCCCCAGAAACACCTGAGCCACCTCCCGATGCCGCCAGTCACGGGTAAAGAAGGGCTTCAAAGAACGCTGGAAAAAGACGTGAAGAATAACCTCCCCAAAGAGCGGATTCACCCCGTGCCGATGGATCTCCCAATCCCCGTCCCGAAAATCAATCTCCACCCCACCACGAATCAGCCCCTCCCCCTCAATCCGAATCACCGCTTCCCGAAAATCTGGGCCAGGATCCCGATTCCACTCACCAAAATCCACTACAGTAACCTCCCGCCCACGCTCATCTCGGAATCGGTTCCCGTATCCCCCTCCAAACCACTCAGCCTGCAACTCCAACTCGCGCCGCCGCATCACCGCGCCCAGAACGTTGTCACCATTCCCCTCCCTCATAATCCCCCCATCGCTCCACACGAACCGCCGGACGGTCAACGAACACCCTTTTTTCTCGTCTCCCCCGCCTCGGAACGCTAGAGCACATCCGCCGCCTTAGGGCTTAACCGAAAAACATTACACCGCCGTGAACCCTCTCCGAGAAGGCCTCTCCCACCGGGCCCACCCCAAACCCTGCAACGTCGTCATTTTCGGTGCCTCCGGTGACCTCACTGCCAGAAAACTGGTCCCCGCACTTTACAACCTCCAAGTCGACGGAGAACTCCCCGCATCAACCCGCATCATCGGCTTCGCGCGCCGCGAAAAAACCGACGAAAGTTTCCGCGCCGAACTCCTCGAAGCTGCACAAAAGTTTTCCCGTCAGGGAGCCGACCCCGCCGTATGGCCCGATTTTGCAAGCCGCCTTCATTATCACCAAGGCGAGTTCGGAAACGAGGAAGCCTACGCCAGCCTCGCCAAACGCCTCGCTGAGTTTGACCGCGACCTCGGCACCGCAGGAAACCGGCTTTTCTACCTGAGCGTCGCACCCAGCGAGTTTTCCGGCATCCTTTCGCTTCTGGAAAAATACGGACTCAACCGCGCCGCAGAAGGCTGCTGGTCCCGCGTCATCATCGAGAAACCGTTCGGGAAGGACCAGGCATCTGCCCACGCACTCAATGAAACAGTGAGCAACGTTTTCCACGAAGACTCCATCTACCGCATCGATCACTACCTCGGCAAAGAAACCGCCCAAAACATCATGGTGCTGCGGTTCGCCAATGCCATTTTTGAGCCACTCTGGAATCATCGTTTCATCGATCACGTCCAAATCACTGCAAGCGAACCGATGGGCGTGGAAAAACGCGGCCCTTATTACGACGCCTCCGGCGCCCTCCGTGACATGGTTCAAAACCACCTGCTCCAACTCCTGTGCCTCGTCGCCATGGAACCCCCCGCCGACCTCCGTCCGGATAGCGTCCGCGACGAAAAACTCAAAGTTGTGCGAGCCCTCCGAAAAAAAGATGCGGCCTCAATCCTCACTGACGTCGTGCGCGGACAGTACATCGCGGGCGATGTCATGGGAAAACCTGCCCCCGCCTATCGCGACGAGGAACGCGTCAACCCGCAATCGCAAACGGAAACCTTTGTTGCGATGAAACTCCAAATCGACAACTGGCGCTGGTCAGGCGTCCCGTTTTACATGCGGGTTGGCAAACGTATGCCCAAGCACGGTGGCGAAATCGCCATCCATTTCAAACGACCCCCAGGAGTCCTCTTCAACTCCGCAGACGCCGCTCCCGGCGCAAACGTTCTGGTCATCCGGATTCAGCCCGACGAAGGCATCTCCTTGCGCATCCAATCGAAGCGCCCGGGGACGCAACTTAGTCTCGAACCGGTCAAAATGGACTTCCATTACGGCACCAGCTTTGGGCGCCCCAGCCCAGAGGCCTACGAACGTCTCATCCTCGACGCCATGGTTGGTGACGCGACACTCTTCGCGCGCCGCGATGAAGTTGATGCGGCTTGGTCCTTCATCGACAGCATCGAACACGCATGGCACGCCGAGGATTCCAGCGTTCCGCTTTGCACCTACCCCGCAGGGTCTTGGGGCCCCACGGAAGCGGATGATCTCCTTGCACGCGACGGGCGCATTTGGCGCAGAATGTAACCGGAGAGACCTTATTTTCCATGTCGCTCCCTCTCGACATCCTCGGATCCTCGGTTGATCCAGCGGCGATTGCTCCTGAACTCAAAAAGCTCTGGAAACTCGACGCCTCGCGCACGCGCGCATCGCTCGTCAATCTTGTGGTCTTCTGCGGCTCACCCGCAGGGATGGAACCGGTTACCCATCAAATCTCGGAGATTGTCCGCGAACACGCCTGCCGAGCGTTCTTGGTCGCCCACACGGAACAACCTGCAACGGGCGACGAGAAATCGGTGGCATCGTGGATTAACGCGCACTGCCACCTCCCCAAAGCCGGCGCACGTCAAGTGTGCTGCGAGCAAGTGACACTCGTCACCCGAGGTCTATCGCTGGACGCTGCCACAGGCCTCGTTCTCTCGCACCTCGACTACGACCTCCCGCTGTACCTTTGGTGGCACGAAGATTTCCCGTCGACCGCCAACGCCCAAATCTGGCCTTGGGTCGACAAGCTCATCTTCGACAGTCGCGATTGGATTGACCCGCGCCAACAACTTCAGCGCCTTCAACGCATTGTCGATCGCGCCGGCACTCGCATCAACGTTAGTGACCTCAACTGGGTCCGATGCCTCGGATTCCGACGCGCACTCGCCTTCACTTTCGACGAACCCGCTTCGACTCCGCTTCTCTGGGACCTCGAGGAAGTCGCCATCCACCACAGCTCCGAGCACAAATCAACCGCCCTTCTTCTCGTGTCATGGCTCGCCGCACAAATGGGCTGGAAACTTCGCTCCACCGGCGGCACAACCGCCATTTTTGAAACCGATAATCGCCCTGTGCGAGTCACCTTCATCACGAAAGCGGGCCTGCCACTCTCGGAAGTCTCTCTGACCACCTTCAACCGTCAGGAACACCGTTTTTGTGCAAGACAGAACCACCCGTTCATCGACGCCGTTTGGACCGACTCGGCAGGCCGGGCCCACCGAGCTGAATACCCAGCCATCCCCGAAAACCCTGTCCGCCTCGCCACCGAAGAACTCGCTGCCTCTCACCGCCACCAAGTTTACCTGAAGGCCCTCCACCACTTCCAAACCCTGCTGTAGACGCTCAGTTCTGAGCAAACGACGGTCCGGGCCAGAAAAAGGAGGGCAGAGGGTACGCGCCACGCTTCTCTCACTTGGATGACCACACGCATCTCCCTCCTCGTCGCGGCTCTCTGCGGAATCTTACTCGTCCCGTCGATCGGCGCCGCCAAAGGTCTCGAAATTTATTGGATCGACTCGGAGGGCGGCGGGTCGACGCTTCTAGTCACTCCAAGCGGCGAATCCATTCTCATTGACGCCGGAAATCCGGGGCAACGCGACGCCGGCCGCATCCACAAGGTCGCGACATCCATCGCCGGCCTCAAACAGATTGATCACCTCATCGTCACCCATTTCCACATCGATCACTTCGGCGGAGTGGCAGATCTTGCCGCACTCATGCCCATCGGAAATCTTTACGATAAAGGCCTTCCCGATCCGGCAACACCGCCAGACGCCGGCGCAAACGCAAAACTCTGGGCGGTGAACAGCGCCCCGTACCGAGAGGCGAAGGTTGGGCGTCGCATCACCCTAAAGCCCGGAGACTCTGTACCGCTCAAACAGGGTGAAACTCCCCTCTCATTAAAGTGCATCGCAGCCAACCGAAACCGAATCGCCGCACCGAACGGAACCCGTCCCCTTCCCGATTGCGAATCCTCAACCATCGAGACAAAGCCTGACCCCACGGACAACGCTGCCAGCGTCGTTCTTCTCCTCCAACTCGGCGACTTCCGTTTTTTCGATGGTGGCGACCTAACCATGGAGATGGAGGAAAAACTCGTCTGTCCGATTAACCTCATTGGAACGGTTGACCTCTATCAGGTAAACCACCACGGGCTTGACGTCAGCAATCACCCAAAACTCGTTAAAGCATTATCTCCAACGGTATCAGTGATGAACAACGGACCGCGGAAAGGCACCAGTTCGATTGCGATGTCGGCCCTTCGCTCATCCCCAAATCTTCAGGCGATGTATCAAGTCCATGAAAACGTGAGAGCAGACCGCGAGAACAATGGGCCCCTCGAGCAGATCGCAAACCATGGCGACCTCGGCGATACTTGCGCGGCCCACTTTATCAAGTGTGAGGTTAGTACCGATGGTTCACGTTTTGAAATCCAGATGCCGCACAGCAAGCATTCGCGATCCTTCAAAACCCTCCCCAAAAAGCCCTGAGCATCCTCCTCGAACCACTCCGGATGCGGAGCGAACGGACACTTCCTCACATGATGACTTGAGGCAATGTCACCCCGTTCGATTCACATCCAACCGCTCTCCCGAAACGAAAACCAACCACTCCGACTCGGCCCAGCCTCCCCAAGAATAACGTGATCGAGAAAGCTAACCTGCAAAATGCCGGCTGCCTCCCGAATCCGCTGTGTCGTCATACGATCACTTTCGCTCGGCGAAGGATCCCCCGACGGATGGTTGTGAACAAGAATGAAGCCGTAAGCCGCATGACGAATCACCGGTTCCAAAACGTCCCTCGGATGGGCGATGCTGTGGTTCAGTGACCCGAGCGAAATCTGCTGCACCCGCATCAGCTGATGACGCGCATCCAACAGCACCACGCGCAGAGATTCCTTGCTCAGCATCCGCATTTCCGCCCCCAGTAGTCGAAATACCGCCTCTGGTGAACTAATCGCCTGACGCAAAACAGATTCCCGTCCCAAGCGGACCGCTAACTCAAACGCAACCGACAAGCGTCCGGCCCGCGCAACGTTTACCCCCGCTGCCTGAGCGAGAACAACCGTCCCCATGCGACTCAACGCCACCAAAGAACCATGCTCATCCAGAAGTCGCCGCCCAACCTCCGCCCCATCAATCCCCTTACCAATCGGACGCAACAAAAAACCCACCAACTCCGCATCCGTCAACACCTCGGCTCCCTGCCGCGCCAATCGCTCATCCGCCCCGTCCACCGCATGCATAAACAGCATCTCGTTCCTCATATCCCTCCCATCGCAACCCCTTATCTCACGGTCGGGCGAAAATGATGGCCCCCTCACCACGCTTCCCTGAGAATCCTCAACACACCCCGCAACCATTCCGCTCCGGTGATCCAGCAAGAGGTCTACTTCATTCACGTCAACGGCAATCAGCGCGGCCCCTACACGTCCCGACAAATCTGTCACCTCGTTAACTCGGGACTTGCCCCCAAAGATGCCATGTTCTGGTGCGAGGGAATGGATCAGTGGCAACCGGTCGAAATCCTTCTCGACCCTTCCACTCCCGCATCGCCCACCCGCCGAAAGTGGCGACAAATCATTGGCGCAACCACCGTAACCCTCCTCGCAGCCGCATGCCTCGCCGGCCCAACCATCCGTCGCGGCTGGAAAGAGGAACGACAAGTCGAGCACACCCCCATCGCCGTCTACTGGCGCGCCCGAGGAATCACCCGGGAATCGGTCCGTGGCGCGGCGCTTGTGAACTTTGCCCCCTTCTCTCCCTCGATGATCCAATCTCTCATCGAGGATTCCGCAGAAGTCCTCCTCGAGGGAACGCGCGTCGATCGGTCTGGCGAAAAACCAACCCGCTGGAAAGTTCGCCTTCGCTACGACAAAAAACTGAAATCGTGGGGGCCCAGTGAGTCAGCCGTGACTGAGGAGTCTCCAGAGAACACCTCCACGCCACCCGCCGAAAATCGTCCTCCCGAGCCAGCCCCCGAGCCAGCAAGCAGCCAGAGCGAACCATCCGCAAACCGGGATGAACCGCCGAAGTAGGGTGGACATCCGAGCAAACCAGTCTGCACGGTCTTTACCTCCAGAATCCTCGCATCGCAGGAGTGTCTAGCTTACGGTTCAATCCCCTCATCATGAAAGCCCTCCCATCGATCTTCCGCCGGGCTCTCGCTTGCGCCGCCCTCCTCGCTTGCTCACATCGCGCACTCGCACAAATCAACCTCGATTTAAAAATGGCGCGCCGAAGCTTCTTCTTCGACGAACCAACGCAAGTGTCCGTCATCATCGCAAACTCCTCCGGTCGCGAACTCCTCTTTGAGGATACCCCTGCAAAACCATGGATCGAAATCTCTGTTAAATCCGATAAAGGACGAGATATCCCCACCAGGTCCGCGATTCCCAGAAACCAACCGCTGCTGGTGGCGTCAAACGAGGTCGCCAAACATGCCCTCGACATCAACGCCATTGCCGATTTTCCCGGACCGGGAAAATACTCCGTCTCCGCTCGCGTCTCCTACCCAGAGTCCAATCGCGTCTTCGTCACCAATAACCTTCGCTTCGACATCGAAAGCGGCACCGAACGTTGGACTCGCACCGTTGGGCTTCCCACCGATTCATCCGCCCTCAAAACACGGACCTTCTCCGTGTACCACTTCCTCCGCCCAGAGGGCCTGTTTCTCTATGCACGCCTGGAGTCGAAGGAGGAAGGCACCCTCATCGGCACCTATCCACTCGGCCGAATGAGCAGCGGCTTCGAACCTCAAATCGAACTTGATCAAGGCAACAACCTCTACGTCTTTCATCTCGCCGGCGACGATACCTATGCCCTGAGCCAAGTTAACATCGACGGCTCTGGCTTCGGCCAAGCCCCCTACTCCGCCATCAAAAAATCCAAGCCCCGCCTCATTCGCCAACCCTCAGGCGGCCTCGCCATCCAAGGCGCCGCCAGAGACGAAAGGACTCCTCAAAGCGCGAGTTCAATGAAGGATGAACCAAAAATCAGCGACCGCCCCTCTGCTCTGAGAAATCGTTTCTCAAAATAGAGAACCGCTCACTTCAGCTCACAAACCTCCGCAAAAACACCTCGCCCAGAGTATAATTCGCGTTCACTCGAGAGGTTTCGCGTCCACCCCATGGCAAAATCCATCCGCGAGCGTGTCATCGAAGAATGGCGTGGCTACGCCGACACCCCGCTGACCCCAAAACTCGGCGCTCACGTCGGCGACGCCGTACGGAAGTTCCTCGCAAAAGTCGGAATGGTCAGCCAACTCGATGAGCAAGTCATCTCTGCTGCTTGGCGCGAAGTCGTGGGCGATTTCATCGCGAATCACTCCGCTCCCGATCGAATCCAAAACGGAGTGCTCCACATCCGCGTCACTCAAACCACCGTTCTCTTCGAACTCGAGCGCAACTGCAAAGCGCGCATTCTCAGAAACCTCCAAGAGCGCTTCGGCAAAACCGTTGTCCGAGACCTCAAGTTCCGTATCCGCTAAGTCGCTTCAACCAAGCAACTCACGCAGCACGTTTCCGTGCACGTCCGTCAACCGGAAGTCACGCCCCGAGTGCCGGTACGTCAACCGCTCATGATCCAACCCCATGAGGTGCAACATTGTCGCGTGTAAATCGTGCACGCTCACCGGTTGCTCCGTTGCCGCAAATCCAAACTCGTCTGTCGCGCCATATGTCTGCCCGCCACGAACGCCACCGCCCGCCATCCAAACGCTAAAACCGTAGTGGTTGTGGTCTCGTCCCAACTTCGATTTCGCGCCCGCCATCTCAACTGAAGGCGTTCGCCCAAATTCACCTCCCCACAAAATCAACGTATCCTCAAACATCCCCAACCGCTTCAAATCCGTCATCAACGCCGCAATCGGCCCGTCAATCTCCGACGCCAATCGGCGATGATTCGACTCAATCTGATCATGGTTATCCCACGGCTGCCCTGCTCCATGCCAAAGCTGAACATAACGTACCCCGCGTTCTAAAAGACGCCGTGCCATCAACGTCTGCCGCCCGTGCACCGTATCCCCATAGAGCGCTCGCACCGATGCGCTTTCCTTCGAAATATCGAAGGCATCCGTTGCCTCCGCCTGCATGCGAAACGCCAACTCGAACGACTCCATCCGTGCCCCCAATCGCGAGTCCCCCTCGCGCCCCACCCCGAACCGCGCGTTCACTCCCCGAAGAAAATCCACCTGCCGACGCTGATCCCGAAGCGGCACCTCACCGTTCCGGATGTTCTCCAATAACCGATCCACATCCGATTCCCGCGTATTAAGATACGTCCCTTGATAGCCTCCCGGCAAAAATCCTGATTGCCAGTTCTCGCTCCCCTTAATCGGAAGCCCGCCCGGACACATCGCAATGAAACCTGGCAAACTCCGATTCTCCACCCCAAGCCCGTACATCAACCAAGACCCAACACTTGGTCGCGCCTGCAAACCGTCCCCACAATTCATCAACATCAACGACGGTTCATGATTGGGCACCTGCGCACGCATCGACCGAATCACCGCGATGTCATCCGCGTGCTCCCGCGCCGTCCGATCAAACAAATCGCTCACCTCCAACCCGCTCTTGCCGTACCGCCGAAATGCAAAAGGCGATGGCATCGCAGCCCCCGTCTTCCGCTCTGTAATCCGCGCCACTGAACCAGGTAACGCCTGCCCCGCATACCGTGCAAGCGCTGGTTTGGGATCAAACGTGTCCACATGTGACGGCCCGCCATTCAGAAAAAAGTGAATCACCCGCCGAGCCTTCGGACGAAAATGCGGCCCGCCTAGGCTCCCTCCTTGCGCCCCCAACATTTCCCCGAAGGCAAGTCCACCGAGGCCCAAACCCGCCCGCGAAAGAAACTCGCGACGTCGGTGCAATTCAGTCCCGAAACCACCGTGCAAACCGTCATTCAAGGAAGAGGAATTCATTGGAAACCAACAACATTTGAACCATTTGCTCAAACCGGCCATTACCCGCTGGCCCCGATGACGATTCAACCGAACCATTCAAAAACGCCAAAGCCGCATCCAGCTCCTCGTCCCCCATCTCGCGTTGATAAAGGTGTCGATACACACTTCGCACTTTCGACGTTAAAACCCCGGCGGACTCTTTCTCCACCCGCCGCTCCAGCGCTCGGGCGCGCGCCAAAACCATGGGGTGGTTCAGGCCGAACAATCCCTGCAACGGGACCGTTGTCTCAAGACGAACCGGCACTGGGATATCGGGATTCGCAAAATCCCAAAGCCCCAAAGCAGAGGGAACTCGGTCACGATCGACGTTGGAGTAAACCGATCGTCGCAAGTTTGCTGGGGAAACCGGATCTCCACCCGAACCGCGTCCCGACAGTTGCCCCGCGACCACAAGCCACGAGTCACGCATTTCCTCAAAGCTGAGCCGCCGCGTGGGCCCGCGCCACAACCACCGATTATCCGGATCTGCCTCCTTTCCCGGCCCAACCAACGCGTCGCGGCCCGTCGTGGCGCGCCGGTACACACGCGATCGAACAATCTGTCGATGCACCTCCTTCAAACTCCACCCGCGATCAATCAACGTCCCCGCGAGAAAATCCAGCAACTCAGGATGTGAAGGGGCGCCTCCCTGAATGCCAAAGTCACTCGGAGTCGGGACAATACCGCGGCCAAAATGGTGGGCCCACAGGCGATTCACCATCACTCGGGCCGTCAATGGATTATCCGGCGAGGCCATCATCTCCGCCAACTCGCGCCGTCCGCTTCCCGTCGTTACACCCGCACCGCCAAAAATCTCGGGTAATCTCCGCGCGACTAACGCCCCACGCTGCGTCGGATTTCCACGCTTAAATACCCAACCGTCCGTGGGGTGCTCCCGATCCCTCAAAACCGTCGCATACGTATCTCCGATCCCAGCCTTCAAAATCGCGCGATCCAAATCTCCCTGTGCCTTCCAAAGTTCGGTCACCGCTGCATTCGTGAAGAAGTTCTCAATATTCGAAATGTGTTCGTCGGGAATCCCACATGGCCCGTGAGAATCGAAAAGAACACGCCGCAGCAACTCAACCTCCCGATCAGGATGAGCAACCAGGTTCGGACCCTCCTTCATCGTATCCTTGCACCGACGCTCAACCTCCGCAAAGACCCGCTGATACCGCGCGGCAACCTCCTGAATCGATTCAGGAACTTCCTGAAAAGCCGCGCTCAATAACGGCGAAATCTCTTCAACTCCCATCGCCCTCAGCCGCGCGTGAACCTCCGCAGCTCCACGCGCAAACCCATCGGAGTCCAACGACGCGTAAGCATTCCAAATCACACTCACCCGCCGACTTTCAGGCGCGGAGTCCGCCAAAAAATGCTCCCACGCACGGACAAAAACGGGATTCAAATCTTTCCCGTCCAACAACTGACCGAACAACTCGTCCGGATACTTTTCCAACTCACGCTGCGCCAAAAGATGGCGATCGATTGAAGCCCGAACCCAAGCCATTTGCTCCCTTCGACGCCTCGCCATCGCTCCCCGGAGTGCCTCATCCTTCGCGGCAATCTCCGCACGGACATCGGCAGTATTCCCCGTCAGCGAAACCTTCAGCGGTTCTAACGACTCCCGCGAACTCCGAAAGATGGCATACAGCGCGTAGTAGTCCTTCGTGCTGAAAGGATCAAACTTGTGGTCATGACAGCGAGCACACGCGCCGGTCAGCCCAAGCAAGGTACGAGTGGTCACGTCTATCCGGTCATCAATGATGTCTGGAGTTACCCCGAGAAACCGGCGCCCCAAGGTTAAGAATCCCATCGCCGCCAGATTCGGGTCCCCCGCCTCACAGTACTGGTCTGCAGCAACTTGAAGACGAACAAACTGGTCGTACGGCAGGTCCCGATTGAATGCGTCAATCAACCAATGCCGGTAAGCAGCTGCGTGCACGTACCGCTTCTCCTCCCGCGCATACACGTAACCCTTCGTGTCTGAAAACCGCGAGAGATCCATCCACTTGCGCGCCATGTGTTCACCGTATGCGGGCGATTCCAACAACCGCTCCACAAACTCAAAATACGCTCCCTCAGTCCCCGTCCGAACGAGGTTCTCCACCTCGTGTGGCGTTGGAGGCAAACCCGTTAATCCGTGAGCGACCCGACGCGCCAAGGTGCGCCAATCCGCCGGCGGCAAAGCCTGCAATCCTGCTTTCTCAAGCCCTAAATCAATCCATCGATCAATCTGGCCACCACTCTCTCTGCCAGAAAACCCTCTCTTCAGCGGCAAATAGGGCCATACGCCCATCGCCTCGGAAGCCCGCACTGCCGAGGGACTCCCTCCCACAGCCACCCGCGGATCAGGAGCACCCATTGCAATCCAACGCTCCAGATCCTCAACCTGCCGCGCTGTTAGAATCTCTTTCGGAGGCATTGCCGTGTCAGCATCAACACGACGCACTGCCGCCACCAAACGGCTCGACTCCGGACGCCCCTTCACAACCACAGCGCCACCCTCGCCACCACGTTCCCAGCCCGCCCTCGAGTCTAGGCGCAGTCCCCCCTTCTGCTTTTTCGGTCCATGACACTCGATGCAGTGCTCAACAAAAAGAGGCCGAATCCGATTCTCAAAAAAATCAACATCGGGCTCAGCCGCATTGAACCTCGTCCGCAATGCCAGACACAGAACAGCCAACCAAAAACCGCTCAACAGCCGCATGCCGGCACAATCGCAAATCGCATGCCCGCACGCCCCCGCACAGAGAACTGCGAACCGTTCAGTCCACCATCTTTCTCCACCGTCGCGGCCTGAAACTCAAAATACCCACTCCGGCAGACCCACGAAATCCCCTTTGCAGCTACCCTTTCTTATTCGAGTTCGCACGCTCCTCCATGATTTGAACGACCCGAGCATCGAACTCGGGATACCGACTCCGCAATCGCTCGAAGGCCTCACGCTGAAGGCAATAAACATCGCAGTACGTGACAGCGCGAATGCTCGCCGTTCGCTTATCACCGGAAATCAAAGCCATTTCTCCAAACGGGGACCCCGCGCCCAAAGTCGCGACCTTGTGGTCACCCACGAGCACCTCAGCGCTCCCATTCGACAGGAAGTACATGCAATCACCAAACTCTCCCTGCCTAATAATAAAATCCCCTGGGAGAAACACCTCCGTCGTAAACATCTTCACAATCTCTCGAATGAAAATCTCGTTCGCGTTCTTGAAGAACTCCACCTTCTGCAGAATCTCCCGATTCAAAAAAATCAAAACATCCAGCGATAAACTGTTCGGCAAATCTCCCAAGACCTTCGTGTCGGAAATGTTGTGCCGCGTCTCCCACAGGTACTCGTAATACTCACGCACCCGCTGTTGAATCTCGAGTGGCAGAGACTTCAGCCGCATGAACTCATTCACCTCACCCGTATGCCGAACAAAGGCCGCCTTCGCTGCGTCCCGATTCGCAATCAACCCTGGAATGTTACCGACAACGAAGCCGTAAACCGAAACCCCCACCAACTCCACCAGCATCGCATAAGTAATCTGGAGATTGTTGTCCTTCGAAGGACTGTAGTCCCCATACCCAATCGTGCCCACCGTCGTCACCGTCCAATAAGCCGCCCGAAGATACACCTCAAAGTTGGTAAACTTCCTCGTCACCGCAGGCGTTGTTTCCTGCTCGATTCGACCTTCCTTGATCACCCAAACCGTCTTACTAGGAGTTTCATCAATCTCCACCGGCGAGCCTCCCACCCAAACCCAGCCCAAGGAAATCGCATGCAAACCCTGCATGACCCAGTAGCCAAATGACGTCAACCGCATCATCGCAGGATTCAAGTGCAGGTGATCCTGCAAATCCGACAGGACGGTCGACACCTTGAACGTTTTCAGGAGCGGAAGGACCCGGAAAATCGTAAACCATCCCTCAGTCATACCAGTCCTCTCGGCGATATACTCAAACGGAACTGCAGCCAACAAATCAACCACCATCCAACCCTTCAGGTAGCAGAGCGCAACCGGCTTAAAATCGGTCAAAACAACGCGTCTATACTTACGCGTCGTTACAAAATCCATCCCGAGATCCGCCCACATTACCACCTGCATCAACCAGTAGAACCAGTCGGTGTGCGTCATCCCAAACAAGATATGGTAGGACAAAACAGTCCCGAAAATCAGGTTTCCCGGAATCAGCGCCAATCCCCAAAAAAGCCTCAGTCGACTATCATGACGAATCAAAGTCATAACGCCGACCTAGCAGAAAGCCCGCCATCCCCCCCCTCCATCAACCGAGAAAAGATAGCGCCCAAAAACGCAAAAACCTTTTCCATCAACGGCACAAGAAAATCGGTGATCAAGCCAAAGCTCTCGGAAAGCTCGCTCCAGTAGGTCTCAAACGGCGCCGCGCGCGGTAACATCAGAAGAAACACAGTCAGCACCACGACGTTCATCATCCAAATGACAGCTAACGAGAACACACGACCATAGTACTTAAAATCACTCTGCCCCGTTGGCAGCACACATAAAGTAAATGTGTAATGATGAGACAGCGTAAAGCCAACCAACCCGTACAGCAACCCATCCAAACGAGCCTGCCAACTTTGACCGATAACATAGAAATCGCCAGCCCAGCCCAGCAAAGGAGCCATCACCACGACCAAAACCGTTAGTAAAGGATAAAAATACGGCGATAAAACAATCATCAGATTAGTCCTATCTGTGACCATCGATCCCCCCTCAGTTCCCACTCGCTCCAATCGACCCTTTCCCCCAGACAAAAAGGTCCACACTAAATGAGTCAACTCATGCGCAAGGACATACACACGCAGACCAACAACTCGACCCAATAAAATCTTACCCAGACACAGAATCATTAACCAAGAAATCACCCCAAGCGACACCCACAGAAGATTTTGACCCCTTTCCTGAATCTCTGGAACAAGTACTCGCGAAAATGTTCGATAAAAAGCTAGGCTCAATACCGAGCCGAGAAAACCCACTGGCCCAAGCATCAGCCACCCGATCCATCTAACAGGTACGCGACCGCGCCTAACCTCCCCCCACCCCGAGCCTCTACTATCCCCATCATTCAACGCTCCCTTGAAGGAGCGATTACGACCTAACCTTACGGCTAAACCACGAAGCTTTCTTGCCATGAGAGCGCCGCGGGACACTACGTCCCCATTGAAATAACCCCTCAAACCAAAACACGCAAAACAGCAAAAAAAAACCGCCTCGAAAGGCGGTTTAAATGAACAATCCCTAAAGCGGACTAGCGAGAGTAGAGCTCCACGATCAGCTGCTCATTCACAATCGGATTAATCTCCTCACGAGTCGGGATCCGATCAACGCGCCCCCCCAAGTTGTCTCGGTCTAAAACTAACCACTCCGGAACTTGAGACACTTGGCTCTTCTCTAAACTATCGTTCGCTAACGATTTTGAGCGAGCTGCATCCTTTACCGAAACCAAATCACCGGGTTTCACGTTGAAAGACGAAATATTCACCTTTCTCCCGTTCACACAAACATGGCCGTGTGAAACAAACTGCCTCGATGCCGCGCGGGAGGTCGCCAAACCCAAACGAAACACCACGTTGTCGAGACGCGTTTCGAGAAGTTGCAACAAGATCTCCCCAGTCACCCCGCGCTTCCGCGTCGCCATCTCAAAATACCGCCGAAACTGCCGCTCCATCAAACCATACTGATACCGGAGCTTCTGCTTCTCCGCTAAAGCCACCGCATAATCAGATTTCTTTTTCTTACCACCTTTTTGCCCGTGCATCCCGGGAGGATAAGCCTTCGTCTCTAGGGTCTTGGTGGTCCCGAAAAGTGGAATACCGAAACGACGACTGATTTTGTCCTTTGCGCCTGTGTAACGTGCCATAATCGATCTTGTACTAAAGCTTCAACAGAAACTCAAACCCTCCTCTGTTTCGGAGGGCGACAACCATTGTGGGGAATAGGAGTAACGTCGCGAATCACTGAAATCTCGAGCCCCACCGCTTGGATGGCGCGCACCGCAGACTCTCTTCCAGCACCGGGGCCCTTGACCCTCACTTCAACCTCCCGCAAGCCATGCCCCATGGCTTGACGGCAAGCGTCTTGGGCGACCATCTGCGCGGCGTAAGCCGTGCTTTTACGCGAACCCTTGAAACCCATCTTCCCAGCACTCGACCATCCGAGAACGCCTCCATTCGGGTCGGTGATGGACACTATTGTGTTGTTGAAAGTCGCCAGCACATGGGCTACTCCACTCGAAACATTCTTACTACCCTTGGCCTTGATGACTTTAATCGGTTCAATCACCGAGTTAGGGTCCAACGAAAGATTCTCAACCTTCTTCTCCTCGCTAGAGGCCTCCTTTTTGTCAGACTTTTTGGAAGGCTTGGCCTTCTGCTCAACCTTGGCCGTCGGCTCAGGCTTCGCCGCTGGGGCAACTTCCGGAGCACTGCTCAATGGAGCGGGAGCCTGCTTTGCCGAATCTGTTACTTCATTCTCACTCATACAATAGTCCTCAACAGTCCTTAAACCTATTTCGAATCCTTCGCCCGCTGCACTCCGACCGTCTTTCTCGGTCCCTTCCGCGTTCTGGCATTAGTCGATGTGCGCTGCCCTCTCACAGGCAAGCCTCTCCGATGGCGGATGCCGCGGTAGCAGTTAATCGCCTGCAAACGCTTGAGATTTCCCTGAATTTCACGACGCAGGTCCCCCTCAATGGCAAGCTTACTCTCCGTAATCGCCTTAATGATTTTGTTCAAATCGTCAGACGATAAATCCTTCGCTCGGACATCAGGATTAATCGCGGCCTGTTCCAAAACCCGCTTTGCAGTTGTGGGACCAATTCCGTAGATGTAAGGCAGAGACGCCTCAATCCGTTTATCTCCTGGGATATCAACTCCTAATAGACGTGGCATAAAATTAACCTTGGCGTTGTTTGTGACGAGCTTCCTTACAAATGACTCGAATCACATTCTGTCTTTTCACAATGCGGCAGCTCTCGCATAACCGCTTTACCGATGCTCGTACTTTCATAATTCTCTTTAACGTTGTCTAAAAGTTATTCGACCCTTGGACAAATCATAGGGGCTCATCTCAAGAGTCACCTTATCTCCGGGTAAAATACGAATGAAATGCAGTCTCATCTTACCTGAAATATGCGCTAAAATCCGATGTCCATTCGACAACTCCACACGGAACATGGTGTTAGGCAAACATTCAACCACCTTGCCATCAACCTCAATTACATCGTTCCGCGCCATGTCAAAATTTCGGGTTCGCCGTCGGTGACAAGAACAGTGTGCTCGAAGTGCGCCGATAAACTACCATCTTGGGTAACCACTGTCCAACCATCTCTCAACATTTTCACTTGATAACCACCTGCGTTCACCATCGGTTCGATTGCCAAAGTCATGCCTGCCCTTAACTTAACCCCACTTCCCCTCAACCCAAAGTTCGGAACCTGAGGATCTTCATGAAGGTTTCGACCAACGCCATGTCCTACAAAATCACGAACAACCGAGAAGCCGTGCTTCTTGACTTCCGCCTCAACAGCCGCAGAGATATCCCCCACATAACAACCCACCTTTGCAAACTTAATCCCTTCGAACAAAGCAGCCTCGGTGGCAAGCACTAATCGTCCAGACAAATCACTGACGGGGCCCGCACACACGGTCAGAGCGGTGTCGCCAATCCACCCACCCTTTTTAACACCGACATCAATCTTCACTAAATCCCCTGCGCACAGGCACCTCTCACACCCTATGCCGTGAATCACTTCGTCGTTCACGGAGACACACACATTCCCAGGGAAGCCTCGGTACCCAAGGAAAGCGCTTGTCGCGCCTAAATCCCTGATTAGCTCGCCTGCCCGACGGTTAATTTCAAAAGTCGATACCCCGGGGGCGACACAGCGCTTGAGAGCGTCAAGCACACCCGCAGCCGCACGGCCAGCTGTCCTCATCCCCTCCAAATCGTCCCCACGCTTCAAAGTAATAGCCATACCCTTACCGCAACCGAGACGCTACCAAAATACATACCGCCGCCAAGACCACCAAACATACCGCCACAACGGACAACACGCCAGCACGCTGCTGTGAAGCGACCGCAACTGACGCAGGATTCCGCTCATTAGGCCCACCCTTTGCCTTCCTCAAGAATCCGTCGTAGTTTTTCTGAATCAAATGCGTCTCAACCTGCCTCATGGTATCCAGAACCACACCAACCACAATCAACAAACTCGTCCCGCCGAAAAACTGCGCAGTGACATCAGGAACATTCATCTGCCGACTCAAAAGCTGTGGCAGAACCGCTACAATCGCCAAAAAGACAGCCCCTGCAAAGGTCAGCCTAGTCATCACCACGTCCAGAAAACGCGCGGTATCGGAGCCAGGCCGCACACCCGGAACGTAACCCCCATATTTTTTGAGGTCATCAGCAATCTGCTGGGGCTGAAATTGCGTCGCCACCCAAAAATAACTGAAAAAGAAAATCAAGGCGGTATAAAACAGGTAATGTAGCGGCCCCTGAGCCAAACTCTGCGTGATCCGTTGCACAGTGCTCGACTCCTTGAAAGCCATACTGGCTATCGTCGAAGGGAAAATGAGAAGCGCCTGAGCGAAGATGATTGGCATCACCCCAGCGTAGTTCACCTTCAAAGGCATGAACTGAGACTGCCCCCCGAACACTTTCCGCCCAACCACACGCTTCGCGTACTGCACACTAATCCGTCGCTGCCCTTGAGTTATGCAAATCACGGCCGCAATCACCGCAAGGAGAAACACGATGAGAACGACCAGAACCAAAGGGCTTACCGCACTCGCCCCAGATGAAGGAACGAAGGTCTTCCACGCCTGAACGAGCCCCGCCGGCAGCCTCGCAAGAATTCCCACGCTTATCACAACGGACATGCCATTACCGATTCCACTCTCCGTCACGCGGTCCCCCAACCCCATCAAAAACATCGAACCCGCTGTCAGGG
>JBIIXW010000042.1:0-23441 GCA_044347165.1 Chthoniobacteraceae bacterium
GAACCGCCATATTCACCGGAAAATCCTCCATCGGAATCTGGCGGCCCGCGGGCTTCAGCGACCACATGTTCGGCAGTAAGACCGAGCCGTCCGCCTGCATTCCCGGCCATCTCACCTCCCCAGCCCGCACACCCATCAACGAGAATAAAGCCAAACCACAAGCCGCCGCCCAAAGGAACACACTTCTCACGAACGATACCGATTGCATGCTGGTAAGGGGCGCATCCGCCATGCCACCTCAACGGATTGCTCGCATCCGCTCAACCGGATGGGCAACATCCTCCCGACGAACCCTTGAATCATGCACAAACGTCTTCTCGCCCTCACTTCCGCATTGGTCCTCTCGGCCAATCTCAGCGCCCAAGAGACACCGCCCGTACCAGCACCGGAGAAAAAGCCGACTCCAAAGGAATCGAAAGCTGAAAAGGACGGACGAGACCCAGAGACAAAACCCAGGGAATCCAAGGGATCCATCAAGATTGAAGGCAAAACCGTGGCCTACACCGCCAAAACAGGCATTCTCCCTGTCTATAAAGAAGATGGAACGGTGGGAGCCTCCATTTTTTACGTCTACTACAGTCAGACGAACGAATACGGCTACCGGGACCCAAAACTCGCGGCTCACACCCGCCCTGTAACCTTCTGCTTCAATGGCGGTCCGGGCTCCTCCGCCGTTTGGTTGCACCTCGGCGGCCTCGGTCCGAAACGTGTGAATACGCTCCTCGACGGACGGCGTCCAGATGCCACCTCCGGGCTCGTCGACAACCCTCACTCCGTTCTCGACGTGACGGACCTCGTCTTCATCGATCCGGTGAACACCGGGCTGAGTCGGGTGGCCAAGGGCGAAAGCGACAAACAGTTCCTCGGTGTGGACGAGGACATCAATGCGGTCGCTGAGTTCATTCGGGTGTTTTGTATCCGTGAGAAACGATGGGAATCACCCAAGTTTTTGTGTGGAGAAAGCTACGGCGGCATCCGTGGCGCCGGGCTCACTGCAACCCTCCAAGAAAAGCACGGCATTTACTTGAACGGCCTCCAGATTGTCTCGGGCTTGCTCAACTACGGTCCAATGTACGGAGCGATCGGCAACGACTTACCCCACGTTCTGGAACTGCCCACCCTCACCAATATTGCGCACGCCCACGGCAAGCTGCCGGAGGACTTGCAAGCGGACCGCGAGGCGGCGGAGAAGGAGTCCAGAGAGTTCGCCACCAACGAGTATTCGGTCGCCCTGTTGAAGGGTTCAGCTCTACCGGAAGCAGATCGCAAAAAGATTGCCGACAAACTCTCCCGCCTCACCTCGCTTCCCGTTCCAGAAATTCTCGAAAGCAACCTCCGGATTGACCGATGGGCCTTCAAGAAACGCCTACTTCGAAAGGAAGGACTCATCATCGGCGGGTACGACGCCCGTGTGACCGCCGAAGACGTAAACAACGACCCCCATCACGCCAGTTTTGACCCATCGGCAGCCTTCGTTAAGGGGGCTGTATCCGCTTCCATTAATAGTTATGTGCGAGAAACCCTCGGCTACGATAACGATCACCCGTACCGCGTAATGGCATCTGTTGCCTGGAACTATACCCAGTACGCAAATCAGTTTGTCTCAATGGAAGGTCGCCTCGCCCGCGCGCTGGTTCAAAATCCGCGCCTGCAAATCATGCTGCAAGTAGGGCGAGCAGATCTCGTGGTTCCGCAGGACGTCATGCGCTACAGCATCGCGCAAATGCCCATCCCAGCGAGCCTGCGATCCAACATTCGGTTCGAAGAATACGAAAGTGGGCACATGATGTATTTCCACGCTCCCGACGCTGCCAAGTTTCGCGCAGATACAGTGAAGTTCATTCAGGAGTCACTGAAGTAGAACATTCACCCCCTCCGCAATCGTCGACATGCGCCGAGGGACGAAAGTTTGGCTGCTGGTGGAGGCAATCGTGCTCGGAGCGCCGATCACTTTGCTCACGCTTTTTTATTTGCCGTGGGTGCTCATGTACGCAGGTGTCATCGTGCTCGGTTCTCTCAGCAACCCGCTTGAGGGGATTCTTTTTGTGGGGAGCGCCGTCTTCTTTCTCTCAGGTCCACTCGCCATCTTAGCATTTTGGTGGCTGGCTTGGAATGTAATCCTCCTTGGAAACCCACCGCGACGCTGGGTTCTCGTCGCAGCCTCACTCTCGGTAATTTCGGCATGCGGCCTATTTTTCGCCATGTTTGGCGGGGTTCCAAAAACACTCAACTCGCTTCATTGGACGCACGCAATCGTCGCTGCCCCCTTGCTCGGCTGGATTCATTTTTTACTGATTGTTCGCCGCCGGCCCCGGCCCCCCCCGCTATCCCCCATGCCCCCGCTGGGAGAGATTCCCGACCCGTAAGCCTAACATCCGCCTTTCGGCGCGATTCTCTCCCTCGTAACGTAAGAAACCTTTCCTATGTCCAATCCCTCCCCCCTCTGGCGAAATGGCAGCTTCGGGCTGCCAGCCGCAGTCACCTGCGCTCTTGCATCCCTGCTCGCTTTGCACTCCGACGCAGATGCCAACCCTGTGGTCTACAAGGCCGCCTCGAACCCTCTAGGCAAAAAACTCGTCCTTGTCGCCAGCGACCACGAATACCGATCCGAAGAGACAATCCCCGCGCTCGCTCGAATCCTCGCAAAACACCACGGATTCGATTGCACCGTCCTGTTCGGACTCGACAAAAACGGCGAAATCGAGGCTGGCTCCTCGAACGTTCCCGGCCTCGAGGCACTCACCGACGCCGACGGCCTCATCCTATTCGCCCGCTTCCTCGCTCCCGCGCCAGAGCAGATGAAACATCTCGATGCCTACCTCCAACGCGGAGGCCCAGTCGTCGGGTTGCGCACTTCCACACACGCGTTCAACTACACAAAAAAAGACGACCCCTATTACAAATACCACTACCGCTTTGATGGCGCAGATTTTAAGGCCGGGTTCGGACACCAAATCCTCGGGCAATCATGGGTTGGCCACTACGGACGAAACCACTCCCAGAGCACGAAAATCTCCATCGTCCCCGAGAACGCCTCCCATCCGATTCTGAAAGGCGTGAAAGACGTCCACATTCAAGCGGGCGGCTACAACGCCGAGCCCGCCCCCGACTGGACCGTTCTCACCATGGCGCAACCTCTCAACGGCATGGAAGCAAACGCTCCGGCTGACGAAACGAAAAAGCCCATGGCAAGCGAATGGACCCGCACGTACCAAACTCCGGGAGGTAAAAAAGCGAGAGCGTTCACCTCCCTTTACGGGGCCTCGGAAGACATCCTCAACCCAGGTTACCGCCGAATGATCGTTAACGGCGTCTACTGGTCCGTCGGACTTGAGGACAGAATCCAACCAGAATCCGACATCAGCTTTGTCGGTCCTTACAAACCCAACACCTTCCGTTTCGGAGGCCATGCCAAGGGAATCAAGCCTGCCGCTTACAGTGGCTTCGAGAGTCCCGTTCCCGCCCATAACAACGTAGAAAGTCCAAAATCGAAGAAGGAAGAGCCAAAACCAGCCGCCCCAAAAACCGACTCAAAGCCCGCCGCAAAATCGGCCACCCCAGAACCGCCGAAATCCGCCTCCGCCGTTGCGGTCCCAGTCGCCTACAGAGACCCGGCCCCCTTCACGTTCAGAAAGGGAGACACCGTTGCTTTTGTGGGGAACGCACTCGCCGACCGAATGCACTCGGACGGTTGGCTGGAAACCCTCCTCCAAAACCAATCCCAAGGATCCCAACTCCGAATCCGAAACATGGGCTTCAGCGGAGACCGCGTCGATAGCTTCCCCCGTAGCAAAGGCGTCCCTTCCAACGACGACATCCTGAAACACATCAAAGCCGACGTCATTTTCGCCTTCTTTGGCTACAACGAGTCCTACGCTGGCGCAGAGAAAGCCGATGAATACCGCAAAAAACTGGTCGACTTCGTTCAGAAAACACGCGGACTTCAGCCAAACGGCAAAGACTTTCCCCGCATCGTTCTGTTCAGTCCCATCGCGCACGAGAACCTAAAAAATCCGAACCTACCCGACGGTCGGGAGAACAACACCCGTCTGGAAGCCTACACCCGAGCGACGGAGGCAGCTGCCAAGGAGTCCGGCGTTGCCTACGTGGACTTGTTTCACCCCACCCTTGAAGCGTTCAAAACTGCTCAATCCCCTCTCACCATCAACGGCGTCCACCTCAACGAACTCGGCAACCAACGCGTTGCAGAGATCATCCTGAAGGCGCTCCTTGGTAAAGAGACCAAAGCGGACGCTTCACTCGCCAAACTGCGCGCTGCGGTTCTTGAGAAATCATTTCACTGGCACCACCGATTCCGCGCAACCGACGAAAACGATGTCTGGGGCGGACGATCCACCCTCGAGTTTGTTGAAAAGCAGACCAACGCCACCGTGCTTCAACACGAAATGACGATCCTCGACGCGATGACGGCCAACCGCGATGAACGCGTCTGGGCGCGGGCGGAAGGCAAGGACATCGTCATCTCCGACTCCAATGTGCCAAAACCCATCCCCGTCACTTCCAACGTCGGCGGCGGAAGCAAAAGCTCCTCCGCAATGAAGGAAGGCGTCCTCAAATACGCAGACGGACAAGAAGCCATCAAAGACATTGCCATCGCCCCTGGATTCAAAATCGAACTTTTCGCCGATGAAAAACAGTTCCCGCAACTGGTGAACCCCGTCCAACTTCAGGTTGATGGCAAAGGACGCCTGTGGGCCGCCGCTTGGCAGACATACCCGAAATGGGAGCCAGGCAAGGATCTCAACGACGCGCTGCTCATTCTTCCCGACGACAACGGGGATGGTAAGGCTGACCGAGTCATCGAGTTCGCCAAAGTGCACAACCCACTCGGATTTGAGTTTTGGAACGGTGGCGTTCTTGTCACGGAAGGGCCCGACCTCGTCTTCTTGAAAGACACCGATGGCGACGACAAAGCCGACCAAAAAACCATTGTTCTCCAAGGACTCGGGACCGCTGACACCCACCATGCGGCGAACAATCTCATCATGGGACCAGACGGAGCCATCTACTGGCAGGCCGGCATCTTCTTGGTGAACAACCACGAACATCCATGGGGCCCCTCACTCCAAACCGGCGACTCGGGGATGTACCGATTCGACCCTCGGACACACTCCATCACCTTCCACGCATCGAACTCCCCAAACCCGCACGGGATTTCGTTCGACCAATGGGGTTATCACTTTGCAACAGACGGCACTGGAGGCCGCGCCTACCAGGTCAAACTCGATGGCACCCGGTTCAAAATGCAGGAGCTTCTTAAAAAGGAGGTTCGTCCGGTGACTGCGAGCGAAATCGTTTCCAGTCAGCACTTTCCAGATTCCATGCAGGGTGACTTTCTCATCTGCAACGTCATTGGTTTCCGAGGAATCAAACAATACGCGCTCGCTCGGAACGCCGACACCGGCAACGTCTGGGGTGAACCAAATGGGGCCGACTTGAAGGTCGAGGAAACCAACGCCGACGGGTCGAAAACCCCACAAACGTCCAAAGGCTTCCTCATGAGCGGCGACAAGAACTTCCGCCCAGCCGACGCTATCTTTGGTGAAGACGGCGCCATGTACGTCGCAGACTGGCAGAACGTCATCATCGGACACATGCAACACAACGTTCGCGACCCCAACCGCGACCACGTTCACGGCCGAATCTACCGCATCACAGCCCTCGACCGCCCCCTCCAAAAGAAGGTGCCCATTGCAGGACAACCCATCGCGGCGTTGCTCGAGAATCTCAAGCACCCGACGGACGGAGTTCGTCATCGCACGCGCGTGGAGTTGAGTGCCCGTGACTCGAAGGAAGTCGAGACCGCTCTAAACACATGGTTGAAGCAGTTTGATCCCAACAAAAAAGAGGACGCTCATCACCTCCTCGAAGGGCTCTGGGTCGCGCAGCAACACAACCTCAAAAACGTCGCGCTGCTCGGACAACTCCTCAAGTCCCCCGAACCCCACGCACGCAACGCCGCCCTCGTCGTCCAACACCACTGGTTCAAAACCACGTCCGGACAAAGCGCGGCCCCAGTGAAGGAAAAGGAGGCCCCCTCCGTCAAATCGGGCGTCCTCTCCGATACCCCCGAACTCACTGAAGTTCGCATTGGAACAGTAGTGGAAAAGATGGTGTACGACGTGAAGGAGTTCACCGTCAAAGCGGGCAAGAAAATCAAGCTGACTTTCGCAAATCCCGACTTCATGCCGCACAACCTAGAAATCGTGAAACCCGGCAAAGCCGACGAAGTTGCCATGAAGGCAATCTCCATGGGCGCGGAAGGCTTCACCAAAGGGTTCGTTCCCGAAAGCCCTGACCTCATCGTTGGCACGAAACTCGTCGACCATGGGAAGGAGCAAGTGCTGGAGTTCAACGCACCGACGCAGCCGGGTGATTACCCGTTCGTCTGTACCTTCCCCGGCCATCACATTTTGATGCGAGGAATCATGAAGGTTCAAAAGTAGCCCACCCAACCCAGAAGCCCCGTCCGCCCCGCGCGGGCGGGGCTTTATTGTAGATACAACTCACTCGTTCCCATGAAAATCCCAGCCCCGGCCCTCTCTGCCATTCTCACCCTCCTCTGCGTCCAAGCCTCCGTAACGCGCGCAACCCCAGTCCGCGTTCTGGTGTGGGACGAACAACAACCCACCCAGAAAAAAGCGTATGGAGACCGCTTTCTCGGAGAAACCATCGCAGATCACCTCGCAAAGAGTTCCGACTTTTCAGTAAAGACAGCGACCCTTGATGACCCTGAGCAAGGACTCTCCGACGAGACGCTCGACCAGACGGACGTGCTCATCATGTGGTCCCATGTTCGAAACGGACAACAGCATCCGACCAAAGCCGAATCGGTGGTGCGCCGGGTCCGCGAAGGCAAACTCGGGTTCCTCCCGATTCACTCTGCCCATTGGTGCAAACCCTTTGTGGCCATCATGCAAGAACGATCAAAAGAGGATGCGCGAAAACGAATCCCGCAAAACGAGAGGGAAAACGCTGTGCTAGAACTCCTCAACGATCGGCCGTGGGGGCGCGTTCCAAAAGCAACCGATCGAGTCACTCCCTTCCTCGAAAAAACCAGCGAGGGCAAATGGACGCTCACACTGCCCAGTTGCGTCTTCCCCACCTACCGAGCCGATGGCGCACCTGGACACGTCACCACCCTCCTTCCAGATCATCCCATCGCTAAAGGCCTGCCCCTGACATGGGACGTAACTCAAACCGAAATGTACGGGGAACCGTTTCACGTCCCAGAACCTGACGCAGTCGTGTTTGAAGAACGCTGGGACAAAGGTGAGCGCTTCCGCTCCGGTTGTGTCTGGAACTTCGGCAAAGGACGTGTTTTTTACTTCCGCCCCGGCCACGAAACCTTTCCCGTCTTTAAACAAAGCGAGCCTCTTCGTGTCATCGAAAACGCAGCCTACTGGCTGAAACCTTCCCCTTCAGGGACCACCAGCCAGAACTGAAAAAGAGAACAGTTAGAAACAAGAATCCTAATCCGCGATCGAGAGACATCAACGCCCCACCCCTTCTCTCGAACCGAGGACACGGGAGTGGATCACGCCGCCGCTCACTGGGCGCTAACCGCGTTCGTCGACCCAACTGGTAAAATCACAGAAGTTGCACCGCCTACAGAATCCTTCGGCACCACCACAGGGCTCTTACCATTCCAACGTTCCACCATTTGCAGCGTGACGAAACCCGGATTCAAGCGGAGCGCTTCTCCCCTCGCCTTAATCGCCTCCGCCTCGCCACGCGCCCGAATAATCGCCGTCTCCGCCTCAACCTGAGTCTGCACTTGCGTAAACCGCGCCTGCTCAGCCTGCTGCTCCGCAACCATCTTTGCCTCAATCGCCCGCTCCAACTCATTGGATAGAACGATGTTTTTCAAAACGACATCCTCCAAATGCAACGTTTCGCCCACCTTGGTTCGGGCCGCCGCCAACGCCTTGTCCTTAATCTCCCCCCGTTGCTTCACAATCTGCTCAGCTGTATGCAACGCAGTCACCTCCTTGAGAGCCTCCTGAACCCTCGGCGCAATTAACCCGTCGAATGGGTCCCCCGCGAACTGACGGTAAACCTCCACGACAGCATCCTCAGGAACTCGGTACATTACCCGCAAATCCACAACCACTTGTTGGAGATCTGAGGAGAAACAGTCCGCCCGCACCGTCGCCGTCCGCTGCTTGATCGAAACGGGAATCACCGAGGTTACTACAGGTAACTTCATTCCGAATCCCTCCGGAACCGGCCTCTCCGACGCCCGTCCAAGCGTCACCCGAATGCCACGATACCCTGGCTGAACGACGAAAAAACTCGAGGAAGCCGAAATCAGTAAAGCTCCAGCCACAAGAGCTGCCGCAGCCTTACCCGCTGAAAGAGATGAAACGCTCATATAGGAATTAAAAAACACTCAACTATTTTGCCTGTGGCGACTTCGCTCCAACGGCTGGCCGCTGCAACCGAACACCCTCTTGGGGGTTAATCAAAATATTCTCTGCAGACCCCACCACCAGCGGCATCACACCGTCCCACTTATCCACCACCCGCAACTCCATAGCCGCAGGATTATTCCGCAACGCCTCACCGCGAATGCGGATGGACTCCGCCTCCCCCTTGGCCTGAATCACCGCAGTGTCAGCCTCAATCTGGGCTCGTTGCTGTAAAAACTTTGATTTCGAAGCCTCCTGCTCCTGAACCATCTTCGCTTCGATGGCGTGCCCCAGCTCTTTCGAAAGAGAAATATCCTCAATCACCAAATCCTCCAAAATCACCATCGTTCCAACCTTCGAACGCGCCAAATCCAACGCCTTTGTTTTGATCTGCTCACGCGTCTTGACGATTTGCTCCGCACTCTGCATCGCAGTCACCACCTTCAACGCCTCATGAACCCTCGGAGCAACCAAACTCTCGAAAGGTTGTCCGTGGAAACCTCTGAACAGAGGCACAACTCCCGACTCAGGTATCCGATACAAAACCCGCAACCGAACATGCACTTGCTGCAAATCTGAGGAGTAACAATCCGCCTTCTCCTCCGCCGTCTGTTGCCGGACGGAGACCGGAACCAAGGTGGAGATAAACGGGGGTTTCATCCCAAAGCCCTCCGGACGGAATCCGGATTGGACCCGCCCCAAAATCACGAGCACTCCCCGAAAACCCGGCTCCACCACGTACGTTCCCGAGATGGCGCACAGAAGACCAAGCCCCAAAACAACTGCAATCAATCTCGCTTTCATCATGTGTTTCAAAAATCTACTCCACAGTATCTGTCTCCAAAGAGCTCCGCGACAAGCGCCGCTTCCAGACCGCGACCCCAATGCACTTTGCCCGTGCAAAGCCTGTGAAATGCTCTAAGAAACGTCCATGCGTCGCATCACCCCCTCCCGCGCCGGATTCACCCTCGTCGAACTCCTCGTCGTTATCGCAATCATCACCATCCTCATGGGACTTACCTTCCCTGTCGGGACCGCGATTAAAAACCAGACGAGAACCGCGCAAACCAAACTGACGGCGGCTGACATCTCAAACTCCATCCGGAACTACTACACCGATTACTCCCGCTACCCCGTCTCCAGTCAAAATAGCGTCGGTAAAGACACCCTCATCCGACCCTCGGAGGACAACTCCGCCATCATCCGCGCGCTCCGAGCCCAGGAAATTGCCGGAGGCACATCTTCCTCAGGAGGAACCGGCGGCGCGTCCTCGGGGACGTCTGGAGGCACCGGAGGAACCTCGGGATCCGGTGGAATGACGGCACTGCTCAACCCTCGCAAAACCGTGTACTACGAAGGCAAAAATGCCACCGGAACGGGGTCCAGCGCCCGCGGTGGTATCGACATCGAAACCGGTAAACTGCTCGATCCTTGGGGCATGGCATTCGGAATCGCCCTCGACACCGACTACAGCAACGCCCTCGATACCATCGGCACCGATGGCTTTTACCCCGACTTTGTTGACCTCAAAGCGCCCAGGACAGGCGTAGGGGTATTCTCCCTCGGACCGGACGGAAAAATGGGGTCAAAGGACGGCTCGTTCCTCAACTCGGACGACATCATCTCGTGGCAATGACCCCCGATTCAGACCGATTGCACCTGCTCTTTGCATCCGGCAATCGCCACAAGACGGCTGAAATCCAAGCCCTGCTCGGAAACAGGTTCATCGTCTCAGATCTTTCGACTCGGCCCAGCCACAGAGCACCCGAGGAAACCGGCAAGTCCTTCGAAGCCAACGCACTCATCAAAGCTCTCGCAGCCGCTGCGGAATCGGACATCCCAGTGCTGGCTGATGACTCAGGCCTCGAAGTGGATGCACTCGGCGGAGCTCCAGGAATCCACACCGCCCGATTTGCTGGCCCAAATGCCTCCGATCAACAAAACCGGGAGAAGCTTCTCGCCGCCTTGGAAAACAGCTCCGAACGCTCCGCCCGCTTTGTCTGCGTGCTCGCGCTGATCCTTCCCGAAAAGCCGGCGCAAATGTTCCGAGGAGAAATCAGGGGAACAATCGCTCGCACGGAATCAGGCATGGGGGGATTTGGGTATGATCCCCTCTTCGTGCCGGAGGGCTTTTCACAGTCCTTCGCAGAAATCGCTCCTGAACTGAAGAATCAGATCAGTCACCGCGCAATCGCCGCTCGATCTCTGCGAGAATCAGGTTGCCTATGACCCCGCAATCAAACGGATACCCCGTCGCATTTTGTCCGATTCTTGATTTACCCCCCCCAACAGGCTCGCCATCAAACACGGAATGGGCGGACGCCCCAGTTCTCCAACTGGTCGATAACACCACCGCAGCCCCCCCGAACAACCTTGGGTCAGTTCGCGTCGCCCGAACCAAAACTTCCTTCAGAGCGCTGTTCGAACTGTCCTCCCCTGAACCAAAAGCAACGCTCACGGGTCACAAACAACCTCTCTACACTGAGGATGTCGCGGAAATCTTCATCGATCCCTTCGGAGATTCGTCCATCTATTACGAGTTCGAGGTTAATCCACTCAACGCCCATCTCGAACTCGTGATAAGACGAACCCGCTATGGCGCGCGAAAAGACTTTAGCTGGGAATCGCCGGGCTTCACTTCCGCCGTTTTGCGAACCTCCGAGGGCTGGAACGCGGAGTTCGACATCCCCTTTGCCGACCTACCAACTTCTCCAAATGATTCCCCCGCCTGGCGCATGAACTTCACACGCATCGACCGACCAACGAACACTCCACGCGAACTGACAGCATGGAGCCCAACGGGAATCGCTCAGTTTCACGTTCCCTCGAAGTTCGGTGAAGTTCGGTTCACTTAACCGCACTCCCGATTCGGCAACGTGTCCGCCCTAAAAATCAAACAGGGCCGCTTATTCAATATCATTGAGCCGTACCTCGCGACTGATGCTCGCAGATAAACTGCATCACCCGCTCAGCAGCGACCATGTAACGCCCCTGCCCACCCTGGAGCTCGATCCATGTCTGCACAGGTCCGGACCACACCGTCCCAGAATCGTCCGGACGTACATCAAACAGTGCCTCATCCGTCCCGCGCTCAATCAACTCGAGATCTGCCGGACCATCTTCCTCAGCCGGTCTTCCGCGCAGCGCTTTAACCGCACCGTCCAAATCCGAAACCATCACCGTGCGCACGCCGGCGATCGCAAAGGGCGCATACCGTCGGAGAGAAAACATACCACTCACCGCCCACTTCAGCCCGCTACGCCCGTCCAATGCCGAGCTCCAATCGCCCCCTGAGCCAACCAACACACGTAAGCGTCGGCCCTCGCCGGAACGCCAACCCTCCGCCAGCCTCCTCATCAGTGCAGCGGTATCCGCCACACGCATCGCGCCTTTGGCCTTTTCCACCAACAGTTCTTCAACCAATGCGCTAACCGCTTTTGATACCTGCGGTAAAGAAATTCGGCCCCCCAGGGCCCGAATCGCCTCAAACAGCGCATTCAAACTTTCAAAGTGCCCGCGCGTCGCAAACGCACGTCCCACCAAAGCGGATTTTCCCGAAAATGGGTCATTCAATGGTCGAGAATCTCGAAACCGATTCGGAGCGCCCCCGCGAAAAATAAATAACTTCTCCGGAATCTGGACCACTCCATTGCCGCACAAATCAACCGCAGATTCTCCCGAACGTTCAAACTCCGCTAATCTCTCCGGCGACAAGTAGGGCACATAGACAAGCGGCCAAACCCCCTTACCCGATGCCTTTCGAGCCTCCTCTCGAGCAAGAAAAATGGCCTGCGGCGTAGACCGACTTTTGCATCCGCAAGAGAATCGGAAGGACCGGTCTCCCCATTGTGCGGTCAACATAAACCCGCCGACTCCCGCATCAGGTCCCGCCTGAGTGATCCGGAGCGGCGATATCAAACTCGCTCCCGGCGCCCACCTCTCAAGCATCTCTCCGATTGTGGCTTTCTGGTTATTTTTCATTTTCCCAACTAAAAACAAACAACGGAAAAAAGCAGTTATCAAGAAAACAAAAGCACTTCAAGGCGGCCAAATTGCTGCCAACCAGCCAAGCCCACTACCTTCCCACAAAAAAGCCGTCTTCCGCACAAGTCGGAAGACGGCCCTCTTATCCGGCGAGTTATTCCTGAACGGGCGCTGACGCCGCAGCATCACGCTCTTTCATCGCCGCTTTTCGGGAAAGCTTAACCCTTCCCTTGTCGTCGATACCGATGCATTTAACCCAAATAACATCGCCCACTTTCACCACGTCCTCAACGGCGCGCACCCGAACTTCAGCCAACTCCGAAACATGGACCAGCCCGTCCTTGCCCGGCATGACTTCAACAAACGCTCCAAACTCCTTGATCGAAACCACACGCCCTTGGTAGGTCTCACCCACCTCAATCTCCGCGAACATCGATTTGATAATCTGAAGCGCACGAGCCATCCCGTCAGGGTTGTTCGAGTAAACATTCACCCGTCCATCGTCCTCGATGTTGATCTCACAACCCGTCTCAGCCGTGATTCCCTTAATATTCTTTCCGCCAGGCCCAATGAGCTGACCAATCTTATCCACTGGAATCCGGAGCGACTCAATCCGTGGCGCCCACTTAGACAACTCCGCACGCGGAGAGGACAATACACCTGCCATGAATCCCAGAATCTGTGTGCGCAGAACCTTGGCCTGACGGACAGCCTGCGTCATCAGTTCATGCGAAATCCCCGCGAGCTTCAGATCTAACTGAAAGCCCGTAATCCCGACCTCCGTACCGCAGATTTTGCAGTCCATATCGCCGAAGTGGTCTTCAGATCCAATGATGTCCGACAAGAGCGAATACCGCTTCATCGTCTCCCCCTCAAACTCTGTCACCAAGCCCACGGAAATACCCGCCACCGGACGACGCAACGGTACACCTGCGTCCATCAGCGCCAACACACCTCCACAAACCGAAGCCATCGAGGTCGAACCATTCGACTCCATGATCTCGGAGGAAACCCGAATCGCATATGGAAACTCCTCCTCGGAAGGAATCACAGGTGCAATCGAACGTTCCGCCAAAGCTCCGTGGCCAATTTCACGGCGGCCAGGACTACCCGTGCGGCCCGTCTCGCCTACCGAGAACGGAGGGAAGTTGTAATGCAGAATGAAGCGCTTGAACTTCTCACCACCAGTATAGCCGTCAAGTTCCTGTGCCTCGCCCGCAGTCGCAAGCGTGGCAAGTGCAACCGCCTGCGTTTCACCACGCTGAAATAAAGCGGACCCATGAGAACGAGGCAGCATTCCAATCTCAGCACCCAAAGATCTCAACTCGTCAAGCTTACGGCCATCACACCGCACTTGCTTATCCAGAATGGAAATCCGGAACGCCTTCTTCTGGAGATAGTCAAACGCCTGGCTCACCTCAAACCCCGTCGCTTCAGGGTACTTGGATTTCACCGCCACCTCGACTTCCTTCTTCAGCGCGTCAACCGCCTTGCCTCGCAAAACCTTGCTCGGCTGGTACAAGGCCGCTTCAATCCGGTCGCCAGCAACCCCATAGGCAATCTCTAGCAACTCGTCCTTCACCAGCATTAGTTCAGCCTGACGCTTCGGCTTGCCTGCTTTGCTCGCCAACGCCACCTGAGCATCAATCAATGCAACCGCGTGCTGGTGGGCAAACGCCAACGCCTGAATGAACTCATCCTCAGGGATCTCATTCGCCGCCCCTTCAATCATGATCACCTCATTGCGCGTCCCCACGTACACCAAGTCCAAGTCGCTGTCCAAACGCTGCGTGTGCGTCGGGTTCGCAACAAACTGGCCGCCCACCCGTCCAACGCGAACCGCGCCAACCGGCCCAGCAAATGGGATGTCCGATACCATCAACGCCGCAGACGCGCCATTGATCGAAAGCATGTCGGGATCATTCTCGCCATCCGCAGACAACAAAACCGAAATCACCTGCGTGTCATACAGATAACCCTTGGGAAACAACGGGCGCAAAGGACGATCCGTCATCCGCGCCGTTAAAATTTCTTTCTCGGAGGGACGCCCCTCACGCTTGAAATAACCACCGGGAAACTTCCCGACGGCTGCCGCTTTTTCACGGTAATCCACCGTCAACGGGAAGAAATCCTGCCCATCTTTCACCTTCGTCGCAGACACTGCTGACACAAGGATGATGGTCTCCCCGCACTGAACCGTCACCGCCCCGTCCGCCAACTTCGCCATACGCCCAGTCTCAAATGTGACTGACGTGCTCCCAACCTGTGCTGTTGCCTGATATACTGTACTCATTTTCTTTCTCTCTTTCTTTTCTACCTGAGGCAACCGCTCGCCGTTTTTCCTGGCTCGTAGCCCCGCACACTCCGAGAAACACGCTCTCGCGTGACAACCTGAATGCGCGGGGCTCCGTCCAGCGAAAATCTCCGGCGACCAGTCACCTGCACATGGCTCCTTCCACCACCTGCCCAAAGGCAGTTCGCGAACCACACAGTCCGCAAAAAACGATTCGAGAAGCAGCATTCAACCGCCAACACTGAACCGTGAACATTTCTCCTATTCTTGTGGAAAGAACCTTCCGCCCGATTGAACCCACCGCGATTTGCGGCTTCCTCCGTCGAGCAAAAAACAAAAGACGCACACTTGATTTACCAAGGTGCGTCTTCCAAAACTCATCGGATTTTTAACATCCGTAACTTCGACCTCAGCGCTTTCTCCCGCAGCCGCAACCGGCACTCAACAGGAGGAACGCTCCCAAAACCAACCCTCACTTACGGAGATTCAGCTTCTCCAAAGCGGACTTGTAACGATCTGCCGCCGTGCGCTTGAGGTAATCCAAAAGTCGGCGGCGACGGGAAACCATAATCAACAAACCACGACGTGAAGCGTGGTCCTTCACATGGGTCCTGAGATGTTCCGTCAACTGATTAATCCGAGCAGTCAACAACGCAACCTGTACGTCAGCGCTCCCCGTGTCCTTCGCGTGCAACTGAAGCGCAACCGCTTCCTGTGTCTGTGCCATAAATCGTCCTGTATCTTGTTTCGTGAGCCGCGAATCATCCTGCAGCAGCGTGGGAAATCAAGAAGGTTTTCAGGAAACTGCCCCACCCCCACGCCGAGGAAGGTGCTCACCACAATATTCGGCACCATCACCAGCCACCCGAAAATCCAGCTCAGGGTTCGTGCGATCCGTCCTTCCGCAATGCGAGCAACAGTGAAAAGCCTCCGATAGAACCTCCGCCCTCCCCGCCTCGCGACCGCCCGCGCCCCTGCGCCTCCATGCAATAAATCCCCGCCAGAGTGCCGGTCCAAACATTCCGAAAAACTGCGCCATTGCCACCAAGATTCCCAACCTCCCCCTCCAACCCGCAGAAAAAAACAGGATGACCACGTACAAAGCATCCAGTGCGGCCAACCACACAATCCGCACCGGGATAATCATAAACGCCAACACCGACATGTCCGGATAGAAAAACGCAAACGCAAAAATCAGAGTGTTATTCAGTAAAAAACCCATCTCTCCCTGGCCGGAAATCAACGCCCCAGCTGCCGAAGTCAGTAGCCCCAAACCGTAGAAAAGATTCAATCGCACCCTCCCCATGGCGCGCTCCAACCCCTCCCCAATCCACGTCAAAAACATCAGGTAAAAAATCACCGCAACCCAGTCAGGCAGTATTCCGCCCACGCTCGGGACAAATGCTTGGGTGACAACCCTCCAAACCTGCCCGCTCATTAATGCAACCGGATCCAGACGCACCGCATCTCGGAACCCCGGGTTAAATGTGCAAAGCACAAACGTCAGCCCATTTAAAATCGCTACCCACAGTAAAAGATGCGGAATCGCGTACCGACCAAACTTTCGCTCTAAATCGTCCATCAACTTAACGGCCACCTTCCCCCCGCATCCAACCAAGGGCAACCCGAAACCAATCTCAGCAGCCTACCCGCAAAAAAACGGCTACTTCTTCTTCGGAACCTCCGCCTCTGTCGGACGATCCTTGTAGAACAAAACCCCCGAGCGCCTCAGGTTCAAAATTAACGCCTTCAGATTATCTGCCGTCTCCTTGTCCTTCATCAACGTTGCAAACGGGCCCTTACCTTCCGCCGCCTCCTTCATCATTTTTTGCAACGAATCCGCCGCCGCATTCGCCTTCTTCGCCATGCTGCGAAAATCTGCCGCCGCCGCATTAATGTCCTCCACCCCCTTCGAACTGAGCTCCGAAGCCAACTTGCGGAAGTCCTCGGAGCTCTCACCCAAGTTCACCATCATTTTGTCCCAAGACGCCAAGTTCTGCTCACTCAATAACCGTGAGTTAATCGCCCCCGTCAGCGTCTGAATGTGAGCCAAACTCTCCGACAACTGGCCGAGTACCTGAGAGCCTTTCTGCGTCATATCCTCCAACCCTCCAAGCTTCGTCCCCTCCACCACTTCTCCCGAACGCCACACCTCCTTCGGGTCAAAACCCTCGGAAGGCGTTACCTCAATATACTTATCCCCCAACAAGTTAACGCTTCCGATGACAAAGTTCGACTGCCGTGGAATTTTTACATCTCCCCGAACCTTGACCCGGACCGAAACCTTGAACGAATCCCCGACCAACCTCGGATTATCCTCCACAAATCCAATTTTTGCCCCCGCCAGCATCACGTCACTTCCCGACACCAACCCCGACGCATTCGGAAACACCACATTCAAAACATAGGCACTCCCCATCCCCTGCCCGCGCTTTCCAAAGACAATCACCATCGCTGCGATCACCGAGAGACCCGTCAAAAAAAAGCCGCCCACCCACACTTCCAACCGACGCTGTTTGTTCGTTTCCATGGATATCCCTTCAATCGCGCACTACCTCACCTATCCCTCCCGACTCCGCCCCTCAATGAAATCACGCAAAACCGGGTCTTTCGAACCGCGAACCTCTTCCGGACTCCCCTGCGCATACACCGTTCCCTCATGCAAAAAAACCAAGTGATCCGCCGTGTGAAATGCGGTCCTCATATCGTGCGTCACAACAACTGACGTCACTCTTAACCGCTCTTGAAGCCTCCGAATCAGGTGGTTAATGGAATCCGTCGCAATCGGGTCCAAACCGGTCGTCGGCTCGTCATACAAAATGCACGCTGGACGCGAAACAATCGTTCGCGCAAGCCCCACCCGCTTCCGCATCCCCCCGCTGAGCTGGTCCGGCATCTTCATCTCTTCTCCCGCCAAACCCACCATCTCCAACGCCTCGCGCACTCGGAAGCCAATCTCTTCCTCATCGCGCACCCCGCTCTCGCGCAATGGGAACGCAAGATTCCCGCCGACGCTCATCGAGTCAAACAACGCCGCTCCTTGAAACAGCATCCCCACCTTGCGCCGAATCCGAACGAAATCCTCCTCGCTCATCACTGACACGTCCTCCCCATCCACTTCAATTCGACCAGAGTCTGCCCGCATCAAACCGATGAAATGCTTCAGCAAGACACTCTTTCCGCAACCAGATCGCCCTAAAACAACCGTCGTCCCACCTCTGGGGATGTCCATATCTAGGCCCCGTAACACCGCCTGATCGCCAAACCGCTTCGTTACCCCGCGAACGCGAATCATCAAATCCAACGAGGCATTCATGCAGGAAAAATGAGGTTCAACGCGAATGACAAAAAGAAGTTGGCGACGAGAACGACGAGTGAGGCAATCACCACCGCCTCCGTCGGGGCCCGCCCCACCCCAGCAGCCCCGTTCCTCGCCCGCAGCCCCTGGTCGCATGCGATAAATCCGATCACCAAAGCGAACGCCAACCCCTTCACCAAAGCCATTTTAATATCTCTCCCAGTGGTGAACTTCAGCATATTCGTCACGTAGTACGCGTGCGAAACGCCCAACACCCGAACCGCCACCAGATACCCCGCCGACACCGCCACCCCCACACACTCCGCAACCAAGAGTGGAGCCGACGACAACAGCGCAGACACCCTTGGCACCACCAGATAATCCACCGGGTCAACCCCCATCGCCCTCAGAGCATCCACCTGCTCCGTGACCTTCATCGTCCCAATCTCAGCCGCAATCGCTGCCCCGACCCGCCCGCTCAACATCAGCGCCGTCAAAACAGGCCCCAACTCGCGAAACATCGACACGGAAACCACCGCTCCCACCGCTGAATCCATCCCCAACCGGTGAAACTGAAAAAATGTCTGCGCCGCAAACACCGCCCCCGTAAACGCGCCCGTCACCAGCACAACCAGCTGCGAACGCGCCCCAATCTCCACAATCTGCCTCAGATACAAATCCCGACGAAACGGACGGCGCAAAAAACTCTTCACCGTGTCTCTCCCTAACAACACCAGCCGCCCGAAGTATTCGGACATTCCCAAGACTGTTCCGCCAACACCCGTGAACATGACCGGATTGCAACGCGAATAAGCCCTTGAATCAAGCGCGCTGAAACCTTAGCGCCTCAAGATGCTTAGGGAGAGAAACTCCGCGGAGGGGGGAAATCGTCCGTTGCGACAGGGCCATCCCAGTGCTACAAACAGGAAAGCAACAAAACTATGGCCACTTATCCCCTGTTTGGACTCCTCGGAAACTTCGCCGGCCCTGATATGCTCATCATCTTCATTGTCATTCTTCTTTTGTTCGGCGCGAAGAAACTTCCGGAACTCGCGCGAGGGATGGGGCAAGCCGTCAAAGAGTTCTCCAAAGCCAAGGATTCCTTGCACGATGAACTAAACCGGCCGGTCGTCACGGATACCTCCCATTCTTACCACTCGGATCCACACCATGGAAATCCGCATCACGGGGATCCCCATCAATCAGCGGCGACTCCAGCAACTAACAGCACCCCAACCGCTTCTTCAACTCCCGCGACTCCGACGAGCGTGAGTGATTCGGCCCCCAAACCGAACGCCTAACACCCAGAAGAGTTCTCGCAGCGAAGCCCCGCCTTGAGCGGGGCTTTTCGTTTTCAGCCCTGCCTCTCCCTCCGTTATGAGAACGCTCACCCTGAATCAGATTGGCGGTCTCGCCGCTTTCCTCGTTGCCTTTCTTCAACCGCATTCCACCGCCGAGGAACCGATCACCTTCACCACCTTCAACGTCCAGAACTACGAGGTCGAAGCCTCTCCAAAGCATCCTGCAAAATCCGAGTCCTCCATCACCGCCCTGATCCGAACCATCTCGCAAATAAAACCTGACCTCCTCGGCATCAGCGAAATGGGCTCCCTCAATGCCCTCAAAGATCTTCAACGCCGCCTCGATGCCGCCGGCATCTCACTGCCCCACGCCGAATGGATCAACGGCCCCGACCCTGACCGCCACCTCGCCCTACTTTCCAAGTTCCCCTTTGCAATGAAGGCCGACGCATCCCTCCGTGAATACATGCTCGGAACAAAGCCACTCGCCGTCCGACGGGGATTTCTCGACGTCACCGTCCAAATCACCCCGTCCTACCAACTCCGCCTCGTCGGCGCCCACCTCAAGTCGAAGCTTCCTGTTCCCGAAGATGAATCCGTCGTGCGCCGCCACGAATCAGCCAAACTGCGAGACCACCTCGATTCGATTCTCGACGAGAATCCCGAAACAAATCTCCTCGTGTATGGCGATCTCAACGACACCCGCGAATCAGCTCCCATTCGAGAGTTGATTCGGTTTCGCGGCAAAAATGCACTCTTCGAACTCCCTGCTGCAGACCACCTTGGCGACCGCTGGACGCATTACTGGAAAACGGCCGATACCTACGCCCGGATTGATTATCTCCTCGCCAGCTTCGCGCTACTTCCAGAGATTCCTGAAAAACGAGGATGGATTTTAAGAGCAGACAACTGGTTGGAAGCCAGTGATCACCGCCCAGTGAGCGTGCGAATCACGCCCAAAGACGCTCCGAGAAAATCTCGGAACCAGAAATAGGAAACCCGTCCCGCTCCGGCAGTGGTATCCTCCCCCACCCGCCTCTCCCGATTACTCGCAACATCAGCCGGTTAAATCCTCCAACAAATCGTGAAAAACGAATCAAACAAGCGCGTTCGCGCCCATTACATCGCCCTAAGCCAGCTCGACTGTGACACGCTTTGGAATCACGTAAAAACCTTCAATCTCGCAACACCCGCAGAACGCTTGAGCACCGTCTCGGTCATCCGTGCGGTCGCCGTCGTATTTGCGCAGCACGGTTCGCTCGAGCAGAGGAAAACCGCTCGACACTGGGTGCGCTCCCTCCTTCAGGATCCCGCAGAAAAAGTTCGCCGATACGCCGTGCAAGCGCTGCCAAAGCTCGGCTCCGACCACAACGACGAAACGGCGCTCCTTGGCTTATGGGAGCGTCCCGCTTCCGAACGAGAACAGCGGGCCGTCACCCGCACGCTCGAACGGGTCGGAGGAACACAAACGCTCCAGCGAACCGCAGCATCGGCCGCCGCCAACTTGAGACCCGCTCAACAAAGACTGAAGGCGAATGTCGCCCGCGATTCGGGCTCCGGCAAACTTGCGATGGAGACGCCGCTCACTCCCTTCCACGGCGCCCGCGTGCTACTCGAGTGCCGGAGCGGTCTTGAGTTCATTCTTGGCGAAGAAATCGCGGCAAACCCCAGATGCAAAGCTAGTTTCGAGGCAAGACAAGCGAACCACAAAAACCACCCAATCAACTCCGATTCAGCAGGGGTGGAGCTGACCGCGCGGGCTCCTTTCACCCTCACTGAGCTGCTCGACCTCCGCTGCTGGAGCGATCTCGCTTTCCCTCTCGCCAGACTTCCCGCTTTGCCGCACCGCGGTGCCCCCTTACCCATCGAGGAACTCGCCAGGGCCGCCGCCTCCCGTCAATCATTCGAAACCCTGAAAACATTCACGGACGGACCCATCCGCTATCGGTGGGATTTTCCCGCCCGCCGCATCTCTGGAAGCCTAGCAAATCAACTGGCTGAAGCCGTTCACGAGCAACGCCCAGAGCTTCTGAATGATCCCCGCGCCGCCCTCTGGGAACTGCGCGTGCGAGAAACCCCAGACTTGGTAGCCGTTGATCTGGTTCCGAAGTTCCGTCCTGACCCTCGCTTTGCTTACCGCAAAGGCGATGTTCCCGCCGCATCGCACCCTCCCCTTGCAGCTGCTATCGCCAGACTGGCTCAAGTGGGAGACGCTCCCTTTCAAAAAAGAGAACGAATCTGGGACCCCTTTTGCGGATCGGGCCTCGAACTCGCCGAATGCGTGCTTCGAAGCGTGCCAGCCCTCGTCTTGGGGACCGACCTCGCCCCAGACGCATGCCGAGTTGCTGCCGAAAACGTTTCATCCGTCCTCTCCAACATCAACCGAGACTCAAGCCCACAGCCAGAAACACGGTTTGAATGCTCAGATTTCCGGGACGTGCCAAATCTAGGTATTCCAGAGCAATCGCTAACGCTCATCGTCACCAATCCGCCCCTCGGAAAGCGGGTTCCACAAAAAAGTCTTCAGGAACTCATGTCAGAACTCTTCCAGATGGCAGTTCGCTTTCTCGCACCCGGTGGGCGACTCGTTCTGGTGAACCCCTGTCGCAACTGGAATCCCCCCGCAGGCCTCTCTCTCCTCTCGCGCCAGATCGTCAACCTCGGCTTTGCTCATTTCCCCCTCGAAAAATACGTTCGCGAAAAAACCTCTGCTTCATTGCAGCCCCAACCCGCGAGACGGATTCCGTCGGGCAAGCCGTTCTATCCCGAACACCAGAGAAAATCGGCCCGCCCAAAGAATCACCGCCGCTGAAGGAGACGAGCCCCGCCTCCAAAACACACCTCTCATCACACAGCGAAAGCTTATCGCCCAGGCACCAACTCGAAAACAAAGCCCTTCAAATACTCGCTCTCAGGAATCGTCGGTAAAACGGGGTGGTCTGCCCCGTGTCCAAGCAGTTCCCGTTGACGAACCGTACGCTTCGCGTCCACACACGCCTCCACCACCGTCGCGAGAAACTGTTCACGCGAAACATGGTGCGAACAGCAGAACGTCGCCAGAATGCCCTCTGGCTTCAACAACTTCAGCGCGCGCAAGTGAATCTCCTTGTAACCGCGCATCGCATCCTCCACCCGCCCCTTGCTCTTGGTGAACGAAGGAGGATCCAAAATAATCAAATCGTACGCCCCCGCCCGCTCCTCCTCAGCCTTCAGGAAATCAAACACATTCGCAGCCACCGCATCCACGACCAATCCATTCACAGACGCATTCCGCCGAATCAACTCCACCGCCGAATCACTAATCTCCACCGCCAAAACAGACTCAGCCCCCGCAAGCGCACACGCCAAACCGAACGCACCCTGATTCGCAAAACAGTCCAGTACCCGACGACCCGAAGCGTAACGCGACACCGCTCGGTAAGCTTCCCGCTGATCCAAGTAAAATCCCGTCTTCTGCCCGCCCAATAAGTCCAGTCCGTAAACCAACCCATCCATCGTCACCTGAGTCACCCCAGGCTCCGGACCAAACACCACTCCCGTCCGCAACTCCATCCCCTCCGCACGCCGCACGGGCGCATCGTTGCGCTCCACAATCGTCACCGGACCGAACACCCGACGCATCGCCTCAATCAACAACTCCCGCCTCAAATCCATCGCCAACGTCAGGGTCTGAAACACCAGCACCCCTGCGTAAGAATCAACCACCACCCCCGGCAACCCGTCACTTTCCGCCCAAACCAATCGGCACAACCCCGTATCCACACCCCACCGTTTCCGGTCCGCTAACGCCATCCGCAAACGCCGCTCGAAAAAATCCAAATCCAAATCCTGCCGCTGCCGACTAAACCGCCGAGCCACAATCTGCGACTTCGAGTTGTAAATCGCACTCCCCAACATCCGGTCTCGCCCGTCCTTCAAAGAAACCACGTCCCCATCCGCCGGATCCCCAAACACCTTCAACACCTCGCTGGAATACACCCAATCGTGCCCGTGAAAAATGCGCGAACGCGGTCTGATAATCAATCCACCCATGAGGGGCGCCAACGTAACCCCGGCCGGGGGGGGGGGGGGGGGGGGGGGGGGGGGGGGGGGGGGGGGGGGGGGGGGGGGGGGGGGGGGGGGGGGGGGGGGGG
>JBIIXW010000153.1:0-7457 GCA_044347165.1 Chthoniobacteraceae bacterium
TTCCAAGCGGATGCAGGAGGTTTTCAACTTGATCAGCAAAGTTGCGAATCTTGATTCCACCATCTTGATCCAAGGGGAAAGCGGCACGGGGAAAGAGTTGGTTGCTCGGGCTCTCCATTTTAACTCGCACCGAGCTGACAAGGCGTTTGTTCCGATCAACTGCTCAGCGTTGCCGGAGAATCTTCTGGAGTCCGAGTTGTTTGGTCACAAGAAGGGAGCGTTCACTGGGGCTTTTCAGGACAAAATCGGTTTGTTTGAGGAGGCGGAGGGCGGCACGATTTTTTTAGACGAGATTAACTCAATGGCACCGGCGCTTCAGACGAAGTTGCTGCGCGTATTGCAGGAACGCCGGGTGCGGAGGGTTGGGGACACGAAGAGCATCGAGATCAATGTGAGGGTGTTGACGGCGACAAATGAGCCGCTTTACCCAAAAACACGGAACGGGACGTTCCGCGAGGACTTGTATTATCGGATTGCAGTGATCCCGATTGAGATGCCGGCATTGAGGGAGAGGCCGGAGGATATCCCGGATCTCGTGGCTCACTTTCTTCGGAGGAATGCGTCGAGTGCGCGGTGCACCGAGTACACGATGGACAGCGGGGTGTTGGAGCGTTTGATGGAGTATTCCTGGCCGGGCAACGTGCGCGAACTTGAGAATGCGGTGGAGCGAGCGTGCGCGCTTTGCGAAAACTGTAGGATTCAGACAAGCCACCTTCCTGCCACGGTTTTAAGCTTGAAGGGCCCGGACGGTGTATGCAGCCCCGCTCTGCCTTCCGTGGGATTTGCGACGGGGCGGTCTTTGTCAGTGTTTCTGGAGCAGGTCGAGACGAAGTACATCAGCGAGACCATTTCTGCCTGCCAAGGTTCCCGAGAGAAGGCTGCGAAGCTGTTGCAGATTTCTTTGGCGACACTTTATCGGAAGCTCGAGGCGGGGAAGCGCTCTGTCGTGGCGGATGGTTCTCCGGTCGGGGCACCGTTTCAGACCAAGCCACCGAAAGGGGGGGCGGCCACGCCACCGAAGGCGGTGAGTTCTCCTCGTGGGGCCGTATCGCGAGGACCGGATGATCGAGGAAAAGTTTCCAAGATTCGGAGACATGCGATGGTGCGAGTGGATGTGACCTCGAAACCGGCTTCCAAGGCAGGTCCGGCGGGTAATGCGTCGGCGAGGAAGTTGGTGTCAAAAGTGGTGTCGTCAAAGGGGCCGGCAGGCCAGAGGGGTTCGAATCGCCGATAGCGGGGCGTTGATGATTCTGTGGTTTGGTCGAGCGGCGTTTGATCTCCTCGTTCTGAGATCGTCACTCGGCTTGTTTGATGCTTCACTGGGCGGAATCAAGAGTCACCATGAGCGCATCATTCCTGAATCCTACTTCTCTCCAGCTTTCTAACGGTCGAGCAGCCAAGTATTTCTCCATTCCTAGTCTTGAAGCCGCGGGTTTGGGTAAGGTTTCACGGTTGCCGGTCAGCATTCGGATTGTGTTGGAGTCGGTTTTGCGGAACTGCGACGGGAAGAAGGTGACGGAGCAGGATGTGAGGCAGCTGGCGTCGTGGAACGCGAAGGCACCGGCTCAGGTGGAGATTCCGTTTGTGGTTGCCCGCATTGTCCTTCAGGACTTTACCGGAGTTCCTTTGTTGGTGGATTTGGCGGCGATGCGGTCTGCGGTTTCTCGGATGGGTCGCGACGCTGGGATTATCGAACCGCTTGTTCCGGTGGACCTTGTGGTGGACCATTCGGTGCAAGTGGATTACTTCGGATCGCCGACGGCGCTCGAACAAAACTTGGATCTCGAGTTTAAGCGGAATCGTGAGCGCTACCAGCTACTCAAGTGGGGCCAGCAGGCGTTCAAGACTTTTGGGGTTGTTCCTCCGGGTATTGGAATCGTGCATCAAGTTAACTTGGAATACCTTGCGAAGGGAGTGTTGGAGCGGGATGGTGTTCTTTTCCCTGACACCTTGGTTGGAACGGATTCTCATACCACGATGATTAACGGGTTGGGCGTGGTCGGCTGGGGAGTGGGCGGGATTGAGGCTGAGGCGGGGATGCTTGGGCAACCGGTGTATTTCCTGACGCCGGAAGTGGTTGGGGTTAACCTGACTGGGGCGCTCCGAGAGGGGGTAACGGCAACGGACCTCGTTTTGCACGTCACGCAGATGCTTCGGAAAGCAAAGGTGGTCGGCAAGTTCGTTGAGTTTTTTGGCGAGGGTGCGGAAAGCTTGCCTGTTACGGATCGGGCGACGATTGCCAACATGGCGCCGGAGTACGGGGCAACCATGGGCTTCTTCCCAGTTGATGGGAAGACGGTTGAGTATTTGAAGGATACGGGACGATCGGACGAGCTGTGCGCGGACTTTGAGGCTTATTATCGTGCCCAAGGGTTGTGGGGAATTCCGCGGAAGGGGGATATTGATTACTCGGTTGAGCTCGCGCTCGATTTGTCGACCGTTGTGCCGGGGGTGGCTGGTCCGAAGCGTCCTCAGGACCACATTCCGTTGACTCAGTTGAAATCTGGATTTGAGAACCTGTTTGCGAAACCGGTTGCGGAAGGCGGGTACGGGAAAGGCGGAGCAAGTCTCGCTGAGCGTCAGTCGATTGAGTTGTTGGAGAGCGGTGACCCAGCGGCTGCGGCCTATGGCAAGCGGAAGGTCGAAGTGGGTCACGGCAGTGTCTTGATTGCGGCGATCACGAGTTGCACGAACACGAGTAATCCGAGCGTGATGTTGGCTGCGGGGCTTTTAGCGAAGAAGGCAGTGGAGCGGGGGTTGGTTGCTAACCCTGCGGTGAAGACTTCTCTCGGGCCTGGTTCGAGAGTGGTGGCAGATTACCTCGATCGCACTGGGCTTCAGCCTTACCTCGATAAGGTTGGGTTCCAAGTGGTGGGGTTTGGTTGCACAACGTGTATTGGAAATAGCGGCCCTCTGCATCCTCAGATTGAGGAGGCGATTGTGAAGGGTGACCTCGTCGCGGCGAGCGTGCTTTCGGGTAACAGAAACTTCGAGGCGCGTGTGCACCAGAACATCAAGGCGAACTTCTTGATGTCACCTCCGCTGGTTGTGGCCTTTGCGCTGGCGGGCCGAGTGGATATTGACATGTCCGTTGAGCCGATTGGGACGGACGCGTCTGGTAATCCGGTTTTCTTGAGGGAGATTTGGCCATCATTGGCGGAGGTACGGGAGGCGATGCGTTCTGCTTTGTCGCCCGAGTCTTTCAGGAGGCTTTATTCTGATTTTGCGAGTCAGAACCCCAAATGGAATGAAGTGCCTTCGAGCACGGGGGTGATTTACGGGTGGGATAGTGAGAGCACTTACATCCAAGAGCCGCCGTTCTTCCAAGACTTCAGCCTTCAGGCGGGCACCATCCAGGGCATCTCTGGAGCTCGGGCGTTGGGCATTTTTGGGGATTCGGTGACGACGGACCATATTTCTCCGGCGGGCGCGATTAAGAAGACGTCTCCAGCGGGAAGATTTTTGGCGGAGCACGGCGTGGGTTTTGAGGACTTCAACAGTTACGGCTCGCGTCGTGGAAACGATCGGATCATGACGCGCGGGACGTTTGCGAATGTTCGGATTAAAAATTTGATGGTGCCTGGGGTTGAGGGGGGGGTGACGGTGTACCAACCGACGGGAGAGCAGATGTCGATTTATGATGCCGCCATCAAGCATCAATCGGATGGGACGCCGCTGGTGATTTTTGCTGGGCAGGAGTACGGAACGGGTTCGTCGCGCGATTGGGCAGCGAAGGGGACTCGGTTGCTGGGGGTGAAGGCGGTGGTGGCGCAGAGTTTTGAGCGGATTCATCGATCAAACTTGGTGGGGATGGGGGTATTGCCGCTTCAGTTTCCTGAGGGTGTGAGCGCGCAGACGCTGGGGTTGGTGGGGACTGAGGAGTTCTCCTTTGAGGGGTTGGATGACTCGATTAAGCCGATGTCGGACGTGGTGTTGCACATCGCAAAAGCGAGTGGGGAAAAGACTTCTGTGACGCTTCGGTCGCGGATTGATACGGCGATAGAGGTGGATTATTTCCGGCACGGCGGCATTTTGCCGTTTGTGTTGCGTCAGCTCTTGGCCTGACGGTTTTCCGGGAGCCAGACTCGTTTGTTTCGCGAGTCTGGTTTTTTCTGCGAATGAAGTACTAGCAAACGCGCTAATGGATTATCCTTTAACACTTGAGGTCGCAGTCTTTTTGGTTGGTGCGTTCCTATTGCTGAGCCACCTTCTCGCCGTTTTTCGAGCGGACGGGGCTCGATCATTTGTCGACAGATTCCCGCGGTCCTCAGGATGGGGGGCGCTGTTATTCACGATTGCGGTTGCCTGGTTTTTGGCGGTTGTGGTGTACGGCGATTTGGGGGAAATGACCGAGTGGCGTCCGAAAATCGTGTTAGGCTCGGTGGCGGCTTACGCGATTATGATGCGGTGGCAGCCCGAGTTTCTCGCGATTCGCGCGATGGGCATGTTGGCTCTGCTCGCGGCGAATCCGTTATTACAGGCGGCGTTTCTCCGCCCAGAGGTGTCTCGATTAGCGCTCGTCGGGTTGGTTTACGTCTGGATCACCTTGGGACTTTTTGCGATTGGAATGCCCTACAAGTTTCGCAGGGGCGCATCGATGTTGATTCAAGATCCGCGATTGTGGCGGATGGCAAGTTGGTCGGGGGTTGTTTACGGCGCAGTTCTGATTGCGGTGGGCGTTTCGTTGGTGATTGGCTGAGGAAGCAAATAGGCGTCCAACTGGAGTTGAACGCCTTTAACTGCGTGGGGCGTTGTGGGGAGCGGATGTTTCGACGCTCCCTCAGAATGTTGGATTTACGCTCCCATTCCGTCTTCAAATGAACCACCGGCGGCGGGCCATTGGAAGTTGTCGCGAACGTAGGCGATGCCGTTGGCGCTGGTGTAGTCGAGATCTTTGTGCGCGCTTTCTGCCTCGACGATGAGCGGGGCTGATTTCGATCCGGTCAGTTTGCAGTAGCGTTGAGGGTAGCCGACGTGGAGAAGGAGCTCGGCGTAGCGCTGCATATTCAGGTCGCCGGATGCGAGGTCGGTGAACTGCATTGCGCGTTTGGGCCAGTTGGGTTCCATGGAGCGGAGCGGGAATCCCGGACGGATGACGAAGTTTTTGATGTGGCAGGCGTAGATGCGGTGGCCGACCTTGAGGAATCTGTTTTCCCATGTTTCTCCTTCCCAGCAGTGGGACGGGTCGGCATTGACGGCGAGTGTTTCGTCACCATCACAGATGTCGACGAGCATGAGGAAATCGTCGGCGGTCGAGGCGGCTGTGCCGGGGTGGATTTCGTGACAGAGCTTGATGCCGAGTTGTTTCGCGTGAGCGCGGATTTTGGCGGTTTTGGAGACGAAACGGTCTTTGCCTTCTTTGAGGAGGTCAAAATCCGCTCCCGCCCAGAAGCCCCAGGGGTATCCGGTTGCGAGTTCCCATCCGAAGGCAATGCCCCAGAACATCGGGAGTGTTTTCACACCGAGTTCGGCAGTGAGGTCGAGCAGTTTGAGCACGTAGGTCTCGGCCCATGCTTCGATTTGGGCTGGGGACTGTTTGGCAACGTCAGCGGGGATGAAGGGGCGGATGGTGGGAGATTGGGTCCATGCGGTGGTGTGGACCCAAATCGGGCAGTGTGCGGAAACGCCATCGATAGCGAGTTGGTGTTTGGCGAAGGTGTCTTTGATCTCTGCGGCACTTTTGAATCCGGTTTCGGATTGGAGCATGTAGTTGCTGGGTTGCGCTCCAGCGGCGCCGGCGCGTTTGGCATAGGCGAGGAAATCGTTGAGGGATTTTGCGCCGTGCTGGGCGCCTTCGACGGAGGGATGGTAAACGGTATTTGCCATAGTGTGGGGTCGAGTAAAAACCAGCGAATCGGAGGAGCAAGCCGTGTTTTTGAGCGAGGGATTGCGATAAAAAATGCCCGTCGAACGTGGTTCGACGGGCATGAGACTGAAAGGATGAAGAGGGTTACTTCTTCTTTCCTTCGCCGGGGCGGTACTCTTCCGCAGCGGCAAACGCTTGTTCGAGGCCGACCATATCTTCGCCGGGGCGAAGGGTATCGAAGGCGGCAGCTTCGCGCTTGATGGCTTCTTCATCGTAGCTTGCAGCTTTGATGGAGAGACCGATCCGGCGTTCGGCTTTGTCGACCTTGATGACGCGGGCTTCGATTTCCTGACCCACTTTCAGATGGTCTTTCACTTTCTCGACGCGTTCCTCGCTGATTTGCGAGATGTGCACGAGACCGTCGATATCACCGTCGAGTTCGACGAATGCGCCGAAGGTTGCAACCTTGCTGACCTTACCATGGACAAGTTCACCGATCCGGTAGCGGGCTTCGATGGTCTTCCATGGATCGTCGCTAAGCTGCTTGATGCCGAGCGAGATGCGTTGATGGTTTTTGTCGATGTCGATAACGACCGCATCGAGTTCGTCGCCCTTCTTGAGGACTTCCTGCGGGTGGTTGACCTTGCGAGTCCAGCTCATGTCGGACACGTGGATCATCCCGTCGATGCCTTCTTCGAGTTCCACGAATGCGCCATAGGCGGTCATATTGCGCACGGTACCATGCACTTGCTTGCCAATGGGGTAACGCATTTCGATTGCGTCCCAAGGATTGTCCTCCAACTGGCGAACGCCGAGGCTGATTTTCTGTTCGTCCTTGTTGACGCCGAGCACGATGGCTTCGACTTCTTGGCCGAGGCTGAGAACGTCGCTTGGGCGCGTGATACGCTTGGTCCACGAGAGTTCTGACACGTGGATAAGGCCTTCGACACCTTCGTCGATTTGCACGAACGCACCGTAGGGCACGAGGTTGGTAACCTTTCCTTTGACGCGTTGGCCAACGGGGAATCGACGCTCGGTTTCTTCCCAAGGATTTTTCTCGGTCTGCTTGAGGCCGAGGGAGACGCGTCCTTTGTCCATCTCGATTTTGAGGACTTTGACACGCAGTTCTTGTCCGACCTTGAGCAAATCGCTGGGGTGGTTGAGTCGGCCCCAGGTCATGTCGGTGATGTGCAGCAAACCGTCCATACCGTCGAGATCGATGAAGGCACCGAACTCCGTGAGGTTCTTGACTGCGCCGACCACGATATCGCCTTCTTTGGTGGCTTCGAGGAAGCGCTGGCGCTTCTCATGGCGTTCCTGCTCGATGAGTTCGCGGCGGGAGAGAACGACGTTCTTCCTGTCCTCGATGATTTTGACGATTTTGAAATCGTAGGTCTGACCCACATACTGGGAGAGATCCTTGGGAGGCATGATGTCGATTTGCGATCCGGGGAGGAACGCTTCGACACCGATGTAGACGGCGAGGCCGCCTTTGACGACGCCACGGACCTTGCCTTTGATGGGGCTGCCTTCCTTTGCAACCTGGACGATTTTGTCCCAGTTTTGCTTGTAGGCGGCTTTCTCTTTGGAGAGGACGACCATGCCCTGATCGTTTTCCAGACGCATGAGGAGAACCTCAACTTCGTCTCCG
>JBIIXW010000003.1:0-79993 GCA_044347165.1 Chthoniobacteraceae bacterium
ACGTCGACGTCGGAGCGATAAACGACAGCGTGTTCCCGCCCAGCTTCGTTAGGCCCCCATCCCCCGTGAGCGCCGCCGTCACATTCACATTCCCCACCGTATCCACGACCGCCGTAGAACCTGCTGCGATTGAAGCTATCCGCTGCGAAAAATCTTGGTTCGTCAACAGCCGTCCTCCCTCGAGGTTGATCACCCCTGAACCCAAGGCACCCCCATTACTGATATACCGAAACACGCCCTCTCTCAGATTGAACGTCCCCCCAAAACCCGCATTTCCGTTCGATAGCGTCACCATCCCTAGCCCCGCCAGCGGATCGGTAAATCCCGCCAAGTTCAGCGAAATCACCCCCGTTCCCGTCAACGCCCCGCCCGACACCATCGCAAAATCGCGCCCCGCCCCCACGTTCCACGTTTGATTCTCCCAGACGTTCACCACCCCCCCATTCACCGTCACACTCGCATTCGCGGCAGACATATCCAACCCGCCCGAACCCAGTGTCAACGTGCCAGACGATAACACAATCGGCCCCTGAAGCGCACCCACCGTCAACCCCGCCACATTCATCGTCCCCAACTGCACACTCGAAAGCCCCGCCGCAGATAATCCCTGCCCCAACGCCACCGTGTTCGCGCTCCTCGGAAACACCCCAAAAGGCCACGCAGCAGCCAATGCCAAATTCGTCGGTGGCGCAGCATAGGTCAGCTGTTGCCCCGTAAGGTTCGCCGTCGCATTCGCCGAAATCGTGAACTGCGTCCCATTCACAATCGACGTAATCACCGTATTCGCCGGGATGCCCGGCCCGCTCACCGCCATCCCCACCGTCAACCCCGTCGTGCTCGCCACCGTCACCGTCGCACTGTTCTGAGTCGTGCTCATACCCGCCACCGTCGCGGTGTAGCCCGCCGTCTGGACAGGCGAAACCGTCTGCGCTGAGACAGAAATTAAGCCCAACAAGAAACCGCAAACGGCCGCCCAAACGGAGAACATCACCGCCCCAAAGGAGGACCGCCCACACTCCTCCGAATCCCTTTCTCCAATCCCTCTCCGTGTGCCTCCACGCGACGACGCAACCCCGACGGGGCCGTCGATTTTCAAAATGGATGTTGAGGCGAGCATTCCGGGGGAAACTCTCTTAGGTGAAATCTTCGCGCTGCTAGGGGAAAAATCAATCGGTAAAGCAGGGTTTTTCTCTGTAAATCAGGACGTCCCCAAGGCTGCATTTTTGCTAAAAACTTTAGCTTTTTTATCGTCGCTCGCACCCCTACTCCATTCGTTCCACCCACCCGTTTTTGGGTTTGTCCCCCCCTCCACTTCATCCATCCTCATCTCGGACAAACCGCCCCGCACCCATGCTCCCTGAACTCGCCCTCCGCATCCTCAGCTCCACCTCGCCCCGCTGCATCGGAAAGTTCCTGTGGAACTTCGGCGTCAAAGGAATCCTCAGCATCGAGCGATTCAAACGCCGCATGAAAAAAGGCGAGTTCTTCCCACCCTTCCTCTACATCTCCATCCTCAACCGCTGCAACCTCCGCTGCCAAGGCTGCTGGGTCGATGTCGCCGCCGATTCACACCAAATCTCCACGGACGAGATGGACCGCCTCATCACCGACGCCAAACGCGAAGGAAATCGCTTCTTTGGCATCCTCGGCGGCGAACCCTTCCTCCACCCCGGCCTCCTCGACATCCTGGCCCGTCACCCCGATTGCTATTTCCAAATCTTCACGAACGGACAATGCATCACTGACAAAATTGCCGCGCGCCTCGCCGAAATCGGGAACGCAACCCCGCTCATCTCCATCGAAGGCAACGAAATCGTCAGTAACGAACGTCGAGGCAACGTCGACGTCTTCAAGCGCACCCTCCGCGGCCTCGAAGCCTGCCTGCGGGCCGGACTCCTCACCGGCGTCGCCACCAGCGTCTGCCAATCCAATATCCAAGAACTCCTCTCCGAATCGTGGCTCCGCCAGCTCATCGAGAAGGGGGTTCACTACGTCTGGTACCACACCTACCGTCCGGTCGGACCCAACATGAACGCCCAACTCGCCCTGCGACCCGAGCAGCTCGTCGAAGTCCGCCGCTTCATTGTGGAAATGCGAACCAAGATGCCCATCGGGATCGTCGACGCCTATTACGGACACGACGGGAAAGCGCTCTGTCCGATGTCCACCGGCATCTCCCACCACATCAGCCCCTATGGCGACGTGGAACCCTGCCCTATCATTCAGTTCGCCAAAGAGAATATTCGGGATGAACGGGGGATCGTTGCCACGATTAAGGATTCAGCGTTCCTCAAGGATTTCCGTGAACTGACCGCCACCACCACCCGCGGATGCGTCGTACTGGAGCGTCCGGACCTCGTCCGCGACCTCGCAAAAAAGCATGGTGCCAAAGACACCACCCAGCGAAAAACCGCGCTCTCTGAGCTCGAAGCCATGGTCCCGCGCTTCTCGCAGTGGCTTCCGGGCGAGGAAATCCCCGAAAAACACTGGATGTACCGCTGGGCAAAGCAGCTTTGGTTTAATGATTTCAACACGTACCAACAGCTCGCGCCTTCCGCTCTTCCAGAGGCCAAGGCTCGCATGACGGTGAAGTAGCCCCATAATCAGGGGGTGATCTACCTCGACCACAACGCCACCGCACCCCTCTGTGACGCCGCCCTAGGCCGCCTCGACGCCGCGCTGCGAGCCTTTCACGGAAACCCCGCCAGCCTCCACCGCGCTGGTCAACGTGCGGACGCTCTCCTCGAGGAGTCCCGCCGAATCATCGCAACGGAACTTGGACTCGACGCCGCGCGCCTGGTTTTCACGTCCGGTGCAACGGAATCCGCCAACGCGATTGCCCATCACCTCGCTAGGGCACACCCCACCCGACCCGTCGCCGCCGTGGCTACGGAACACGCCTGTGTGCTGGACGCCATCCGGCATTATGTTCCACGTGGAACGTTGCGTGTGCCGGTCACGCCCGCCGGACAGCCCACTCCCGTGACCGCAGACCTCTCGCGTACTCCACCCGCCGCGCTCTTTGCCATGCTCGCGAACAACGAAACCGGATACCTTACCGATCTTCCTGCTCTCGTTTCGTCGATCCCTCCCCAGTTGCCCCTTGCTGTCGATGTCACTCAGGCCGTAGGCCGAATGCCCCTCGCTCTCCCATCCTCCATTCTCGATCATGGCTTCGTATTTGGAAGCGGACACAAGATGGGCGCGCCCATCGGGCTCGGCTTCCTTCACCTGCCGCGCGACACGACGTGGACGCCTCTTCTGCAGGGTGGGGGACAAGAGGATGCCCGGCGCTCTGGCACACAGAACGCCCCTCTTGCGGCAGCATTCGCTGCCGCGCTTCAGGATCGTTCCGCGCGTTTTCACGCTCTCGGCACGCAGTCATCTCGGCGCACCCAGTTTGTCCAATCGCTGGTCGCCATCCATCCCGACATCCGGATTTTAGGTCATTCCGGAGCCTGTCTTTGGAACACCGTCTCCTTCGTCGCTCCGGAACTGAGCGATTGCCGTCAGCGATGGACGGTCCGCATCGATAAAGCCGGTTTTGCGGTTTCGAGCGGTTCCGCGTGTAATGCAGGTGCAGGGAAAGCTTCCCATGTCCTCAGAGCGATTGGCCTCGGGGAAGGGGAGTCGGACCGGACACTCCGAGTCAGCTGGGGTTGGGACACCCCGGACGAGCATTTGAACGCTTTCGTGCAGGCTTTCGCCGAAATCTGCGACCAACATGTTCCACGTGGAACACTGCCCAGTCTCGAGCAACCATAAAACGGGAATAGGCACGAGCTCCCGCAGGAATGCCGGCAGATTTTGCAAGAAAATGTACGGTAATGGGGCGCAAGCTCCGGTGCCCCAACGGGGCACCTCATGACAGCCTCGGGCAACGCCCGAGGACGCGATTAAACCATCTGAGCCCTGTGGGGCGAAATACGTTGGCGCCACTCCTAGGCTTGGGACAGAGGGGGGGCACACCGGGGCGATGCCCCAGTCTGTCGTGAGGGGCACCGTTTTCATTCCATCCAACCCCGGCTCAGCGTAAACTGGTCGACCATGTTCACCGATCCCGTCCAGTATGACGTCATCGTCCTCGGCGGAGGCCACGCCGGCATTGAGGCTGCCCTCGCCGCAAGTCGCCTCGGTTGCCTCACGCTTCTCCTGACCCAAAACCTCGATTCGCTCGGACAAATGTCCTGCAATCCTGCGATCGGCGGGCAAGCCAAGGGCCAGATTGTGCGAGAAATCGATGCACTCGGAGGCTTCATGGGTCTGAACACCGACGCGACCGCAATCCAGTTCCGGATGCTGAACGCCACTCGAGGCCCGTCCGTGCGTTCGCCACGCGCGCAATGCGACAAAAAGGCTTACCAATTCCGAGCCAAGGCCACTCTCGAAGGCACCCCCGGCATCACCCTCCGGCAGGGGAATGCTGTTCGCATCCTCGTGGAGAATGACGCCGTCCAAGGCATCGAAACTAATCTCGGGTATCGAGCCCTGGGGAAGGCCGTCGTGGTGACCACCGGAACTTTCATGGGCGGACTCCTCCATGTTGGCCTTCAGAACCAGAAGGGGGGACGAATGGGCGATTCCGCCTCTTCGCTCAGCGACAGTCTGCGAGACCTTGGGTTTGAACTCGGACGCTTCAAGACCGGCACGCCGGCGCGTCTCAATGGACGGACCATCAACTTCTCCGTCTGCGAAAAACAAACAGGTGATGATCCGCCCGTTCCCTTCTCGTTCCTGGCCGATACTCTCCAACGGACACGGGACGAAATCTTCACCCTAAACACGTGGCAGGACAACCGTCTCCACGTGGAACAACTCCCTTGCTGGATCACGCACACCAACGCGCAAACCCACGACATCATTCGGAGTAACCTCCACCTCTCGCCGATGTACGCCGGACGGATCGAGGGCGTCGGACCCCGTTACTGTCCCTCCATTGAGGACAAAGTCGTCAGGTTCGCGGAGAAGGAGCGGCACCAACTTTTTTTGGAGCCGGAGGGCCGACACACCCTAGAATACTACATCAATGGGGTGTCCACGTCGCTACCCATGGAGGTACAGTACGCTTTCCTTCGTACCGTTCCTGGCCTCGAGCAGGTTGAAATCCTACGACCTGGGTACGCGGTGGAATACGATTACTGCCCGCCCACCCAACTCCATCCCACGCTCGAAACCAAGCGGGTGGAACACCTCTACTTTGCCGGACAGATCAATGGAACCTCCGGCTACGAAGAGGCCGCGGGGCAGGGGCTCCTCGCGGGTGCCAATGCCGGCTTAAAGCTCCAAGGCAAACCTCCCTTAGTTCTCTCACGGTCCGAAGCCTACCTGGGCGTACTCATCGATGATCTCGTCACCAAGGGAACCACCGAGCCCTACCGCATGTTCACCAGCCGAGCCGAACACCGATTGCTCCTGCGTCACGACAACTGCGACCTCCGCCTCACTCCCCAAGCTCACGCGCTCGGACTCGTCTGTGAAACCCGCTGGCAGCACTTCTCTGAGCGTCACTCATCTTTCACACAGGCAGGAACTTATGCGTCAACCTGCCGCATCGACGGCATCACCCTCGAACACTGGCTCCGCCGCCCAGATAACCCCTACCAAAACCTCCCGCACGAGATCCGCACCCAGTTCCCCGACGCCATCTGGGAAATGCTCGAAACCGACCTCAAATACGCCGGCTACATCCGTCAGCAATCCGTCGCTGTCGACCGACTCCGCCGCCTCGACGCCAAACCTTTCCCGCCAGACTTCGACTTCACCAGCCTCAAAAGCCTCCGAACCGAAGCCCGCCAGAAGCTCTCCGCCATCCGGCCCGCCACCCTCGGCCAAGCCAGTCGCATCAGCGGAATCACCCCAGCCGATATGGCCCTCCTCTCGCTGGTCGTCACCGACCCCGCATCGCGTCGGAAAATGGCCGCAGAGATGCCTGCCGACTAATCGCTCCGACGCGCCTCACGGAATGCGCCAAATGTTTGCCACTCGCCAACTGCCGACCTAACCTATCCCGGAACCGACGCACCTGCGTTAAACACCACCTCGTATGGAAACCACCACTGCTTCCAGCTTCGCCCAAGAGCCGATCAACGCAAACCTCTCGGCCGCGGATAAACTGCGTCTTCTGAAAGAAATGATTCGAATCCGACGATTCGAACAAGCCGCCTTAAAAAACTATCAAGCCGGGAAAATGGGAGGCTTTCTCCATCTCTATATCGGCCAAGAGAGCGTCGCCGTCGGCACCTGCTCCCTCATGGGCCCCAACGATCATGTCATCACCGCTTATCGCGATCACGGGCACGCCCTCGCCGTTGGCATGAACATGAATGAATGCATGGCCGAACTTTTCGGCAAAGCCACCGGTTGCTCAAAAGGGAAGGGGGGATCCATGCACTTCTTCGCACCCGACAAAAACTACTGGGGCGGTCACGGAATCGTCGGAGGTCAAACACCACTGGGCCTCGGTCTCGCATACGGTCTGAAATACAAAGGCCTCACCGGCGCAGCCATGTGCTTTATGGGCGACGGCGCCGTCAATCAAGGCTGCTTCTACGAAAGCCTCAACCTCGCCTCACTCTGGAACCTTCCCGTCATCTACATCATCGAAAATAACGGGTATTCCATGGGCACCAGTCTCTGCCGCTCCAGCGCTTACCCAACCTGCCTCGCTGAACGCGCTGCCGGGTTCGCCATCGACTGGGAACAACTCAACGGAGAGGACGTTTACGAAGTCCGTGCCAGAACCCAAGTCGCCCTCGAACGCGCTCACAAAGAAAGCCGGCCCACCGTCCTCGAAATCGCAACCTACCGCTACTACGGGCACTCCGTCGCCGACGCGAAACACAAAGTCTACCGCACCGAAGACGAGATCGAACGCTTCAAACGCGATCACGATCCCATCCAACGCTGGAAACAAATCCTCATCGACGAAAAGGTGCTCAACGAAGAGCAGTTCGAAGCCATCGATGAAGCCGCGCGCGTCGAAGCCGAGGACAGCGTCCGCTTCGCCGAAGAAAGCCCGTACCCCTCCGAATCCTCCATCACCGAAGACGTCTACTTCGAAGTCGACCGCGGCACCGCTGCCGGCCGCACCGGACGCCACTTCTTCAACGATTAACCGCACACGCCGCCATGCCTGAGATCACCTACCGCGAAGCTCTCCGCCACGCACTCGCCGAAGAAATCGAGCGCGATCCCAATGTCGTCCTCCTCGGCGAAGAAGTCGCCGAATACGACGGCGCCTACAAAGTCACCGAAGGCCTCTGGAAACGCTTCGGAGATAAGCGCGTCTGCGACACGCCCATCAGCGAGTCCGCCTTCATCGGCATGGGCATCGGTGCCTCCATGCTCGGCCTCCGCCCCGTCATGGAACTCATGTTCTGGAGCTTCTCCGCCGTCGCATGGGATCAAATTGTTAACAATGCCGGCTTCGTCCGTTACATGAGCGGCGGCCTCATCAACTGCCCCATCGTCATCCGCGGCCCCGCTAACGGAGGAACCAACGTCGGCGCCACCCACTCGCACACGCCGGAAAACTGGCTCGCCAATGTTCCCGGACTCAAAGTCGTCTGCCCCGCCACCGCTTACGACGCAAAAGGCCTCATGAAAACCGCCATCCGTGACAATGACCCCGTCATGTTCATGGAAAACACCCTCCTCTACGGCGAAAAATGGGAAGTGCCCGACACCGAGTACACCATCCCGCTCGGCGTCGCTGACCTCAAACGCGAAGGGACCGACATCTCGCTCATCGCTCACGGTCGCGCTGTCCTCACCGCGCTCCATGCCGCAGAACTTCTCGCCGCGGAACACGATATCAACGCAGAAGTCCTCGACCTGCGCTCCATCCGTCCACTCGACGAAGAAGCCATTCTTAACACCGTTCGCAAAACCCACCGCGCGGTCATCGTCGAAGAAAACAAACCCTTCTGCGGTGTCGGCGCTCAAATCGCCAGCCTCATCCAAGAAAAATGTTTCGATGACCTCGACGCGCCCGTGCTTCGTATTAGTGCGCTCGACGCGCCCGCCATTTACAGCCCGAAACTTGAGCAACGCCAATTGCCCAGACCGACGGACATCATCACGAAAGTCCTGAGCATCTGCTAGTTCGCGAGCGAACGGCCCACTCCTAACTCCCCCCGGAATATGCCGAAACTCATCATCTCCAACGCCGACGGTTCGCTCACACAATACGAGCTCGGCCCCGAAGCCGTCATCGTCGGATCTGACCCTTCCGCGCAGATCTCCGTCCAAGCCACCGGAGTCGCCCCGCACCACGTTCAAATCACTCCCGACGGCAACGGTGGCTATCTCGTGTGCGACCTCGGCCAGTCCGATGGCACCCTCATCAACCGCCATCCCATAGAGGCGCAAACGCACTACCAACTCGTAACGCAGACCCGTATCCAAATCGGTGTCGTCGAAGCCGTCTTCCTCGAAGACGAAGTGCAAGAAGAAGCCCCTGCGGCCAAATCACCCGCCGCAGCTAAATCGTCGGCGTCCACCTCATCCGCCACCCACAGCGGCCCAGCCTTTCCAGTTCTTAAGCCCAAACGCGAGATTCTCTCCACCTTCGCTTACCTCCTCGGCTCACTCACGCTCCTCGCCTCTCTGGCCCTCGCTGCCAAAACCCTCGGCCTCATCGCTCCCTAGTCCACGCCGCTCTCGCGCCGCTCTGCTCACGCTAAACCAACGCACCGTCATGCACAAATACCTCGCCTCCAGTATCCTGTCCGCCCTCATCGCCGCCTCCGTTCCCACCAGCGCCGCCGTCCAAGACTTCCGATACAAAGTCGATGTTCTCCAAGAAGGCATGCCGCAACCCATGGAGCTCGAAATCGCTCCCGACGGACGCATCTTCTTCAACGAAATCGGAGGCGCCCTAAAAATCCTCAAACCCGGCAGCCGCGCACCCCTCACCGCCGCCACCCTCGAAGTCTTCAACGGCCAAGAAAACGGCTTCCTCGGCTTCGCTCTCGACCCCGACTTTTCCAAGAACCAGTGGATCTACTGCTTCTACTCCCCGAAAGATTTCACCGGCCAACGCCTCAGCCGATTCACCATGAAAGGGGACAGCATGGACCCCTCCTCGGAAATCATCCTCCTCACCGTCGACGAACAACGCAAAGAGTGCTGCCACCACGCCGGAAGCGTGGAATTTGGGCCAAACGGACTCCTCTTTGTCTCCACCGGCGACAATACCAACCCCTTCGGATCAAAAGGCTTCTCGCCCGCCGATGAACGTCCCGGCCGCGAGCCCTGGGACGCTCAAGGCTCCGCTGGCAACACGCACGATCTCCGCGGAAAAATCCTCCGCATTCGTCCTCTGCCCAACGGCAAATACGAAATCCCCGATGGAAACCTCTTCCCAAAAGACGGCTCCGCGGGACGCCCTGAAATCTTTGTCATGGGTTGCCGCAACCCGTGGCGCATCTCCGTTGATCCCAAATCCGGCTTCCTCTACTGGGGCGACGTCGGCCCCGATGCACGCGACGCTTCCGACCGCGGATCAAGAGGTTATGACGAACTTAACCAAGCGCGACAAGCAGGCTTCTTCGGCTGGCCCTACTTCATCGGCGCCAACTTCCCTTACGCAAAAGTAAACTTCGAAACTGAGGCCGTCGGCCCGCTCGCCGACCCCGCTAAACCCGTTAATAACAGCCCCAACAACACCGGTCTCAAACAACTGCCCCCTGCTCAACCCGCCTGGATCTACTGGCCTTACGCCGCTTCACCAGAGTTTCCCGTCCTCGGGGAAGGGGGCCGCACCGCGTGCGCCGGACCCGTCTTCCATTACAACCCGTCCTTCGAAAAAACAGACGGGTTCCCGCAAGACCATGACGGCCAACTCCTTTTCTGGGATTGGCAACGCCCCTTCGTTAAATGGGCGAAGATGAAATCCAACGGAGATCTCGACTCCATCGAACCCTTCTCCTCCGCCTTCGCCGTCGTCTCCGACAAAGTGAAAGACGCCGACGTCAAAGACGCATTCCCGCTCCGCCGTCCCGTCGATGCTGTCTTCGGCACCGACGGATGCCTCTACCTCCTCGACTACGGAACCACGTGGGGCGCCAACCCAGACGCGCGCCTCCTCAAAATCTCTTACGTGCGCGGCAACCTCGCGCCCGTCGTGCAAGTCGCTGCGGACGTGACGGCTGGACGCGAACCACTCACCGTCGCCTTTACCTCCGAAGGCACCAAAGAACTCGAAGGCCAAACCATGAAGTACGCGTGGCGTCTCGAAAAAGATGGTCCCGTCGTTTCAACCCAACCCTCATTCAAGCATACCTTTGCGAAACTCGGCACGTACCCCGTTGAACTCACGGTCACTGACACCGCAGGCGCCTCCTCCTCCAAAACCCTGCCAGTCATCGTTGGAAACAGTTCTCCCAAAGTAACTTTTGTAGAGCCCCAAGACGGGGACTTTTTCACACCTGGCAAACCCCTCAACTATCGGCTCGCTATCGAAGACGCCGAAGATGGCTCATCAAAAGATGCCACCGCCGCCGCCATGATGGGGCTGAAAGCCATGGTCGATGCCCGTTGGCTCAAGAACGCCGACGACAAACAACGCGTGGATCCCGGCCTCGCCCTCATGCGCCAAAGCGATTGCTTCAACTGCCACGCCGTTGACCAAAAAGTCGTCGGTCCGGCCCTCACCGAAATCGCCGCGAAATACCGTGGCCAATCCGGAGCCCTCGAAGCATCCATCCAACGCGTCCGCAACGGCAGCCAAGGCGTCTGGGGCCAAATCCCCATGCTCGCCCACCCACAACACACCTCTGACGAAATCGCTCAAATGGTCTCGTGGATTTTCACCCTCGAACCCGGTAAGGGCGGCCCACAAACCGTCCGCGGCCTCTCCGGTGAAATCACCGCCACCAAAGACGGCGGCGTGCGCATCGGCGAACTCGAAGCATCCTACACCGATAACGGACGCGAAACCGCCGGTCCGCTCACCACCAAAACCGTGATCCGGTTGCGGGGCCGACGCGTCGAAGCAGAAGGCGCCACCCAGCCCGTCGGTTGTAAAGTCCTGTCTGGCAGCGGATCCAGCGGGAATAAGTTCCTCGGAGGAATCGGAGACGGTCACTCTGCTAAGTTTCCTTCCGTGCCGCTAAAGGACGTTGGTGGCTTCACCATTCGCGTAGCCTCTGGAGGAATCGGCGGCGACGTAGAGTTCCGACAAGGCAGCCTCGAGGGCGCGTTACTCGCCACCATCCACGTCGATCCAACCGGCGGCTGGGACAAGTGGGTTGAACTGAAGTCCACTCCCATCACGCCCGTCGAATTCCGCACCGACGTCGTCGCCGTCTTCAAGAACGCGGGTAAAGGCGGTCTGATGAACCTCGATTGGGTGCAGTTCGACGCTCCGAAAAAGTAGCGCCAGGCGCAACCAACGCGTGCTCGAACAACCTGCGCCCCACCTCCACGTGGCGCAGGCCGAACACGTTCTGGTAACGTTTCTGCTCAAAGAGGCGTTTAACCCATGAGCCAATCCCTCAGCCCAAAAGCCCCAGTAGCAGGCGGACGACTCATGCCGCTCCTCCTGATGCTCGGCGGAGGCATCATCTTGGGAGCACTCCTCCCGCCCACACGTCACGAACCAGGGATTCCCGGAACGGGAGCAACCGCAGAGGCCGACGCGGAAACCAGCGCCGCCGGAGGGCGTAGCCTCGGAAAACCCGGGGAGGGGAGGGGAGTCGCTGGCTTCCACACCTCCACCGCCGGCGCCGCAAGAACCATCCCTTCCGACCGCTTGGTGCCACTGTTCCAACGCGCAACCAAGCTCAAGAACGAAACCAAACAGTACGCGGTCACCTACCAGCTCGCCTCGCTCATGGGCGTCAAAGAACTCGACGGAGCCATGGAAGCCGCAATGGCTGACGCTAAAAAAGGGGACACCGTCGCCATCCGCGCCCTTGCACGGCGCTGGGCCGAGATCGACCCAGGCGGCGCAGCCCGCAAAGCGCTCGAAACTAAAAGCGAAGCGTTCGCTTACCCACTCATCCAAAGTTGGAAGCAAATGTCGCCCAACGGCCCGTACGAATGGGCGAGAAACCTTCCCCAAACAGAACAAGCCGCCGCGTTCAAAATGCTGCTCAACAGCAGAGGCATCGCCGCGCCCGAAGCAGAAAAAGTCTTCGGCCTCGCCACCGCCGCTCTCCGCACGGCAAGCCCTGATGCCGCACAAAAGGATCTCGCCGTTCGCTCGCTCCGCGCCGTCTCCGCCGCCTCACCCGAAAAAGCCGCACACCTTGCCAGCGGACTTCCCGACCCCGCACTCCGCACCCAGGAACTGCAAGCTGCCGCTGCCGGCTGGGCCCGCAAGGATGAAGCCGGCGCACGTCTCTGGATTCAGAGCAGCCCGGGCCTTCAGCCCAAGGATCGTGAAGACCTCCTCAAAACCCTCCAAATGGTGAGCGACCAAAAGAAAAATAAACCCGCCCGCTAACCGCCGTGCCCGCTCCTGCTTTCATCGCCAAATACGCCCGCGCACTATCCCTCATCGGCGCGCTCGCACTCGGGATTCCCGCCGGTCGCGCCCTGCGCTCCTTCCTCGACGACGATCCCGATCTCCGCGGCGTCGGATTCACGCTCAACGCTCAACCACAATCCCCCGAACGCATCGAAGAAACTGCGCCCAACTCGAATGGCGATCCCGGCTTCGACGCCGAAACCCAAGCCTCCCTCTTCGGCAGCGTCGAAGACGAACTGCGCAAAACCCTGCGCGATCGCAACCCCTCCGACCTTCCCCTCAAAGAAAAAATCAACCTGATCGCCGAGGTCCAAAACGAAAAGAGCGACCTGCGCCGTTACCTCCTCACGTACCAGCGCGTCTCACTCATCTCCAAAGACGAACTCGCTGACGCATGGACCGCTGTCGCGGAATCAAAAGACTCCATCGCCATGCGTGCACTCGCGCGGCGCTGGGCGGAGATCGACCCCGCCTCAGGCCTCGCCCGCCTCACGTCCGGTGAAGAAATCAAAAGCTACTTCGCCCACGGCTTCCTCTCCGCTCTCGGCAAAATGGATCCCGTCAACTCGTTACGCTGGGCAACCCAACTTGAGCCCGGACAAAAACGCGAATACTTCCTGTCGGAAATCATCAACAGCGCCGCCCTCTCCAACCCCGATAAAGCCTTCGACTACGTGCTCGGCATGAAAGAGAGCGCGGAAAAATCAGCGCTCACCGGCCGCATCGCCGGCGTCCTCGCCGCTCAAGATTCCAACAACGCCCTCGACCTCGCCCGACGCATGCCGGAAGGCGGTGCAAAATACGCCGCTTTGCAACAAGTCATCGACGCCGTCGCCAAACGCTCCACCGACGAAGCAGTCAAACTCATCCACGAAGTCTCGCCCAACTCCGTCCCCGGTGCCGTCGGCTCCGTCGCATCCATCCTCGCCAAAGGCGATCCCGCCGCCTCCGCAAAGTGGGCAGCCTCCCTCCCCGAGGGCGCCGGACGCGATGCCGCCTACAGCGCCGTCGTTCGCGAATGGGCTCGGCGAGACGTTGCGTCCTCCGCGAAATGGTTGGACGAAATCCCAAAAGGGTCGTCCCGCGACGCCGCCGTCGCCGCCTTCGTAGGCCGCACCAGCATCCAAGACCCTCAAGCAGCCACCGCATGGGCCATGACCATGGGAGGCGGCGCGCAACGCACGCAGACGCTCCAGTCGACCTACGCCCTTTGGGCCACGCGAGATGCAAAAGGCGCACTCAACTGGCTTCAAACCGCGCCAGGCCTCAGCGCCGCTGAACGTCAAACCATCGCGGCAAGCCGCAAAACGCCCCGCTAAACCCGCATCCCGTCACTGCGATTTCTTCACCGTCGCGAGATGCCCCTTGTAATGGTCCATCGCACGATCTCGTTCCCGCGCATGGTCTAGCATCGGTAACGGATAATCCGGATGCAGCGGCACCCCTCCCGCCGGAGGCTCCGCTAAACGCCGCGGCGACACAGCGGCCAACTCCGGCACCCAACGCCGAATGTACACCCCATCCGCATCGTACCGCCCCGTCTGCGTCCACGGATTCTGAATCCGAAAATACGGCGCCGCGTCCGTGCCCGTGCCCGCGCTCCACTGCCATCCCCCATTGTTCGACGCAATCTCGCCATCCAACAGCCTCTTTTGGAACCACTTCTCACCCATCCTCCAGTCCAGATGCAAATCCTTCGTCAGAAACATCGCCACAATCATCCGGACCCGATTGTGAACAAATCCCGTCGCCCGCAACTCCCGCATCCCAGCATCCACAATCGGAAACCCCGTCCGCCCCTCACACCACCGAAGGTATCGCTCCCCATCCGTCTCCCACGGCATCCCGCGAAACTGCTCCTGAAACTCCACATCCAAAACCTCGGGATGAAACCACAGCGTCTGAAAATAAAACTCGCGCCAACACAACTCAGCAATGAACACCTGGGCATTCCGCTGCTGCTCCACCGTCGCCCCGCGCATCCGCTCCTGAACACGCCGGAACACCTCCCGAATCGACACCGTTCCCCACCGCAAATCCTGCGAAATCCGTGACGTCGCCTCCAACGCCGGCAAATCGCGCGCATCCGCATACCCAAACACGCGCGCATCCAAAAACCGCTCCACACGCGCACACGCTGCGTCCTCGCCCGCCGCCGGCAACACCGTCCCGTCCTCCTCCAATCCCCACGCCGCCAAATCCGGTGCCGCGCCCGCCGCGACATGGGTCGGCAACGGCGCTAGCTGCGTCACCCGCCCCCCCGGCAACGCCTTCGGCAACCTCAGCCACGCCCGGGAATACGGCGTAAACACGCGGAATGACGTCCCAGAACCCGTCAACACCTCCTCCTGCTCGTGCATCGCCGCATCCTTGAATAACAACAGCTTGCGTCCATCCCGCTCCAACGCCGCCGCCAACCGCTTCTCCACCGCGCGCCCAAACGGGTCCGGATCCCGATTCGCATACACCACATCCACCCCCAACTCCGCCGCCAATCGCACCACCTCCGTCACCGCATCACCTCGCCGATGGATCAAACACCCGCCCGCTTCCCTTACATCTGCTTCCAACTCCCGCAAACACGCACTCAAAAAAGCCTGGCGCCCCGGCCCCGTCCACGCATGCGTCCCCTTCCACGCGCTCGCCACATAAACCGTGTAAACCACCTCCGAACGACGAACCGCCGCATTCAACGCCGTATTATCCGTTAGTCGCAAATCACGCCGAAACCAGTGCAACGCTTTTTCCATCCCCCTTTCTGACCCCGTTTCCCCCAACCGGCAATGTCGCCCAACCCATCCCCCTTCTGAGACCCACGCGCGGCCGACCGCTCATTTCCCGTGCTTGAACGGAACCCTCCCCCTTCTACGCTTCAGGGTTCCCTTTATGCATACGCCGAACGAGATTTTCGCACGCCTTCCCGCCTCCGTCCTGGATTCCCTTTTCGCGCACCTTCACGCCAACGAAAAACCCCTCTACCAGGCGGCCATCCGTTCTGTCTGCGAGTTCCGAAAGCTTCGGCCCGTCTTCCTCGAACGAAAACCCAAAGCCGAACAGTTTAAATACATCGCCACCCACCTCGGGATGCGAACCAACCACGCTCTCGCCGCACAAATCCTCCAAATCTGGCTCGTCGGCGCCCATAGCAAACTCCTCTGCGCGTTCCTCGACGGACTCGGCATCGCCCACGAAGAAAACGGCACCATCGACGAACTCCCCGAAGCGCCTCCGAAAGAGAAGCTCGCCGAAGTCATCGCCTGCCTCCGCAAAGACTTCGATCCCGAGCTCGTGAAAGTTTACCTCCACGCCTTCCAATCCCTCGACGACGAAGCCTGGCCCACGCTCGGAAGCCTCCTCGCCGAAGACCCTTCACTCGCCCTGTAACCAACTCATCCTGCGCCTCTTCGAAGGTGCCTCTCCATCCCATGCTCACGTCTTCGCAGATCCGGCAGTCGTTCCTCGATTTCTTCCGCGAGAAACGCCACTCCATCGTCCCATCCTCCAGTCTCCTCCCCGATTCACCCAACCTCCTGTTCACGAACGCGGGCATGAATCAGTTCGTGCCCATCTTTCTCGGCCAAACCTTGCCCGACGCCTCGTCCCGCGCCAACGCCATCCCAGGCGCCGATACCCGCGCCGCCGATACCCAAAAATGCATCCGCGCCGGTGGCAAACACAACGACCTCGAAGACGTCGGCCTCGACACCTACCACCACACCTTCTTCGAAATGCTGGGGAACTGGTCCTTCGGCGATTATTTCAAAAAAGAAGCCATCGAATGGGCGTGGGAACTGATCGTCAAACGCTGGGGTTTCCCCGCAAACCGACTCTACGCAACCATCTACCAACCCGACGCTTCCAAAGGCGATCCCGCTGAACGCGATCAAGAGGCATGGGAAATCTGGGCTGCTCTGTTCCAGTCCGTCGGCCTCGACCCCAACACCCACATCGTCAACGGAAACAAAAAAGACAACTTCTGGATGATGGGCGACACCGGCCCCTGCGGTCCGTGCTCCGAACTCCACGTCGACCTCACCCCTCTCGGCGATACCAAAGGCGCCCTCGTCAACCAAGGTTCCGCTCGCTGCATCGAAATTTGGAACCTCGTCTTTATTCAGTTCAACGCAAACCCCGACGGCTCGTTCTCGCCGCTCCCCTCCAAACATGTCGATACCGGCATGGGCTTCGAACGCGTCTGCTCCATCCTTCAGGGCACCAACAACTTCACCAACTTCGCTGACGCGCGCATCTCCAACTACGAAACCGATGTCTTCCGTCCGCTGTTCGACGAAATCGAACGACTCAGCGGTCTCAAGTACGGCTCCACCCTTCCCGTTGCTCAACCCGACGGCTCTCTCGTCCCTGTCTCAGATCAGGAAAAAACGGACGTCGCGTTCCGCGTCATCGCCGATCACATCCGCACTCTTTCCTTCGCCGTAGCGGACGGTATTGTACCGGGCAACACCGATCGCAACTACGTGCTCCGACGCATCTTGCGCCGAGCGATTCGCTATGGCCGCGTGATTGGCCTCACCGAACCGTTCTTTTACAAGCTCAGCTCCGTCCTCGCCCGCACGATGGGCGACGTCTTCCCCGAACTCCGCAACCGCCTCAAATTCGTCCAAGAAACCCTGCAACGCGAAGAGGAGTCTTTCAACCGGACCCTCGACCGCGGCATTGCCCTGTTCACCCAAGAATCCGCTCGCGCCAGAGCCGCAGGCGAATCCCGCATCTCGGGAGAATTCGCGTTTACTCTCTACGATACTTCCGGCTTTCCCGTGGATCTCACCGAACTCATGGCCCGCGAAGACGGCCTCACCGTCGATCACGCCGGCTTTGAAGCATTGATGGAACAGCAACGGCAACGCGCCCGCGCCGCTCAGAAAAAACAAGTCATCGAGCTCTCCCAAATCGAAACCATGACGCCGACCCAGTTCGTCGGCTTCGATCGTTTGGAAACGGAAAGCTCTGTGCTGGAAGTTGTTCAGCTCAAGGATCGTACAGCCGTTATTTTGGATGCCTCACCCGCCTATGCCGAACTCGGCGGACAACTCGGCGACTCCGGCGAAATCCGGACCGGCAGCTCCAGCTGGCGCTTCAGTTCCACCCGCAAAAACGGCGAAACGTTCCTGCATTTCCTCGACGATCAAGACGCTCCCGAACCCGGTTCCCGCGTCACCATTCGCGTCGATGCCGCTCGCCGCCTCGGCATGGAACGGCATCACTCCGTGACCCATCTCCTCCACTGGGCACTTCGCGAAGTCATCGGCACCGAAACCTCACAAAAAGGGTCCTACGTCGGCCCCGAAAAACTCACCTTCGATTTTGCCGGCGCCGCTCTCACCGCCTCGCAGCTGAAAGACGTCGAACGCCTCGTCAACGAACGCATCCTCGAAAATAGCTCCGTCTCCTGGAGCGAACGGCCCTACGCCGAAATCAAAGAGCGAACCGACGTTCTCCAGTTCTTCGGTGACAAATACGGCGACCGCGTTCGCGTCGTTCAAATCGGCGGCCAATCCGGCGCTTTGAACGGATTCTCCATGGAACTCTGCGGTGGTACGCATACGCGCGCCACCGGCGAAATCGGAGCCTTCCGCATCGTGTCCGAGAGCGCCATCGCCGCAGGCATTCGCCGTATCGAAGCCATCGCTGGATGGGCTGCGCTCGAACACGCCCAAACCGACGCGGACCGGCTTCGGAACGTTGCCGCAAAAATCGGCACTCCGCTCCCGGATTTGGACAAAAAGCTAGATGCTCTCCTCGCACGCCAAAAACAGCTCGAGAAAGACCTCGAAACCCTCCAACGCCGCGAGGCGGCCGCTACTGCAGCCCGTCTCGAATCCAGCGCCCTTGAGATTAACGGCATCCCCGTGCTCATCGCCGAAGTTGCAGACGCCACCGGCGACGAGCTCCAAGCGGTGCTCGAATCGATGAAAGGAAAGTTTGCCGGTGTTGCGGTCCTTGGTGGCGCAAACAGCGGCGTGGTTAACCTCGCGGCCCTTGTGAATAACTCGTTAACAAGTCGGATTTCCGCGGGAAAAATCGTTCAAACCATCGCGCCTGTCGTCGGTGGTAAAGGGGGCGGACGGCCCGACTTCGCTCGCGGTGCTGGAAAAGAGGTGGCGAAGCTTGCTCATGCTTTGGACGCTGCTCGCACTGCTATTCAACAAGCGCTCCAGTAAGCCCAAACTCGACCTCGCATGAACCCGTTGGAAGAACGGTTGAACTACAAGTTCAGGAACCCGTTACTTTTAGCGGAGGCTCTCACGCACCCCAGTCTCGGCCACGAAACGCAGCGTCACCACTTTGACAATCAGCGCCTTGAGTTTCTCGGGGACGCCGTCCTTCAGTTGGTCTTCACAGAATATCTCTTTGATCACTATCCTCAGTGTTCAGAGGGTCAACTAACGAAGATTAGGGCACGCCTTGTTTCTCGTGAAGGATTATCCAACTACGCTCGCATGTTGGACTTAGGCCGTTTTTTAATGTTAGGAAAAGGGGAAGAATCAAATGGTGGTCGTGAACGCCCTTCCTCCCTCGCGGATGCTTTCGAAGCCTTGATGGGCGCCATTTATCTCGACTCCGATTATGTGACCGTCCGCCGGATCGTGCTCCAAACTTCCCGCGATCACCTCGAAGCGTTGCGCGTTGACGATGCTTCTTCCAACCCCAAGGGACGTCTCCAAGAAATCCTTCAATCGCTCGCCCCAAGAAGTCCCCAGTACGAGGTCGTGGACCAGTTCGGACCTGAGCATGCGAAAATGTTCACATCCCGCATTCTTTGGGAAGGACAAGAGCTTGGCCGAGGAACGGGACGAAGCAAAAAGGAGGCGGAAGCAGCGGCTGCAACCGAGGCGCTGAACCTTCGTTCTTGGGAGCATTCAGGGCCTGCGGGTAACCTGTGAATAACTTCTGAATGACCGTGAGTTTTTGTCGGCAATCAACCTCCCCCTGCAGTTATTGGGGTACCATTCACGATTGTGCGCCGGTTGTTCACAGGTTGTTTTTCCCGTGGAATCCTTCTCTGTTCGGTGTGGAGCAGGGAAAATCGAATTTATCCCCAGTAAGAAGAAGAAGAAGAATGTCGGGTTTAAAAATTTCTCTCTTCTCAGAGTTGTGAACAAATCAACCAAACTGACCGCATGCGAAACATCCACGTCTGGAAACGAGTGAACGAGGAAGGAGAAAAAGTGGAGGTTCGCGCCGAACGCTTCGCCGGAAAATGGAAGTTTCAATCCAAGGCCAAAAGCGAAGAAACCTGGACCTACTTTGATAGCCCATCAGACGACGATCTTATCGAGCTGCGCGACATCCTCTGGAGAAAGTACCAGCGCAAACGTCTTCCTCACGATGATGTCGCGTCCATTGAACGGATGTTGCGCGAGCGAGGAGTGCCTTTCCCGCCCTTGTAGGCCGGTTTGTATCCCGCAGCCCGGACACCGCCTCATTCTCGTCTGCTGAAGCCCCTGATGGAGGCTTCCAAGCGGAGGATGCGATTGAGAAGGGGACCCAATGCTCAGCCTCAAAAGCGAACGCTCACTCCCCCGGTCAGCATGGTATTGGTCCGATGACCGTCAAAATCGCGATTTGCCGATTGGTAAATCTTCGGCTCGACGCGTAAGAGAACCTGTTTCGTCAGCTGATAATCGAAGTTCACCGAGAAACCGGTCATCGAGAAACCCGAGCCTGTGCCCCAACCAATATTGGCTCGGTCAGGATCGTGGTAATACTCCGCACGGCCCGTGGCAGAAAACCGTTCTGTGAATTTCCGTTGAGCCATTACCATGGGCGAGTACCAGCGTTTCCCGGCTTCAAATCCCATATCGAAGGTCGCAAAGTAGTTCCAATCACCCTGAGCAATCACAACGTTCAAGTGGTGATAATGCCGATAAATGTCCTGCGACGTGGGATAAATGGTGCCGTAGAAGTTGCTATAGTTGGCCGAAACTGAATCGCTGAACCGGTGCTTGATCTGCAAACCGAAAGCCGGCCGGTTAATTCCTTCTGCAAAGTCGATTCGTTGCCAGCCATTCAAGACGTGAAACGCCACCTCGTTCGCTTTGTCCGGCGAGATGTAAGTCATTCGAACACCGCTAGAATAATACGGCGAATTTTCGGCAACGATACTACGTGTCAGCGTGGGACAATCCGCGGAAATCGCACTCTCAATGCCGATATGGGAAGCATAAATTCCCGCATCAATCCAAATGTCATGATGCGCAAGAGGTTTGAAGCCAACGTAAGCCTCATTCCACGGCTTAGCCCCAGCCGGTTCCGTTGCTAGGTTGAAACGACGATAATCACCGTGCATAACAGCAGCCACAGCCCGCAAGCGGTCCGATTCAAAGTCGGCTTTCAGCAGAATCAGATTGGTCGCAACGCGATTCTGAACCACATGATTATACAGGAAGCCGCTTCTCTGAGCGCTTCCCGTTGTATCAAATCCAAAGTAAGCGTCCGCATAGCCAGACAGTGTCAACTTTGGCCCGTCCTGATCGCCAAACTGGAACGGCATTTCCGCGAATGCCACTGCTGAGCCCAACACGACACACGTCACTGCCAAAAAAGCGCCACGAAAAGCCATAGAACCATCCTATCGCAGATTTTAGTCCAGCGTGAATCTGAGCGACCTCAACTCGAGCAGATGCTCTTCCCGAGCCGGGCTCAAAATCCTTCGCTGGCGTAATGAAGGCTCACTGTTCGGAGTGCGTACCGTTTGTCGACCGCCGAAAAATAAACCAGTTTCAGCGAGGTATTCGCCACCTGCCATTTATGACCGACGATGGTTTGTCGGATCTCCCCAAGTTCTTCCGTCTTACGAGCGAGCAACTGCCCTTCGCCGTACCGCTCGTTGATCCGCTTCCGAAACTCGCTCATCATTTCGCCGTACTGATCTTCAGGCCAATTATCGTCTGAATATTGTAGCTCGATCCCGACCAACAACCCTTGCTTGAAGGAGAAAACGGATTTTTTCAACCCGGGCATTTGATCCGCCGCGATTCCTTCAATGTCCCACGCCTCTTTTCCACCTCGAACGGCGCGACGCTGAACCACGCGCGCCTTAGCCGCGGAAAGCGCCTTCTCAATTCGCTCCGCAGACTCGCTCCAACGCAAATTAAATGGAAGCTTAAACTCTTTTGATTTAGCGACTTGAGCTTGACTTGAGTCCAGTAAACCAGTCAGCGCAGCGACTAAAGCAAAACGAAGAACGCCCGCAAACGGCAGGCATCTGAGCGCTGGCCGTGCGGGCGAAATCATGGAACTTCGGGTGAGAAGTTAGGCCTGTGGCGGTTGAACCACCGTTGACCGAATGGCAAGTTCGCGCAACTGCTTCAACTCGACCTCCGTCGGCGACTGCGTCATCAGGTCCACGCCGCGATTGTTTTTCGGGAAGGCAATCACCTCGCGAATGCTCGCCGCCCCGCAAATCAGCATGACCAAGCGATCCAAGCCGAGCGCGATTCCGCCGTGGGGCGGTGCACCGAAGCTGAACGCTTTGAGGATGTGTCCAAACTTCACCTTTTGTTCTTCCTCCCCAATCCCAAGAACATTGAACAGCTGAGATTGTAACTCTCTCTCGTGGATTCGGATGGATCCCCCACCCAACTCAACGCCGTTCAACACCACGTCGTACGCCACCGCACGCAACGAATCGAGTCCCTCCCGCGTCCCTAAACGCGCCGCATCCTCCGCGTGTGGACGCGTGAACGGATGATGCACCGCCACCCAGCTATTGTCCTCGGCACTGAAAGCCAACAAGGGAAAATCCACCACCCACAGGAAGTTCAACTTCTCATCGGAACGAAGCCCCAGAAGGTCACCTACACGCAACCGAACACGACCCAAAATCTCGCAAGCTGGAGTCCATTGATCCGCGCCAAAGAACAGAACATCCCCTTCCTCAAACTGCATCCGAGCGGCAAGCGCGGCCTTTTCGGTTTCCGAGAAAAACTTGATAATCGGGGATTCCCATTCGCCGTCCTTGAATCGGATATAGGCCAATCCCTTGGCCCCCAACTCCGTCTTCACCCACTCTTCCCACTTCTTGAGCTGCTCTTTTGAGAGCAAGGTGGCTGCGCCCTTGGCGTTGATGGCCTTGATCACGCCCTTGTTATCCAAAACCGAGCGGAAAACCTTGAACGAAGTCTCTGTAAACACCTCGGTGACATCGGTTAACTCCACCCCAAACCGCGTGTCGGGTTTGTCCGACCCAAACCGGTTCATCGCTTCGTTGAACGTCATCCGTTGAAACGGCGTCGGAATGTCCACTTGCCGCGTCTCCTTGAAGATGCGTTTCAAGAGCCCTTCGATGAGGTCTTGAATGTCTTTGTCCGTGACAAACGACGCTTCGATGTCGATCTGGGTAAACTCGGGCTGACGGTCCGCACGAAGATCTTCGTCTCGGAAGCACCGTGCAATTTGGAAATATTTTTCAAGTCCGCCAACTTGAAGCAGTTGCTTATACTGCTGCGGCGCCTGAGGAAGGGCGTAGAAAGAGCCGGGGTTAAGCCGTGACGGAACGAGAAAATCGCGCGCACCCTCAGGAGTTGGGTTCGAAAGAATCGGCGTCTCGATTTCAAGGAACCCGCGCTCGTCCAAATAGTCGCGAGTGGACTTCACCACCCGATGCCGAAGTTTCAGATTCCGCGCCATGTCGGTCCGGCGCAGGTCCAAATACCGGTAGGTCATCCGGAGATCTTCGTTTGCCACGGTGGAATCCAGAGGGAACGGCGGTACGTCCGCCTTGTTCAGCACATCGAGATGTTGCGCCGTTACCTCAATCGCGCCGGTGGCAAGCTTGGTGTTTTCTGTACCGGTCAGACGCGCTTCTACAGTGCCGGTGATGCGGATGACGTCTTCGCTTCTCAGTCCGCTCGCGGCTTCCGCAATCTGCGGATACTTTTCCGGACGAAACACCACTTGGGTCAGGCCTTCACGGTCGCGAAGATCGATGAAAATGACGCCGCCGTGGTCTCGGCGGGAGTTCACCCAGCCCGCGAGAGTGACCGTTTGAGAAATGTGTTCCTTTCGGAGGCTGTTGCAGTCGATGGTGCGGTACATAGAAGCCCGTGAGAGTAACGGCCGAAGGGCTTCTTTTGAAACCAAAAGAAAACCGCTAACGCGTCTTTCGAACGTCTGAACGGGTGATGCTCTTGCGCCCGCATGCCGAGTGACATGGAGCGCTGTACAACGCTGATTTGAGCGGCGCTTTTGGCGCTGCACAGGGCGCTTCAACGCGGAAATACCGGGCGAGCGAGCAACACTCTAGTGCGACCACGCGGGTTCGGAGATTTTGCCGACCCCCCCGACCACTTGAACACGCGCTCCTGAAAGCGTGTCCAAACGAATCAACGAATCGCGTTGAGCGAACAAAAGATGACGCGAATCCGGCCCCCACACCGGGTCTTGGCCCTCTCCAACCACGCGAATGACGCCACCCCCGAGATTCATGATCGCCACCGCAAAACTGCCACCCTGACGCACGTTGAACGCAACTTTTGAACCGTCGGGAGACCAGTTGGGTTCTGTGTTGTACGGCTGGCCGGTGCGCAGTAACTGAGGTGCACCACCGGCCGCGCTGATTTTGTAGAGCTGTGGCGAACCGGAGCTGTCGCTGGAATAGATGATTTCAGATCCGCTGGGAGACCAGGTCGGTGAGGATTCAACTCCGGAGGTCGTCGTGAGGCGCTGAGGCGAACCGCCCCCGGCTCCCACAACGTAGAGCTCAGGGTTGCCGTCCTTGCTCAATGTCACGGCGATGCGCGAACCGTCCGGAGAGTATACCGCTCCCGAGTTTGTCCCAGGGAACTTGAGCAAACGCGACCGGCTGCCCGACCCGAGATCAATCGAGTAAACATCGGCATACCCGCTCTGGTAGCCCGTGTAGAGAAGCTTGCGACGATCCGCGGAAAGCGAGGGTGCAACACTGATAGCGCCATCTTTCGTAAGCTGAACCACATTGGCTCCGTCAGCATCCGCAGTGTAAATTTCTTTTCTCCCCGTCCGTGTAGCCACGAACGCAATTTTCGAACCGGCGAACCCTTTCGAACCCGTCACCGCTTTCACGATGTCGTCCGCAAACTCATGGGCCCGTTGTTTCAGCGATCCGTTATACGTCTTGTCGAGTAACACCTTGCCAGAAGGATCAGAGAGCTGGCCCCGAAGTGCCGAGCCGCTCGAGGTTCCACGAACCGTGTAGTTGCCGGCACCAGCGGCTCCCACGGTAAATGCATTACTCGCTGCAAGGTCCCGCTTCACCGCATCTGATACTGCCGCACCGTCCGCACCGGAAAACGGACTAAACCCAACAGCCGTCTTGTCGGACTTGGTAATGGTGATGACTGGGCTTTGCGCGATCAATAAACGTGGCGCGATGGACGTCACAGAACCAAAGGCACCAAGCGTGATCAAACGACGGCGGGAGAGGGGTGAAGTGAACATGGTGGACTTGAAAACAGAATGTTACCCCACCGGCTTCCCCAATCCAAGAAGCCGAAATGCAAAGAGAAGTTTCCAGTAACGCAACGAGCTAACGTCGGAGAAACAGCTCCGATGTCGCCAGTTCGATGATGAGGTCGCGCAGCGGATAACATTTGGCGGCGAGACGGTGGGTGATGGTCGCAATCGCTGGTTGATCGTCGCGAGTGGTAATGCGGCGGAGCGCGTACGTTGCCACCTGCCCCGAGAACGCTTCCGCAAACCGTGCACTATCCGCCTTGAGGAGTGCTTTGAATGCCGTCGGTCCCTCAAACCGACCGCCATTTGGGAGAGTTCCGGACGCATCCACCAGCGGATCTTCGCCTACCCCAGCCCCAACAGACTCCCGGGCCCGCCACCGGCCCAGCGCATCGAAATGATCAAACGCAAACCCCAGCGGATCGATGCGTTCGTGACACGAGGCGCAAACCGCATTCTTAGCGTGTGCCGCCAGTTGCATGCGCACCGTCGCTTTCGGCGAGTCGGAAGGCGTCGGCTCCAGCGGTTCCACATTCGGCGGCGGCGGGGGCGGCGTCCGACCAAAAATGGTTTCGGAAACCAGGACACCTCGATGCACCGGACGATGTCGCGTTCCGTCCGACGTCAGAGAAAGCAAAGAAGCCTGCGTCAGAAGGCCTCCGCGATGTGACGACGCGTCCAGCCCGACCCGAGCGAACCCGCCGGTGGCGGGAGGCTGCATCCCGTAATGGAGCGCGAGCCGAGGATTCAGCATGGTCCAGTTCGAATCCAAAAACTCCGTAATGCTCAGATTCTTTCTCAAAACTTCTCCGAAAAATCGTTTCGATTCTTCCACCATGCTCTGCTCGAGCCAGCGATCATATTCCGGGTAAAGCTCTGGATCCGGTGGAAATGCGCCCACGCGATGCAGCTGCAACCACTCCGCTGCAAAGTGCTCCACCAAGGCGTTCGCTCGGACGTCTTCCAGCATCCGAACCACCTCACCCCGAAGCACACCAGGTTTCAAAATGGAGCCATCTCGCGCGGTCTCAAACAGCCGTTCGTCCGGCATCGAGCTCCACAAAAAATACGAGAGTCGCGAAATCAACTCCCAAGCCGTCAGATGCTTGCGGTCTTCGTCCGGCGTGCCTTCATGCAGCTGGTAGAAGTTCTTCGAGGCCAACGCCGAAATCAGAGCGGAGAGATAAGCCGAGCGCGGCGTTTCACCCGCCGCACGCTCCTTCGAAATCAGCGCCATGTATTCGGCCAGTTCTTGCGGCTGGGCGGGTCGCCGCCAGCACCGCTCCAGGAACCGCTCAAGCGTTGTCCGCATCGTTTCGACGGAATCATCGGAAGGCATCGCCTGCGCGCGTAACGCCCGCACAGCTGCATCCGGTAACGGCCCCTCCCACTCGACAGAATCCACCAACATCAGCGGAATCACCGCGCGACCTGCATCGTCGAATAAGCGGTACGTGTACGGGAGAACCAATCGCCGCTCCTTGCTGTGAGTAAAAGGCGTCTGTGTCGTGGCACTCAGCACGAACGTTTCAAAGGTCCCTGGCGCCTGATTCAGCAAACTATACCGGCCACGCGGAAGCCGGACCGTGAACGTCACTATCTCAGGACGCTCCTCCGAAATCACCACGTCCATTCCGTCCATGCTCCGCTTCAAGACATCGTCCCAAACCGCGAGATGGGGAATCCGTCCTTTCGCAGAGGGCAACGCGCTCAGCTTAACGGCAATGCGGTAGGTCCCCGAATCCCGGGCGTCGATCGAACCAAAGGTGTGTCCCGGAAGCAGGAGATGCCTCGGCGGATCCGTAATCCCCGCTTTTGCCAGCAACTCACGATTCCGAGCGTTCGCAGCCTCTGACAGACCTTTTCTCGGCTGAATCGGTTTCTCTGGAAACGCTTCGTTGACGGTGCGTTGCGCAGCCTCGAAATACCGTTCCACGTGAGAAGGCGAGAGAGTTAGTAGACTCCCGATGCGCGAAAAACCGCGCCAGCGCGAATCGTCGTTCAAGCCCCCCGGCGCCTGAACATCGAAAACGGTTCCGAGCAAATCGCTCACGGTTTGCGCATACTCCTCACGGCTTAGCCGGTAGAGCTGAACGCGGCCGCGCTTGGACAACCGTTGCGCACTCCCCTCAGCCAGTCGTGCCTGTATCCACTCGCTGATTCCAGACACCGCCGCCTTCGACGGTTGCTTCTCCTCCTCGGGCGGCATCTCGCCCGCGGTGATGCGCAGAAGGATTTCGTCCCAAGTTTCTGACGTCCTCAAATCCGAGAAATCTCGTCCCACCTGATCCAGCCGAAGTCCACCTTTGGTCGTTTTGGCGTCATGGCATCGCAGGCAATGTTCGCGGAGAAAATCGTGTGCGAGGTCCGCGCCTTCCGCGACTGCGGCGAGGCCTGACAGTGCCGCGAAAAAGAAAAAATGTGGGAGACGCATGATTTACTTACCTCCTGAAGGTGAGAGGGATGAATCGTCAACAACCTGCCCAGGTAACCGAAGGGTTCGACTCGCCGAACGATCTTCGAGCGATTTAATCCGCTCTTCCGGAGTGTTGCTGATGAATAGCCAGCTCTCGGCTTTCACGCGAACCGCATTGCCCGGACGGAAATGATCCAGCAACTCCGCGAACTTTAGATGTAGACGCACGCCGCTGAAACCCAAGAACGGTTTAGCGTCTTCCCAACGGCGGAGTTTTCCGAACACCCGATCGCCTCGGTGGCGCCACGTTCGCAGGGTCGGTTCGGCTGAGGCGACGGCAATGCGCTCGTGCTGATCTTTCCGCAAATCATCCAGAAGTTGTTGCGCCACAACGCCCACCAGCGCGACCGTGACTTGGCCGCCGCCGTAATCAAACGGCTCAACGGCTTCCACGATTCCCGGAAGCCAGCGCGCGCGATGGTACCGCACGTTGCGACGCTCCTGCGCCTCACGCGCTTGGGAGAAGCTCTGCTCGTCCAACCAAAGATCGTCCGTGCCAAACTCGTGATCCGTCCAGTTGATGCCGCGCGCGAAGTTGAGGCGAACGAGGGCGCCCTCTTTCACGTGATCCATGGAAACTAGGGCACCCTTTTCCCAAACCCGCGTGGCGAGATCAAAATCGAGCGTCAAAGGCCCGGATGGTCCCTCTGTGCCGGTGGTGCCCACCGGTTCGACCCGCAGCTTTGAGGTGTCTTTCAGCACGCTCACCACTCTCCATTGGAATCCGACCCGCCGCGCGAACGACACGTCGTCTTCGATGAGAAGTGCATGGTTTTGCGAAGGAACCAAATCCGCGAGATCCGAGGGAGGCGGGGCGATTCGCGTTTCGGAACTCGGTGGCGCGGGAATGAAATACCCCTGCACATGTGTCCCTGGGGGAATGTCCTGAAAGGTCGCTGGTGCGCCGTGAAACCAAATCTCGCCCGTAGGAACCATTGCGAAATAGTGCAACGGCCCGCTGCTCTCCCGTTTGTTTTCGCGTGGCGCGCAATCAATCCGCAGTCCCGCCCGTCGATTGATGGGGTCCATCACCGCCAACTCGCCCGAGAGAAAAACGGCGTCTTTCGCGGAGGGGAAAAAAGCGCTGGGTGTGGTCGCCGTCGCCGCCGCTGATTGGCCAAGCGCCGCGGGCAAAACCCCAGCGCCCAACAGGGCGGCGCCTGACATCCGGTGAAGCACTGTTCTTCGCGTCATCATGGGACCCATCTTCAGTGAAGTGGCTAGGCGCGAAGGGAACGGAGCGGGCCGGCACTATCCGCAAATCGGTCGGTCTCAACGCCCATCGATTGGGCGATGGTTAGTAACAAGTTGCTCATGCGGGCTTTGGGGTTCACCGGACTAAAACACATCCGATAATGTTCGCGAGGGTTGTCGAGCTGGTACCTCGTCAACCCGCCTTCCCGGTTCAGATCCAAATGAGCACCGTGTTTGAACCCGAGTGCGGAGCCACCGGCAACCACGATGGGGAGGTTCGCATTTCCGTGACTGTGCCCATAACTCATCCCGCTGCCGAAAACGGCCACGGTGGTCGCGAGCAACGGGCCATTCGCATCGGTCGCTTCCGTCAGGCGATCCAGGAAGTATCGAAACTGATCGATGTTAAATCGGTCGCTCGCAGTGAGTTCTTCCATGCGCTTTGGATTCCCGTTGTGGTGCGAGAGCGAATGGCGGTCTTGCTTGATTTGAATCTCTGGGATGGCCAGCCCCTGACCTTCACTGCCGCTGCTAAAGGTCGCGACCCGGGTCATGTCGGTCTGGAACGCCAGCACCACGAGGTCGTACTGCGCCCGAAAATATTCGCCCACCATTTGCTGATTTGGCGCGCGGTCTACGCGTGATCGGTCTGCTGCTGGAACCTTGGGGAGCGGCGTTTCCAGCCAGCGCGCCGCCCTTTCCGTGCGAATCTCCACTTCACGTAAGGACGTCAGATATTGGTCGAGTCGGTCGCGATCCGCTTGCCCCACTTGCTTTCCCAGCCGCTTCGCGTCAGCCCCGATGAGATCGAGGATACTGGCTTTCCGGTCGAGCGCGCGGCGGTGACGGTCCAAACCGCCCTCAGGCGCCTCGAACAATCGCTTGAACACCACCGCCGGCGAACGCTCCGAGGGCAGGGGAATCCCGTCCGCCGTCCACGCGAGCGCGGAACCGTCGCCGCTCAGCTCGATGGAGGAATGCCGCGTGGCCGCGCCGTTCTTAGCGGCAACGAGTTGATCGAGGGAAATGGAGTTTCGGTCTGCGGGACCGAGCTTGCCTCCGGTGAGCCAGATTTTTTGACAGCTGTGATTGAAGCCCAGGCCGTTCGGGTGGTGCAGCCCGCTAATCGGCGTGATGGATGCGCGGTGTTTCTCCAGAGGTGCCAGGGCCTTGGACATCGTGTAGCTCGCCCCGTCCTGCTCAATCTGGAAATCAATCGTGTTCACGCCGTTCGGGAGGTACGTGAACGCACAACGCCTCGGCTGATCGACGGCCAGTTCCGCAAACGCGCGCATGGGGCGCATGCAATCGAGGAAGGGAAGGCTTACGAGAGCGCCAAGGCCGCGTAATGCGTGGCGTCGGCTGACCGACCATTTGCGTAGGGAGAGGGAGCTCATAACGTGAAGTGGTTAACTGCGCCGGCACCTGCGGGAGGCGCGTCTGTGTTACAGCCTCCAGACGCAAGTCCCCTGCCCCCCCGTGCTATTTGTTGTTCCCAAGCATTCGCTCGCTTACCGCAGGGGAGCATAGCGAGACGCGCTCCGTGAATTCCGAGCGCTTATTGGCTCCCGCCGGTGGGAACGCAGGCGCAGAACAAGTTGCGATCGCCCCACACGTTGTCTATTCGCCGCACAGACGGCCACACTTTCGACGTGCGAGTCCAAGGGGCGGGAAAAGCCGCCTGTTCGCGCGTGTACGGAAGCGTCCAGTTCGACTGACAAATCATCTCCGCGGTGTGAGGCGCATTTTTGAGCGGACTCTCCGAGGCGGGGACCACGCCGTTTTCGATCTGGAGGATTTCCCCGTGGATGGCAATGAGTGCGTCGCAGAGGCGGTCGATCTCCTCCTTGGACTCGCTCTCCGTGGGTTCAATCATGAGCGTTCCAGCTACGGGCCAACTCAGCGTGGGCGCGTGGAATCCGAAGTCCATCAACCGCTTTGCAACATCTTCGGCGGTAACGGAATGGTACGGGCGAATATCGATGATGCATTCGTGCGCAACGCGTCCCTTCGATCCGCGGTACAGCACCGGGAAGAAGGGGTGCAGCCGTTCCGCGATGTAGTTTGCGCTCAGGATGGCATGCGCTGATGCCGTCGCGAGGCCCTGCGGCCCCATCATCCGAACGTACATCCACGGGATGGGGAGAATCGAAGCACTGCCGAGTGGCGCTGCAGAGACGGCTCCCGCGCGCGTCCCCTGCCCTTGAATCCCGCGTTCAGGCAGGTGCGGAGCGAGGTGGGCCGCGACGGCGACCGGACCGACGCCGGGACCCCCGCCTCCGTGCGGGATGCAAAAGGTCTTGTGGAGGTTCAGATGACAAACGTCCGCACCGAAGTCGCCAGGGCGACAGAGTCCAACCTGCGCGTTGAGGTTCGCGCCGTCCATGTAGACCTGACCGCCGGCCGCGTGAACTTGGTCGCAGATCTGGCGGATGGAAGCTTCAAACACGCCGTGCGTGCTGGGGTACGTCACCATCAGTGCGGCCACTCGCGGTCCGTGGGATGCGAGGTGGTGCTGAAGATCCTCGGTATCGATATCGCCGTTCGGAAGGCATTTAACGGTAACGACTTTCAGGCCGGCCATCACCGCGCTGGCGGGGTTGGTCCCGTGCGCACTCACAGGAATAAGGCAGAGATCGCGATGAGGTTCGTTGCGGGCTGCGTGGTAGTTACGGATGGCGAGGAGGCCAGCGTACTCCCCTTGCGATCCCGCGTTTGGTTCAAGAGATACCGCTGCAAAGCCGGTGATTTCGGCAAGCCAGCTCTCGAGTTGGGAGGCCATCTCCGCGTATCCCAGCGATTGATTCGCCGGGGCGAACGGGTGGAGCGACGCGAAGGATGCCCATGAAAGCGGAAGCATTTCTGAGGCGGCGTTGAGCTTCATCGTGCAGGAGCCGAGCGGGATCATCGAATGCACCAACGAAATGTCTTTGGCCTCGAGCGAGCGAATGTACCGGAGGAGCTGCGTTTCCGTCTGATGTGCCGAAAAGATGGGGTGCGTGAGCAAAGGCTCTTCTCGGACCGGATGGGCTACTGCTTCAGGTAGTTCCACCGGCACCGGCACGTCCCTGCCCACGCCACGCGCGACCGCTTCCACCAGTTCTTCCAAATCCCTGAGAGAGTGCGTCTCGTCGAAAGAAACGCAGAAACCGTCGGGTAACGGGCGCACGTTGATGATGCGATCGCGCCCCTGCTCCACCGCTTGCCGCACCTGTGGAGAACAGATGACGCGCACGGTGTCAAAAAACGAGGGATGAGGTGTTTGCAGCCCCAGCTTGCGGAACGCATCGGCTGCAGTCGCCGCCAGCGCATGAATGCGATGAGCGATCGCGCGGAGACCTTCTGGACCGTGGTAGAGGGCGTACATCGAGGCCATCACGGCGAGAAGCACTTGGGCGGTGCAGATGTTGGAAGTCGCTTTGTCGCGACGGATGTGTTGCTCGCGCGTCTGAAGCGAAAGCCGGAATGCAGTCTGTCCTGCTGCGTCTTTGGACACGCCCACAAGCCGTCCGGGCAGGAGTCGTTTCAGCCCGTCTTTGACCGCCATGTAGGCGGCATGCGGTCCCCCGAAACCCATGGGGACGCCGAATCGCTGCATACTGCCCACCGCGACGTCGGCACCGAGTTTGCCGGGTGAGGGAAGCACGGTGAGCGCGAGCGGGTCGGCCGCGAAGATGGCGATTCCACCGAGCGCATGGATTTTTTCCACCAGCGCTTGGACGTTGGTGATGCTGCCGAGTGAGTCCGGATATTGGACGAGGAGTGCGAAAGCGTCGGCGGGCAGCTCTGTGGCGTCGGGTTGAACCGAGGCGAGCGACACGCCAATGGCGCAGGCTCGCGTTTCGAGCACGGAGCGCGTTTGCGGGTGGATCTCACCGGCGATGGCGAACACCGAGGCGTCTGCGTTTCGGGCGGCATGCAGGGCGAGACTCATGGCTTCTGCGACGGCCGTGCCTTCGTCGAGCAGCGAGGCATTTGCGACATCGAGACCGGTGAGGTCTGTCACGAGGGTCTGGAAGTTGAGCAACGCCTCGAGACGGCCCTGAGAGATTTCCGCCTGGTAGGGAGTGTAAGCCGTGTACCATGCGGGATTTTCGAGGATGGTTCGGGCAATCACCGGGGGCGTCAGGGTGCCGTGATAGCCCTGTCCGATGAAGTTGAGGATGGTGCCAGGGTCACGGTTCCGCGCCGCAAGGTTGCCCAGCTCACGCAGCGCCTCTGACTCAGCGGCAGCGGGTGGCAGGTTGAGTGGTTTGCCGAGGCGAATGTCCTCGGGGACCGTTTGTGAAATGAGATCGTCCAACGCGTCCAGATGCAGGGCGTGGAGCATCGCACTGACACGATTCGCGTCGTTTCCGAGGTGTCGGCGCGCGAAGGTGTCGAGCGGAGCAAACGGGCTGGTTGGCGAGGGGCCGGCAGGGTGCGGTGCGGACGGGTTCATGGTGGAAGGGCGTTCCGGAGGAGGTTTGTCAAACGGAGCGCGAGCAGAAATTACCAGTTGGGGGGGCGGGTGGAATCAAAACCCGAGGGATGACACAGAAAGCGGTCGTTTGGAGTTCCCGTTTCGACTTCGGTCCCCTGCCCCGTTAATCTTTGCAGCATGACTTTACATACCCCAGATTTGAAAGGACTTAAGAAGGTCGCTTCCGGGAAGGTGCGCGAGATTTATGATTTGGGGGAATGGTTGTTGATGGTGACGAGTGACCGGATTTCAGCGTTCGACTGCATTTTGCCGGACCCGGTTCCTCTTAAAGGCCAAGTGTTGACGGGTTTGTCGGCGTTTTGGTTTGGGCGGATGGATTTTGTGGAGAACCATTTGGTGACGACGGATGTGGATGCTTTTCCTCCAGCGGCAGCGGAGCAGGTGGCGGCCTATCAGGAGGTGTTGCGTGGGCGCACGATGTTGGTGCGAAAGGCGAAACCGCTCGCGGTGGAGTGCGTCGTGCGAGGGTATTTGGCAGGGTCAGGTTGGAAGGAGTATCAGGCGTCGGGCACGTTGTGTTCGCATCCCCTGCCCGCGGGTTTGCAACAGGCGTCGCCGTTGCCGGAGGTCATGTTCACCCCTTCGACGAAGGCGCAGAGCGGACACGACGAAAATATTTCGTGGGAGCAGTGCTGCGGGATTTTGGGGGAGGACCTCGCGCGGGTGGTGCGCGACTTGTCCATTCGCATTTACACGCACGGGCGTGATCATGCCGAACAGAACGGGATTATTCTGGCGGACACGAAGTTCGAGTTCGGGATTTATGAGGGACGCGTGATTTTGATTGATGAGGTCATGACGCCGGATTCGTCGCGGTTTTGGCCGAAGGCGGAGTATCGCGTGGGGATAAGTCCGCCCAGTTTCGATAAGCAGTACGTGCGCGATTACTTGGAATCGCTGGATTGGGACAAAACGCCGCCGGCGCCAGCTTTGCCCGGGGAAGTCATTCAGGGGACGACGCGACGTTATCTTGAAGCTTACGAGCAGATAACGGGGACAAAACTCGCGGGTTCGTGAGGGTGCCATGGATCTGCCGGAGACGATTGACCTGTTCATCCTGTATCTGGCGACCGAACGCGGGTTGTCGGTGAACTACCAGTTGTCGACGCGGCAACAGTTGGAAACGTTTGCGGAGTGGGTGCGGCTGAAGTGTGGGGTCAAGGACGTGGAGGGGGTGGAGATGGAGCATGTCGCGGAGTATCTCGCGGCGAGAAAGCGCGATGGGTATGCGGCTGCGTCCGTGAAGACGGCTGTGGTGGCGGTGAAGGTGTTTTTTCGGTGGGTCTCGGGCCGGTACCCCGCGATTCGGGATCTGGGGGAGCGGCTCGTTTTGCCGAAGGTGGAGCGGTATTTGCCGGAGGTTTTGAATCACGCGGACATCGATCGCATGTTTGCAGCAGCGGGCGTCGGGTCATATCCCCTGCGAAACGCCGCTATTCTCGAGCTGTTGTATGCGTGCGGGTTACGAGTCACCGAACTGGTCGAGGCGCGATTGGAGAATCTCGATTTGGAAAACCGGTTCATTCGCGTCACGGGTAAGGGAGACAAAACCCGGTTGATTCCGGTGGGCGTCAAGGCTGTGGAAGCCTTGGAACGGTATCTTCGTTTGGAGCGTCCCGCCCTCGTGGCGAGGCAGACGAAAAGCCATATTTTTTTGTCCGTACGCGGCCACATGCTGACGCGTGCGCGGATTCGCACCCTTCTCGAGGAGATTGCGGCCGCGGCGGGTTTGGAGCGGTCGATTTACCCGCACCTGATGCGGCACTCGTTCGCAACGCATCTGCTGGGGAATGGAGCGGATTTAAGGGTGATTCAGGAGTTGTTGGGGCATGCGGACATCGCGACGACGGAGATCTACACGCATGTGGACTCTGGGCGGTTGAAGAGCGTGCATCATCGGTTTCATCCGCGTTCGGGTCGCAGACCGGTTTGAGGATGGGGATTTGGTGGGCGATTGTTTTGGAGGCGGCGGAGCCGTGCAGGCCGAGGTTCGAAAAATAAAAAGGGCGGACTGAGCGTCCGCCCGAGCGAGGAAGGCAGGCTTTCGCGCCTGCCCCCCAGTTGAGGTTGAGACTACTTGGATGCCTCTGCGTCGAGCTTGGCTTTCACGGCTGCCTCGATCTCGCCGTAGAGCGTTTCATTCGACTTAAGAAGGTCTTTGGTCGCATCACGCCCTTGGGCAAGCTGCGATCCGTTGAACGAGAGCCAAGAACCACGTTTTTCGACCACGCCCTGCTCCAGAGCGAGATCCAGCAAAGCACCGGTGGAGGAGATCCCCTCGTTGTACATGATGTCGAACTCCGCTTCGGTGAAGGGTGGCGCGACCTTGTTTTTCACGATTTTCAGCTTCGTCCGATTACCGGTCACGGTGCCGTCCGAGTTTTTGATGGCGCCAATGCGGCGGATGTCGCAGCGAACGCTTGCGTAAAACTTGAGTGCTTTCCCGCCAGGAGTGGTCTCGGGGTTCCCGAACATGACCCCGATTTTTTCGCGAATCTGGTTGGTGAACACGCAGACCGTGCGCGCTTTAGAGATAATGGCCGTGAGTTTTCGCAAGGCCGCACTCATGAGGCGTGCTTGCGCGCCGACCGTCGAGTCACCGATTTCCCCTTCGAGTTCGGCCTTTGTCACGAGTGCCGCGACAGAGTCGACAACAATCACGTCGATGGCGTTGCTCTTCACGAGCGCTTCGCAAATCCGGAGCGCCTCCTCGCCCGAGGAAGGTTGTGACACCAACAAATCTTCCGTATTTACACCAAGGCGTTTGGCGTAGAGGGGATCCAGCGCGTGTTCAACGTCGATGAAAGCCGCGAGCCCTCCCCGTTTTTGGGCTTGGGCAATCAGTGTCAGCGTGAGGGTGGTCTTACCAGACGATTCAGGTCCGTAAATCTCGACAACACGGCCGCGAGGGAATCCACCGATTCCGAGAGCTCTATCAATCAGGATGTTGCCGGTTGGAATCAGCTCAACATCCATCTTCTTGGCCTCTCCAAGCCGCATAATGGCACCGTCGCCGTAGTCCTTCGTGATTTGTTGGATGGTGAGATCAAGGTTGCGGTTTCGAGCCGCAACAAGCTTGGCGTCTTCTGAGGAGGAGTCGGATTTTTGGGCCATATGAAAAGATATCGCCCGCTAGCGTAGGGGCAGACGTCGCGAAGGCAGATTATTTTTTGGGCGAAGCTCCGGATTTCTTCAGGTAACGTCTTTTGTTCGGATTTTTTCGCAAAAGCCGGATAGCCTATCCCCTCAAAGACACCCCTGACATGTCCACCGAACCTCAAGAGCCCGCAGAAATTTCTGGGACCCCCGATTCCCCTGTCCCGACCGGTTCCGACGCGCCGTTGGCAGAGGGCCACCCTTCCGTCACGGCGACCGAAGATTCGAATGCGCCAGTCTCCTTGCATGGAGGCGACGCGTCGGATGCCTCCGAAGGGGCACCTATGCCGGTCATGGCCGACGTGGGTGACGCGGTTGACGGGCCCAGCCCGGTCGCGGTGGATGTCGCGGTGGAACTCAGCGACGACGTGGCGCTGAACGCGACCGAACAGGAAATCGCAGACCCAGAGACGAAGTCCGATCCTCATGGCGATGCGGGGCAGCGTTCGGAGCAGACGTTGGAAGGTATCGCGGCAAAGGCTGCTCGACGCCGCCTCAGTGCGCGGGACGAGGCCCTCGCTTTGGAGTTGGCTCGGAACACCTTGCTGACGGGGCGCCCTGGTGTTTTGCGCGTTTTGGCGTTGGCAGGAAGTTTACCGTGGGTGGTTTTGGTTAACGCTTCGGCTTCGGCATGGTCCGGGTTGAAACCCACCGCCCGGGCGCAGTTTCTGAAAGGGATCGGGACCGTCCCCGGAGAAGGATTTGTGCGGACGCGCATGAGCATCATTCGCGGACTTTGGAAAGCGGACGCGGGAGCGGCGGCAAAGGCTGTCTCGATGTTGTTCAAGGATTTCGTCGACAAGGCGACTGGCCTGCTGCCCACGCGGGAGGCGATCCAGTTTGGGAATGTATTTTTGGGACGTGGCCGGCCGTGGATTGCTTCTGCGGACATTTCCAGTTTGAAGGCGGCGGAACAAGAGACGGTTCGCTTGGGTATCTTCAGTGCCTGTGTGCAGACGCCGCAGGCGCCGCCTGTCGTGATTTATGCGATGCGGAGTTTGGTGGACGCGGAGCTGGTTGAGAAGTTGACCCCGCAACAGCTGGAGTGCGGCGAGAGGGCGGTGGCCAAGTTGAGCTCAAAATGGCAGCGAACTCTCTTGGACGAGGTGTCCGGCTTGCCGGAGGCCTTCAAGGCACGGATCAACGTTCGGACCGGAAGCGTGAACACCGGTGACGCGGCGGAGGGTAGCGTACGCTCGTCGTCGGAACCCATTTCGGAGGGTGTGGAGGAAGCCGCAGACGGGACGCAAGAGGAGCCGGCTTCTGATGGCGATTTGCGTGGTGAGCAGACGTCTGGTGAATCTCGCCGGGAACGTCCGGTTTACGTCTCCAAGACCATTCCTGCAAAAGGGGATGTACGCACTGAGGAACGCCGCCCAGAGGAGCGGCGTATCGAGGAGCGCGAAGTTCGTGATGATCGTCCTCGCCGGGGGCGGGAGCCTTTGCCCGAGCCTCGGAAGGTTGCTGGGCCGTTTAATCCTGCGGAAGCCCTTCGGCAGCTTGATACCTACATTCAAGGCCTGCGAACGGAACTGAACTCTGCCCAAGTCCGGTTACGGCAACGTGATGACGAGGCTCGGAAAAAGCGGCCGGAGCGGCGGTCCAGCAATGTTCCCGGAGATCCTTCCGCAGAAGAGCTCTACCGGCAGGTTCGCCAGCTCGAACTTCGCAATGCGGAGTTACAAGCTCAGATTGAAGAGTTCAGAGCGAACAGCGAAGTGCGCGGCGTGAGCCGAGGATTGATCGACGGAGCTGTCCCCGAAGATGCGGCCAGCGAAATGCGCCGAGCACTGAGTGTCACATTACAAGATGATTTCGAGGACTTTGAGGCCCTCAAGCGAGATGCGAAGGACGTTGTCGTCCAGCGATACTTCGGCTCTTTGTTGCAACATATTTTTGAAGTCCTTCGGGATGAGGGCGTTGTTTTTGAAGGGTTGACTCCTGGGGTGGAAACCAAAGAGCAAATCATTGAAAGTCAGGCCGCTTTAAAAGCCGTCGACATTGTGCCGTTGGTTCTCGATGAGCCAGACGACGAGGATTTGGAAGAGTTGGATGTTCTCGATGCAAAGGCTGAAGACTTGGAAGAACCCGTGTCAGATTTGGATGGCGTGGAGGGAGATGAGCATCTCGATTCGCTCGAAGAGCCCTTGGATGACTCCTCCCACGAGGCGGAACATAGCATGGAAGATTTGAGTCCGTCGGAGGGTGACGAACATCTTGAGTCACCTGAAGCGGAGCATGATTTTTCGCCTGAAGAACCCAATTCTGCCTTTCGGCACGACGATTTAGAAAGCGTTCCGCAGGCGCCAATCGCCGTTGGGGAATCCTCAGGAATCGAGACTGCCAGCGTCCTTGAAGAGCCCGTGGCGATGCCCGATGAACCCGCAGAAGCGGAGCGCGCAGACGTGGCATCACCAACCGTGGTTGAGGAAGAGAATCTTCCCGCCACGGAGACGCCCCCGCCCCCCGCCAAGCGGCGTTCGTCTTCGCGCGGTTCCGCATCGTCGAGGTGATGCGGCTATCGGACCGGATTCTTCCCCGATGGCACGCACGCTCATCGTCAGAGACATCTCGGAAGGCCGTTTCAAAAGCCGGTGACTGTTAGTTTTTAGCGGAAAAACCTGTAAAACGCTCGCGACTCACGATGAATTGAGTATTCTCTGTGGATGTTGATTGAGTTTCGGGTCCAGAACTTCCGGTCGTTTCGGGAGGAAGCGGTGTTGAGCATGGTGGCGGGCAACTACGACCGCGCTTTGCCTGAAAATCTTGCACCTTTGAACGTGCCTGGCTTCCGAGACATGAAGGCGGTGAAGGCGGCGGCAATCTACGGAGCGAACGCGTCGGGTAAGACGAATCTCATCCAAGCGTTGTCGTTCTTTAGAAGCTATGTGGAGAACTCCTTTGTCCGGTTGCAGCCCGGGCAGCTGACGGGGTGCGTGCCGTTCCGTCTGGATGTGGAATCCGCTGCACAGCCCACCTTCTTTGAGGTGGCATTTTTGTATCAGGGCGTTCGTTACCTCTACCGGGTTGGTCTTAGTGCTGAGCGTGTGGTGGAAGAAGCGCTGGTAGCTTATCCCAAGGGTAAGCCACAGGTCTGGTTCGAGCGGAAGTGGGTTTCAGGTCAGATGGAGTGGAGTGCCTCGACGGACAACTTCCGTTACGGCCGCGGAATGAAAGAGATGACGCGAGAAAACGCGTTGTTTTTGTCCACCGGCGCCCAGATGAATCATCCGCAGTTGGTGCCCGTATATGAGTGGTTCCAGCGGCATCTTCGGTTTCTGCCGCTAGAGGCGGATCGCCCGTTTTTTCCAGCGTTCACGAATGGCCTTCACAAGGCGCGTCCTGATTTGTTCCAGCGCGTGGTCGAGATGGTTCGCGATGCGGACTTTGGGGTCGGAGGGGTGGAGTTGTCAGAGAAACCCCTGTCGGTGGAAGAGCTCAGAAGTCAGATTCCCCCAGCCGTTTTTGCTCAGTTGGAGGCAGCTGGAAACATGGAGGATGCGGTGAGCACGACGGTCCGCCTGCAACATGCTGCAAAGGGGTCCCGATTGGTTGCGATGGACTTTGGCGAAGAATCCGCCGGGACGCGGCGTTTTTATGCGCTAGCAGGACCGTGGCTGGACGTGTTGGACAGGGGCTGCACGGTTTGCGTGGACGAGCTGGAGAACAGTCTACACCCAGCGCTGGTGAAGGTGTTGTTGGGAATGTTTTTCAATCCTGAGACTAATCCGAAAGGCGCCCAAATTGTTTTCAGTACCCACAATGCGACCCTCCTGAACAGCAATCTCTTGAGACGGGATCAGATTTGGTTCACGGAGAAGCGGCAGGGCGGGGATTCCTTCCTCTATCCATTGACGGAGTACAAACCCCGAGTGGATGAATCTCTCGAGAAAGGCTATCTGGCAGGCCGCTACGGTGGGGTTCCGATTTTTGCGGAAGCTGGATGCCGAGTAAGCGCGTCATGAGCCAGTTTCACAGGAGTTACAAGAAGCGGGGAAGTGCCAAAGGTGGCAGAGAGTCGCGCGCGGTGTTAATCGTCACGGAGGGTTCGGTGACAGAGTTGGTTTACTTTACTCGTCTCCGCCAGCTCTTGAGGTTGAGCCGAGATTTGGTCGAGGTCGCACCCGGAAGGGGCACGGATCCCGAAAATTTGGTGAAGGATGCGGTACGTCGTCGAGAGGCGCGGAAACGAGAGGCGCGGAAGCGGACTTCAGATAGGGTGCCTTTTGACGAAGTCTGGTGCGTTTTCGATGCCGAAGGCGGGCGTCGGGGACAGGAGTTGAAGGCTGCGCGGGATCTCGCTCGAGGTGAGAAGATTCACACGGTGATTTCTCGGCCCTGCTTTGAGTTTTGGCTGTTACTACATATCCAGTACTCGAGCAGCGACTTTCCTGACTGCGATGCTGCTGCTGCTTTCCTCGCCCAAAAGCTCCCGGGGTACCGGAAAAATGCCCCCCCGATGGACCTTCTCTTGGGGCTCATTCCTTGCGCGGTACAGAATGCAACGAAACTGAGATCGGATCACGAGCGCACCGGTTCGATCTCTCCGGGAACGGATGTGGATTTCTTGGTGCGCGCACTGAACGACATGACCCGGCCGGAGAATCAACTCGCCCTCGATTCATGTCCCTAACCCCTCGAGCTTTTACCCACCGCGTGTTCAAAGCGCCGGATGGGGTGCCATCGATTTAATCGATTGTCATTTTGGGCTGTGACGGGAAATGTGATGGGGTATGGAGTCTTACCAACTGGGCTATTTTGTAGCGGTTGCGGAGGAGGGGGGATTTACTGCGGGCGCGGTTCGGTTGCGGTTGGCGCAGTCAGCGTTGAGTCAGGCCATCCGGAACCTTGAGGAATCCTTGGGAACCACCTTGTTCGAGCGCGGACGCAAAGGGGTCACGTTAACGCCGGGCGGAGCCGCCTTTCTTCCATTGGCCCGCGATATTCTCGCTCGAATGCGGCAGGCGGGGGCTGCTGCTCGGGAGGCGGGCTCTGCGGGTTCGGGGCTTTTGTGTGTTGCGACGATTCCGAGTTTCAGTGCGTCTGTGCTGAGCCGGGCGGTGACTGGATTCCGAGCAGCGCATCCCGGCGTACGGCTCACCTTGCTCGAGGATTCTTCATTAACGGTGGCGGAGATGGTGGAACGTGGCGTAGCGGAGATTGGGTTTGTGCAGGCGCCGGCGGGGGGAAGTCGCGTCCAGTTTCGCCCGGTGTGTGAGGAGCGGTTTGTGGTGGTGAGCGGCTTGAATCTTGGCGGGGGGCGTCCGCCTCGGTGGACGCTTGAGGGGCTCGCTGCACAGGATTTCATCTTGTTCAAGGGGAACGTGAAGGCGCGTGTGCTCGAATGGTGTCGAGCGAATGGATTCGAGCCGAACGTGGTTTGTGAGACGGGCGAGCTGGAGACCTTGCACGCGTTGGTGGCGGCGGGCATGGGCGTTGCGGTGGTGCCAGAGATGGCGGTGTTGGGCGGGAAGCGAAGCCTTCGCGTCGCCTCGCTTCCGGGGCCCGCGTTGGCGCGGCGTCTGGGCTGTCTCGTCTTGCGGGCAAGGCCCCCCGGACGGCTAGCGACGGCTTTTTTGGAATGTGTTGAGCGGGTGGTGGGCGAGACGACTCAAAAACGTGGATTGGTTCGGACCCCGTCGCAGCGATAGATTCCTGGGATGGCAGTGAGTGCGAAAGAGAGCCAGGTCTACGCGGTGATTGGTTCCGATGAGACGGAGGTAAAACGGTCGGCGGCGGCATTGGCTGAAAAGCTGACCCCGCCGGGGGCGGACGCGTTTTCGCTCGAGGTTATCGACGGAATGGTCATGACGGTTGATGACGCGGTGGCGCGGTTGAGAGCGGCGGATGAGGCGTTGCGAACGTACGGATTTTTTGGAACGGGAAAGTTTGTGTGGCTGAAGGGGTGCAACTTCTTTGACGACTCGCGAACGGGTTCGAGTGAGGCGGTGGTTTCCGCCTGTGAGCGCTTGGTTGCGACATTGGAGTCTGGGTTGGATGCGGGAACGCGGTTTCTTTTGAGCGCGGGAAAGGTGGATAAGAGGCGGAGCTTCTATAAGACGTTGACGCGTATCGCGAAGGTGTCGGTACACGACTTGGTGGATGCTTCGCAGGACGGGTGGCAGGAGGTGGTTTTGGAGCGGATTGTGATGCCGGAATGTCGGGCGCAAGGGTTGGTGTTTCAGGAGGAGGCGTTGGATGTGTTTGTGAATCGGACGGGGCCGGATCGTCGCGCCATTTTGAACAACGTGGAAAAGCTCACGGTGTATCGGGGAGGCTCTAAGGAGCCGGTGACGGTGGAGGATGTGGAAACGATGGTGCCGGTTTCGCGTGAGGCGGGGATTTTTGAGTTGGGCAATCACATTGCGGCGAAGGATTTAAATCGTGCGGCGGCCCAACTTGATTTGCTCTTTGATCAGGAAACCACGCCGGTGACGGTGATGTTGGTTGCCATCATCCCGACCGTTCGAAACCTTCTTTTGGCGAAAGACTTAATGGAGCGACACAAGATTCCGCGCCCGTCCCGTCCATTCTCGTTTTCGGATAAGTTGAAAGCGCTTCCGGCCTCGGCGATTGCGCATTTGCCGCGCAAGAAAGATGGGGAGATTAACACGTACGCTCTTGGGATTGCGGCGTGTCAGGCGGGCAAACACACGGCATCGCGTCTGGCGGCGATGCTTGCGGATTGTTTGAACACCAATGTGGCGATGGTGAGTTCATCGGATAATCCCGAGGATTTGACGCGACAGCTCGTGGTGCGGCTTTGTTCCTGATGATGATATGGATATGACGGCGATGAACTGGGTGACATGTTTGGGAATTGGTGCGGTCAGCGGCTTGGTTGCGGCGCTTGCTGGGGTTGGTGGTGGGGTGATTATGGTGCCTCTGTTCACGGCGATTTTGGGAATGCCCCAGAAGCAAGCGGTGGCCACCTCGCTCGCTGCCATTATTCTGACGTCGATTGCGGCCTCGTACCGGAACACAGGGAATGCATTTGTCGAATGGCGCGTGGCATTACTAGCGGGTTGTGGGGGCGCGGTAGTGGCTTACATCGCGTCGGATTGGTTGCGCAGCTTGAGTAACCGCAGTCTCACGATTGGGTTTGGGGCGTTGATGATTGTGTTGGGCACGAGGATGTTGCTGAAGGAGCTGTTGTGATGCGTGCGGGGGCTCATGTCGGATTTTTGCGGTTCCTTTTTGGGGGATTGTGGCTGGTCGCGGTTCTTGGGCTCCGAGCCGCCGCTGCGCCGAAGCCGCTGCCCCCATCGGCCAAGGTTTTGCAAGCCATTGGAACGGTTGATCCGTTGCGGGTTAAGCGTGGACGGGATTCGGAGATTCACATCGCGTGTCTGGAAGGCGACGTGGATGCGCAGTTCATCATCAAGCGGCCTCCAGCCTCAGGGCGGCTGTTGGCTGATCCGAAAAAAATCAACCTTTCGACGGCATCGGTGACGTACCGGCCACCCGAGGATCCCGCCATTCGTTCGGACGTGTTTGAGTTTGCGGTGAAAAATCGGGCGGGCGTCTCGTTCCCCGCCACGGTTCGTCTCGAGATTATGGATCCCCCCGTGTTGCTGGGGTTGCCGCGTGAAACACTGGTCACAGAGCCGGTATGGGCTGGCCAACCCTTTGAGCTGGAGATTCCCGTTACCAATGATTCGGGTTTGGACGTCCGTGTCCGGCCTGAAGCGCGCGGGCCATTCCGGTTGGAGGGGGTAGACGCCGAGGGACATGTCGTGGTGCCTTCTCGAGGGAAGGCGGTCTTGCGTGTGGTGTTGAACACAGGCCAGAGCGGCGTGCATCGGGGGCAACTCGTTTTTCCGGGGCGTTCAGAGGTTCCCGCCTCATTCCAGGTGCTCGCGCTGGCCCCTGTGGCGTTGCAGCGAGGGACGGAGGAGTGGAGTGGAGCGGCGAAAGAGGCCGTTCTCGGATTTCCCGCAGAAGGATTTCAGCTGATCAATCGCGCACCGTTTCCCGTGCGCGTTCGAATGCGCTCAACGCCGAATCTGGTGCACCCGCCCGAGGTGGTGTTGGATGCCCAAAAGACGGTTCCGTTGGAGCTGTCGCATGATGCGAATTCGGACTTTCGCGAGGGCGTTTTGGAGGTTGAAGCGGAGGGTGCGTTGTTCCGTGTGCGCTGGACGTACCGTCGTCCGCCGCCCGTTTCAACGGTGATGCCGTTTCCTGTGGCGCCGCCGGTTCCTCTGGTCGTGGTCCAAACTCCGGCAGCGGGCGAGCCGCTTCCTGTTGGGGTGGAACCGGTTCCCTCGGTAAGGCCGAGTCCGATGGTGCGGGTGAGTCCGCGCCCCGCAGCGGTGAGTGGGGGATCGCCGCGAAACCCTGAGGCGGACCGGATTGCGCGAGCGGTTGCGGGAATCAAGGCGGCTGAATCGCAGGATCGATTGCAGCGGGGATTTCACGAGGCCATGGAAGTCTTCGGAGCGATGCCGAGTCTCGGTATTCGGACGGTGGCAGCGGGAGCGCATCATGTGGTTTTGGAATGGGAGAACCCGCAGCGGCGGGATCCCTCTGAGTTTCAGTTAGAGATTCGCCGCGAGCGCATGGAGGATCGGGTAATTCCACCGGGGGCGCCGGGGAATGAGCAGGGAACGGACAGCCTGACGGTGACAGGGATGCTCGTGGAATGGGTTCCGGTGCGTCCGGAATACGTGCGGTTGGTTCTTGGGGGGTCGCGCATTGCCGCGCGGGTGGACGCGTTACCGGCGGGATTACGTCACTCGTTTCGCGTCTTCGTCAGAAACCCCGGCAATCAGCTGGATTTTGTGCATGCAATCGAAGCGGATACCAAATTGGAGCGTCCGTGGTACGCGGTGGGGAACGTACCTCTGGCGTTGGCGTTGGTTGCTGCGCTGGGACTCCTCGTCTGGCAACGTGTGCGAGCACGCCATTAGCAGGCTCGACGCATCGCCTCGAGTTTCGCGAGGGCGTTTCCATTGCTGATACAGGCGGAAGCCCTCTGCGCGGCAGTGGCAAGGTCGGGAGAGAGCCCACACACGACGAGAGCGGCGGCTGTGTTGAGCACGACGACATCGCGTGGCGGTCCGAATAGCGTGTTCGAAAGGATGCCGTGAATCATCGCTGCATTTTCCGATCGATCCCCTCCGCGAAGAGATTCGTTGGGGGCCGCCGTGAGCCCCGCATCTTCGGGATGGATGGCGAGTGGTTGAATCGTCTGCGCGGTGGCTTCATGGCCCATAGAAGCGCCCGCGAGCGTCAGCTCATCGGTACCGCAACCGTGAATCGCCCATGCACGGGCACGTCCGAGCTTCTGCAACACACCCGCATAAGTCCGAGTGAGATTGGCTGAGTGGACGCCCACGAGTTGGAAGTCGGGACGGACAGGGTTGAGGAGAGGACCGAGGAGGTTGAAGATGCTGGACTGACCTGACGCTGCGAGCCGTTTGCGAACGGGGGCAATCGCCTTGAAGGCCGGGTGGTAAAGTGGGGCGAAAAGGAAGGCGAGCCCCGTTCTTGAAAGGCGATCTCCGAGGGAGGCGGGGTCTGCATCGATGCGGACGCCGAGCTCTTCGAGAACGTCCGCACCGCCGCAGCGTGATGTGATGGCGCGGTTCCCGTGTTTAACGACGCAGGCGCCGGCGGCTGCGAGAACGAACATGGACGCGGTGGAAATGTTGAAGAGTTCGAGCCCGTCCCCGCCGGTGCCGCAGATATCGATGAGGGGACCAGGCAGCGAGGCTCGCGGGAGCGGCGGTTGCACAGCGTGTTCGAGCAGCGCTTGAACAAAGCCCGCGATTTCGGACTCGGATTCGCCTTTTTCGCGTAAACGAACCAGAAACTCTGCTTTGGCGTCGTCGGTAACGAGGGGATCAAGCAGGCCGGCGATGGCGAGTCGGATGTCCTCTGCGGTGAGGTCGTGACCGGGAGTGATCTCTGGGAGGCGGAGCATGGAGATGGGATAGCGCAGTTGCCATGCGGAGGCGAGTGCCGCACAACCATAGGATGAAAACGCGTTCGTGGTTTATCACCGGCATCTCGTCAGGGTTTGGTCACGCGGTTTCGCGTCGTGTACTGATGGAAGGAGGGCGTGTGGCGGGGACCACGAGGAAGCCTGGTGCCCCTGAATTAACCGCTCTTGCTCAGGAGTATGGGGATCGGTTTCTGGTGTTGGAGGACGGGCTGCGTGACGCGGCTGCGCGTTCGGCTGCGTGGGAGGTGGTGGACGGATTTGGAGTGCCGGATGCGGTTTTGTTGAACGCAGGGTTTGGCGTTTTTGGTGCGGTGGAGGAGTGCCAGATGTCGGATGTGATGGAAATGATGCAGGTCAACTTCGTGGCGCAGCTGGATTTGCTGCGGCTTTGTTTGCCTGCGATGCGCGAGCGAGGCGGTGGCGTTATTTTTGTCATGGGCGCGGCGGCCTCGATTGCGAACTACCCTGGCTTCGCGGCATACGGCGCATCGAAGGCTGCGCTCGAGTTCGCGGCGGAAGCGCTTGCGCAGGAGGTTCGTCCGTTTGGGATTCGTGTTCACATTTTGCAGCCTGGACCCTTTCGCACGCGGTTCCTGAAAGCGGGAATGGAACGGTCGCTGGGCACGGGTTCCGTGTACGAGGGGACGGTAGGGAAGTTCATGAAAATCCTTGGATCCATGGAGGGAAAGCAATCGGGCGATCCGGATCGTGCGGCATCCGTGATTTTGGAGCTGGCCGAACGCGAGGATGTTCCGCTGAGGATTCCTCTTGGAAAGTATGCGGCGGACAAAGCGCGGAGGGTTGCTGCGGCCCGGTTGCGGGATTTGGATAAGACACTGTTTGCGGAGGCGACGGACTACGTCGCATGAGTGCGGTTGGGAATGGTGAGGGGATGGTTGAGGGTCGGTGTCCGCTCACGGGGGCCACAGGAGTTCGGCTCCTACCGATTGGGGGCCCGGCCTCGTTGGAGGAGCGGGCGCGGGCTTTTTTTTCTTTGTTGAATCGGGAACGGCCGGAGTTGGTGGACAGGGCTCGGTGGGAGGAGGTCCAGGCGGATATCCGGCGTTACGGGCATTACGAGCATCGGTGGGAGGAGGTGGAGTTTGGCGCGCGGGTGGCGTGGCGGAATAGTGTCCGGTGTGTGGGGCGAGCGATGTGGGAGCAGTTGGAGGTCGTGGACGCGCGGGCGGTGACGACGCGTCGGGAGGTTGCAGATGCGTGTGTGCGGCATATTTCGGAGGCGACCAATGGGGGCCGGATTCGACCGATGGTGACCATTTTTCCTGCGGCACAGGGGCGGCGGGAATGGCGGATTTGGAACTACCAGTTGGTGCGGTACGCGGGGCATGAGCGCGCGGGGGGCGTAGTGATCGGAGACCCTGCGGAAGAGGCGTTTACGCGATTTTGTCGGGAGTTAGGATGGGCGCCGGATGGGGACGGTGGAGCGTGGGATGTGCTGCCTCTTGCGGTGGGCGGGTTGGATGGAGTGACGGAATGGTTTCCGGTGCCACGGGAAGCCGTATTGGAGGTGCCGATGGTTCACCCGGATTTTGAATGGTTTGCGGGATTGGGTCAGCGATGGTACGCGGTGCCGTTTGTGTCGAACATGGAGTTGGAGATGGGTGGTATTCGCTACACGGCTGCCCCGTTTAATGGTTGGTACATGGGCACCGAAATTGGTTCGCGGAACTTTGGGGACCGCCATCGGCTCAATCTTGCGCCGCGTGTGGCCGAGGCGATGGGACTGGATGTGCGCCACGAATCGACCTTGTGGCGTGACCGCGCCTTGGTGGAGCTGAACCGCGCGGTGCTGCATTCCTTCAAAGCGGCGGGCGTTCGCATCATTGATCACCATTCGGTCGCGGAGTTGCATGTGCGGTTTGAGGAGGCGGAGCGTGCAGCGGGGCGGGAGGTGTCGGGCGACTGGAGCTGGTTGGTTCCGCCCCTGTCGGGTTCGGCCAGTCCGCTTTGGGGACGGAGTTACAACCCTGTGGAATACTCGCCGAACTTTGTGCCACCGACCGCTGCGTTCCCGAGGTGTTCTGGCAATCGCTGAAAACCTGAAGCCGTACGGCATTTCAAAACTCCATTTCGTGGAGCCACGTCCAAACCATGGGTGAGCCATGAAGTTGTAACCACGATTTGGCGGCCGCGGTGTTTGCGTCCGACCCGCGAAGAGAAACAAGGAACCCAGTATCAGCGTAGCAGCTCATCGCTCTCCGCGGGCATACGAGACGACTTCGGTGCCTGTCATCGACTTTGCCTTCTGGAGAAAGAGTTTTTCGAGCCGCGCATAAAGGTCCGGTGAAGCGTCGATGCCGTTGGGAGTGGGGTTTGGAACCAGTGTTCCAATGACCTTTTTGTAACGGGTGATTTGCACGGATTCGCCCTGCTCGACCCAACCGAGCACGGATGCCGTTGAGTGTTTCAACTCGCGAACGTTCGCCGTTTTCGTGGTGACGCAAAATGTAACACCGGTTTTTGCTCCTGAAAACCGACGTCCTCCGGGCCAAACTGTTGAACGAGCGCTCGCTGGAGATTCTCAAAATGCCGCAATCTCGGCAGCGGCCTGCGCGTAGATTCTCTTCGGGATTTGTCTGGTCTGGGGGATTATTTGTTCGAGCTGGGGTGGCTGCGGGTGAGGTGGCGGTAAAGGAACCAGAGGGCGAGGGGGAGGAGGGCGCTGAGGAGGGTGGCAGTCGTGGTGTCTTCTTTTCCGAGGTGGCCGATGGCGGCAAAGGCGAATCCGACGGGGAGCGCGCCCAGCGTCGCTGCGATCGAGAAACTGCGGAGCGGGAACGCGCTTAATCCGGCGAGGCACGCGACAGCCTCGTTCAGCACGGGGAGGCAACGGGAGAGGGAGACGACGGCGCCGCCTTTGCTCGCGAACCAATCTGCGGCTGCCGCAAGGTTGTCCTCACCCGCAATCCGCGCGGCCATGGGGCGTCCAACGACGCGCGAAAGGGCGTAGGCCACGTGCGCGGAAAGCAGAGATCCAGCGGAAGCGGCGAGTCCGCCGAGTAGGGGACCGTAAAGCCAGCCGAGGGCTGACATGATCACGGTACCGGGGATGGGCAAGACTAAGTCGCTGACGAGCAATGCAATGCCAATCAACCATGCCGTCGAGCGATGAGCCTCCAAGAGTGCGCGTGTGGACTCGATACTGAACAGGCGTTCGAAGAAATCGCCCCAGACCAAGAAGGGCACAATGATTCCCGCTAGGAGCAGGCAGATGAGCATTCCGAGCCGGCCTGCTTTGTTCATTGCGGGATGAAGGGGAGGTGGAGTTGGCGTGGCGAAGCGGCTGGGACGAGCGTTGACGCGCCAATCCCCAACAGACGCAGGGGACGATCGACGAGTGCGTTCGTGGCGAGTAGGTGGCACGCGAGGCGATAGATGTCGCGTGCGGAGGAGACGGGATCTTCGAGACGGTGCTGACGGGTGAGGGTTTTGAAGTCGGAGTAACGCACTTTGACCTGAATGGTAAGCGCGCCTGCCTGATGTTTGAAGAGGGTGGATTCGATGTCGGCGGCCATTTCGCGGAGGGCGGCGCGGAGTGTGGGGCGGTGTTCAGTGTCGGCGGGAAAGGTGTTTTCTGCGCTGATGCTCTTGCGCTCGCTGTCGCCTTCGACCGGTCGCGGATCAATGCCGAAGGCGCGTTCTTTCAGTTTTATGGCGAAGGATCCCAACGCGTGTTCGAGGGTGAAGTCGGTGTCTTGTAAATCGCCGATGGTTTTGAGGCCGCGCTCTTCGAGGGCCTGCGCGGTGACGGGGCCAACGCCATGAATATCGCGGACCGAGAGAGGGCGGAGAAACTCAACCTTGTCTTGTTCTGGAATGAGCGTGAGGCCGTCGGGTTTTTTGTAATCGCTTCCGAGTTTTGCGAGGAACTTGTTGGTGGCGATTCCGATGCTGGCGGTGAGATGGCGCTCGCTGCGGATGCGTTGTTTCAAATCAATGGCGGCAGGCAGGGCGAGACGCAGGGCCTCATCGGGATCCGTTCCTTCTGGGGCGAGGTGGCTGACGTCGAGGTAGGCTTCGTCCACGGAGACTTTCTCGAGGACGGGTGAAAGTTGGGCGAACATCGCCATCAGGTGAAGGGATTCGTTTCGGTACGCTTCCATGCGTGGACGCACAAAGATGGCGTGGGGGCAGAGTCGGTAGGCAGTGCGTGAGGGCATGGCGGAACGCACTTTGAAACGGCGCGCTTCGTAACTGGCGGCGCAGACGACGCCGCGCTGATCGGGGGGTGAACCGACAACCACCGGTTTGCCACGGAGCGCGGGATCGTCGCGCTGTTCGACGGAAGCGAAGAAGGCATCCATATCAACATGAAAGATGATGCGGTGCATGGACTTCTGGCGCAGTTATCCTGCTATTTTCGTGAAGGGCACACCTTCGTTCAGCGTGGGATTTTCCGGGCGGCCTTTGTGGTGATACGTGACCTTGAGGTTCTCCAAGCCGAGGAGCCACAGGATGGTGGCATGGAGATCATGCACGTGCAGACGGTCTTGCACCGCGTGCAGTCCGAGGTCGTCGGTGGCACCGATGGTTTGTCCACCTTGAACGCCGCCGCCGGCCATCCACATCGAAAAGCCGGTGGGATTGTGGTCTCGTCCGTCGCCCTTTTCGCTCATGGGGGTGCGACCGAACTCGCCGCCCCAAACCACGAGGGTTTCTTCGAGCAGGCCACGGGAGTGAAGGTCTTTGAGCAGGCCAGCGACAGGCAGATCGGTTTCTCGAAAGAGCTTGGCGTGATTGCTTTCGATTTTGGCGTGTGCGTCCCATTTGCTACCGGCGCCGCTGTAGAGTTGGACAAAGCGGACGCCGCGCTCGACGAGGCGGCGGGCGAGGAGGCACATCGAGCCAAACTTGCGGGTTTCCGAGCGGTCGAGGCCGTAGAGTGTTTTGGTGGCGCTGGATTCGGATTGGGTGTCGAGCGCGTCGGGTGCTTCCACCTGCATGCGGGCGGCGAGTTCGTAGGCGTGGATGCGTGCTTCGAGATCTGCATTGAGACGGGAGGCCGCGTGTTCGCGGTTCATCGCATCGAGCATTCTGAGTTTCGCAAGTTCCTGTGGCTCCGTGATATTTGAAGGACGGTTCAGATTCGCGATGGGTTCTGAGCCGGATTCGATTCGCGTCCCCTGGTGAAGGGAGGGCATGAACCCGCTGCTCCAGTTGCGCGGCCCGTTCACGATGGAGGTGGGGTTGTCCTGCATCACCACGTAGGACGGCAGGTTGCGATTGAGGGAGCCGAGGGCGTAGTTGACCCAGGCTCCGAGGGAGGGACGTCCGCCGAGGATGCTGCCGGTATTCATTTGGCAGACGCCGGTGCTGTGGTTGATTCCGTCTGCAACACAGCTTCGGATGACGGCGAGATGATCGGCGCAGGTGGCGGTGTGCGGAAGCCAGTCGCTCAGCCAGAGGCCGGACTGTCCGTGTTGCGACCAGCGTCGGCGGGAGGCGAGGAGCGGGCTACGGCTTTCGCCCATGGCGGTGATGACTTTGCCGTAGCTTTCCGGGAGGGGTTTGCCGGCGAGCCGGTTGAGGAGCGGCTTTGGGTCGAGCGAGTCGAGATGGGATGGTCCGCCTTCCATGAAGAGGAAGATGACGCTTTTCGCTTTGGGCGCGAAATGCGGGCCGGCTTGAGTGGAGCGTGGGGCGTCATCAGCGAGGAGTTGGGAGAGCGCGAGGGAGCCGAAGCCGAGCCCTGCGGACGCGAGCGCGTCACGGCGGGAGAGAGCGGCGGTATGTACGGGGGAGCGCATCGTTAATCGACGTAGATGAACTCGTTCGCGTTAAGAAGGATGTGGCAGAAGTCGCGCAGCGGCCGTCCGGCGTCGTTGGCATCTTGCGTAGGTCGTTGGCTGCCGGCGGTATCGCGGAGCCGCATTTGGGCAGGGCCTTCGTCTGCGAGGACGGCCTCGGGGTTGCCGTTGCGCGATTCGAAGCGCCAGAGGGAGAGTGTGTCTTCGCGGAGGGTTTCTGAGGAGTGGAGAAGGAGGGCTTCCTGCGGGAGGCGATCGTTGGAGATTCTGACGTCATCGATGAGGCCTTCCCAGAGGTGCCGGGGGGAATCGGGAGATTGGGCGCCGATGCACACGGGGGCGATGCCTCCGAAGTTGGCGTGAACGGCACAATCCACGGCGCATTCCTGCACGGGTTGATCGTCATCGGACAGGTCTTTGGCTTTGAAGGTAATCTGAGAGCCTTCTTGGGTGGGTTGGACGGTGACGGCGATGTAATAGGGGCGTCCGGTTTTGAGGTGGAGCGTACTGAAGACGGGGTCGCCGTCTTTGATGCGCGCGCCGTCGCCATTGAGAAGCAGCACGAGGGTTTGCGGTTTGTAGCTACTTTGTTTTCCGGTGATTCCGAGACTCCATCCGGGGCTCCCCTTTTCCCAGCGCGAGACGATGGTGCGGATTTGGTTGTCGGGGTGGATGCTGTCGAGCAGCACGTGGGCTTCGATGGTGAACCGGTCGCCGAGACGGAGTTTTGTGCTTGGGTCGGAAACGAGTCGTTCGAGGCCGGAGTCGCGTCCGAACACGAGGGATTTGCCTTCGCGAAAGGGCATGCGTTCGGTGTGGATGGAGACGCTTTCGTCGAGCGGCAATGGGGAAACGGGCGATTTGCCGCCGGTGAGGAACGCGGTGGCGCGGAGGAGTTCAGACTCCGTGGGAGGGCGGTTAAACGCGCGGAGGTAGGCGCTTTGAACGACATCCGCAGGGTTGGACGATTCGCGAGCGAGCGTTGCAGCGAGTTGGACTGCGCGTTTGAGCAACCAGTTGCCGTGGAGGAAGGTGAGCGCTTGGGGCGGGGTGGTGGTGGCGTTCCGTTCGGGGGTGCTGAGGATGCCGTCCGGCGTGTCGAGAGCCTCGAGCAGAGGGTCGCGCGAGTTGCGGAGCGTGCGGACAAACAGGGAACGCGCGGGGGAGTCCCACGGAACGGATGGTTCGCCGAGGGAGCGATGAAGTTGGAGTTCACCGGTGAGGAAAAGAGCGGAGTCGCGGACTTCGTCGGACGAGAGGCGGCGGGGGTTCATGCGCCAGAGCAGACGGTTTTCCGGATCGATGCGAAGGGCGTGGGCGGGGTTTGAGACCCGTGATTCGCGCCGGTAGGCATGGGTATTGAGGAGGGTGCGGTGGAGCCATTTGATGGACCATCCGTTTTCCATGAAGTGGTGGGCGAGCCAGTCGAGGAGTTCAGGGTGCGAGGGAGGGCCGCCGAGGGTGCCGAGATCGGAGGCACTGGTGGTGAGGGGTTTTCCGAAGTGGTGTTGCCAGACGCGATTGACGATGACACGGGCGGTGAGGGGGTTGGACTTGTGGGTGAGCCATTCTGCGAGGGCTGCCCGCCGTCCGGTGGAGGTGGTGCCTTCAGGGATACAGAATGGGTCGCCATCGAGAATGGAGAGCGGGCCGGGTGCGATGTCGCCCCAGCGGTCCTTTTTGGGGATGCGCGTTTCGGGGGCGACGGGGCCGACATCGGAGACCGCGAGGATGCGTGGGAGCGGCTTCGGTTTTTGGGTATCGAACGCGGCAAGATCTCGTTGGAGACGGATGTAGCGATCTTTATCGTCGCCGCGCAGGTAGTTGAGGAGATGGTCCCATTCCTCGAGGACTTGGCGGAATCCGAGGTCGTGGATCTGGAGGTCACGCGGGGAGAGTTTGGACGGATGGCTTCGCAGGATCGGTTGGATATCGTCGGGAAACTTTTTGATGGCGGCCTCTTTGGCGCGGGCTTTTGGACCTGCTTCCATGTCGGCGAGGGCGCGGCGCTGTTCGGTGGTGAGGGAGAGCCAGTGGTTGTGGCTGCGCTGCCAGGCGGCGCGTTGTTCGGGGGTGGCGGCGTCGAGATCGTCGCGCCAGCGGAGAGGGGCAAACGCGGCGCGGAGGCGGAAGTAATCTTTTTGCAGGATCGGGTCGAACTTGTGGTCGTGGCAGCGGGCGCATTGGACGCCGACGCCCATGAACACATCGCCGACGACGTCTGTGGTTTCGTCGAGGATGAGGTTCCATTGTCCGACGGCGTCGCGGTTATTGTATTCGTAAGGTCCAAGGCGGAGGAAACCGGTGGCGGTGAGGGCTTCCGGATCGTCGGGATAAAGTTCGTCACCAGCGAGTTGTTCGCGGAGGAAGCGGTCGTAGGGTTTGTCTTCTTGAAAGGAGCGAATGACGTAATCGCGGTAGCGGAATGCTTCGGGTCGGAAGCTGTCGATGCGGTAGCCGTCGCTCTCTGCGAATCGGACGAGGTCGAGCCAATGGCGGGCCCATTTTACGCCATGACGCGGCGAGTCGAGGAGGCGGTCGACGGCGTCGGCGAAGGCTTGAGGTGAGGGATTGTTTTCGAAGGCCTCGATTTCTTCGGGGGTAGGGGGGAGGCCGGTGAGGTCGAATGTGACGCGGCGCAGGAGGGCGTACGGGTCGGCTTCGGGCGCGGCGCCGAGTCCATTTTTTCGGAGACCGGCTTCGATGAAGGCGTCGACGGCATTTTGGGCGCCTACGGCGGGAATCGGCGGGTTGGAGATGGGTTGGATGGCCCACCACTGACGGTCTTTGGCGGAGATTTTGTCGCGCTCACGAGCGACCATTTTTTGCGAAGGATTTTCGGCCCACGGCGCTCCAGCGATGATCCAACTTCGTAGGGAGTCGATTTCGGGCGCAGATAGGCCGGCTCGCCCGCCTTTGCGTGGCGGCATTTGGAGGTCGGGGTGTGACCCGTCCACGGCTTGGAGGAGGAGGCTTTCTGAGGGTTTTGCGGGGACGATGGCAGGTCCGGAGTCACCGCCTTGGAGGGCTGCGGCGCGTGAGTCGAGCGCGAGGTTCCCTTTCATTTTTCCTGCGTCGTGGCTGTGGCATTCGAGGCAGTGGGTTTTGAGGAGGGGTTGAATCGTGGAGGAGAAGCCGGCGCCCTCGTTTTGAGCGGCGCGGGCGGCGGGGTCGGGGGAGAGGAAGAGGGCAGCGACGACGGAGACGATGCGTGAAAGGCATCGCCACGGCGCGGAGTGAGTTGGTGTGGTGGGTTGCTGCATACCCGGGTGGCCTCCTCGATTGGGTGCGCGGTTTAGTCCCCGTACCCCTCGGGGTGTTGCAGATGCCATTTCCAAGCGGAGGCAATGATGGATTCCGGGTCTTGGAACGCGGGGGTCCAGCCGAGTTCGTTGCGAATGAGGGTGGAGTCGGCGATGAGGCGTGCGGGGTCGCCGGGGCGGCGCGGCATTTCGCGAACGGTGATTTTGCGGCCCGACACTTTTTCGCAGACGTCGATGATTTGGCGGACGCTGGTTCCGCCCCCGGTGCCGAGGTTGTAGCGGGCGGATTTTGGGCTGCCGAGGGCGAGCATATGGGCCTGTGCGAGGTCGAGGATATGGATGTAGTCGCGGATACAGGTGCCGTCGGGCGTGGGGTAGTCGGTTCCGAAGATGGAGACGTCCGGTTTTTGTCCGAGCGCGACTTTGAGCACGTTTGGGATGAGATGGGTTTCGATGCGGTGATCTTCGCCGAAGCGTTCAGAGGCGCCTGCGGCGTTGAAGTAGCGAAGGGCGACGCAGCGGAGGCCGTGGATTTCGTCGTACCAACGGAGGATTTTTTCGAACTGCAGTTTGGATTCGCCGTACGGGTTGATGGGCGCCTGTGGGGTGGTCTCGGTGATGGGCACGGCTTCAGGAACGCCGAAGGTTGCGCAGGTGGACGAGAAGACCATTTTGAGGACTCCGGCGGCGACCATGGCTTCGAGGAGATTGACGCCACCGGTGACATTGTTTCGGAAGTACTTGGTGGGGTTTGTCATGGATTCGCCGACGAGTGCATTGGCGGCGAAGTGCATGACGGCGTCGGGGCGCGCGGAAAGGAGGGCTTGTCCGATCTGCTCGGGGGCCAGGAGATCGCCGATGATGAGTGTGGCACGTGGGTCCACCGCGGCTTTGTGCCCTTCGGATAGGTTATCAAAAACGGTGACGGTGTGACCTGTATTGAGGAGTTGCTCGACGCAGATGCTGCCGATGTAGCCGGCGCCGCCGGTGACGAAGATGTGCATGTGGGGTGAAGGGTTTTTCAGTGAAGACAGGCTTTAATTTGTGCGTTGGTGTCCTCGAGGGCGTCGAGGGAAATCAGGGTGCCATTTGCGTCGATGAGCCAAGCGGTGGGGACCGCGTTGATACCGAGGCGGCGCATCAGGTTGGTTTCCCAGCCGCGCCCGTCCCACCAGAGGGGGTCTTGACTCCACTGGGTGGAGCGGAATCGTTCCGCGACACCGCGGTCGGGTTCCATGCAGACGCCGATGCGGGCGAGGGTGGGAAAGGCTTTCATTGCGTCGGCCACTTTTTTAACGGCGAGGCGAGAGGCTGGGGACTGTGGGGCGAAAAAGAGGATGATGACGGGGCGACCTTTGAGGGATTGGAGGTCGAAGGGGTCACCGGTGAAGGTGGAGAACTTGAGTTGAAGGGGTTTGCCGAGGAGAGACAGGCGTTTTTGGTCGTCTGCGATGCGGGCTTCGAGGCGCGGATCTTTGTTGAGACGGAGCGCCTCGTTGAGAAGAAACTTTTTTGTGTCGGGATCTCGGTCGAAGACGGAGGCGGCCTCGACGAAGAGCGTGGGAATGCGGCGGTCGGTCGGGAACTCTCGGGCAAACTCTTTGAGCGCGTCGAGAAAAGGGGCGCGTTGGGAGTGGTCGGGCAGTCGGTTTCGCCGCATCCATTGGGTGATGCGGCTGAAGTTGACTTCGGCGCGTTGGTCTTGATTTCCGTTCGTGAGGAGGAAATCAAACAGGCGTTCTGCAGCGGCGAGTGCGTTGGTCGAATCGGAGCCTTCGCCGAGTTCACCATGGAGTGCGAGTGCGCGCGCCAGCCGGAGGCGGGCTTCAAAAAGGCGCGGATCTTTGGACGGTTCGCCGAGCGCCACGAGGAACTTGCGGCAGGATTCTTCTTGTTTGAGGACGTGTTGAAAGAAGTGTTGCCGAGCGGCAGCGGTGTCCGCCGGAGGTTGACCTGGACCGGCATCGAGCGCCGCGATTTCTTTCCAGAGGGCCTCCGCATCAGCGGCCTTTAAGGAGAGCGGCAGGCAGAGGAGTGCAAGGAGCGCCGGGAGGATGACATGACGGGCGGCGCATCGATGCGGGCGCGTGGGGGGCTTGGGTGCCGGAGGCATCAGTGCAGCAGAGGGAGCTGGTGAGGGGTTGCGATGAGTTTGGCGTCTAACTCGAGGAAGAAGTCGAGGCGTCGCGCGGTTTCGGCTTCGTCAATGTGGCGGGCAAGAATCAGATAGGTGGCGTAGTGGTTGCCTTCGCTCTCGACGAGGGAAGTGTAGAACGCGGCGAGGCCGGGGTCGCGGTCGGCGATTTCGCGCGCGAGGATTTGGAACTTTTCACAGCTGCGTCCTTCGATGAGGGCGCATGCCACGAGATGATCGATGACCTGATGGCGCCGACCTTTCCGGATTTGGCTCATCATGGTGCTGATCCAGGGACTTTTGACGGGGGTGGTGAAGGGGACGCCGCGTTCGTCGAGGAGATCGAGGACTTGGTTGAAGTGTTGAAGTTCTTCGATGGCGATGGCGTTGAGTTCGCGGGTGGCGTGACGGAGTTCGACGTACTTTTGAAGGTTGATTGCGGAAGTTGCGGCTTTGCGTTCGAGGTGTGCGTGGTCGACGAGTACGCCGTGCAGTTGGTGTCGAACGTTTTGGATCCAGGTTTCGGGGAGTTTAGCGCGCCAGAGGAGCATGGATTAGAGGGCTTCGGGAGGTTCAGGTTCTTGGGAAAGAGTACTGCGGTGCGGCCGGGAAAGGTTCCCGAACTCGCGGGTGTAACATTCGGGGCAGATTCCGTGCGAGAAGTTGCTGCCGGTGTGAGCGTGGATGTAGCTCTCCACCTGTTGCCAGTAATCGGAATCGTCGCGAACTCGTTTACAGTACATGCAGATGGGAATCAGCTCTTTGAGGCGACGAAGTTGGGTGGTGAAGTCGAGAATGCGCTCAGCGACACGGAGCCGCATGAGGATCATTTCGCGGTCTAACGGCTTCGAAAGGAAATCGTCGACGCCGGCGTCCATCGCGGTACGAAGGTTGTCGCGTCCGGTGTGGATGGCGGTGAGGAGGATGAAGTAGGTGTACTCGGTTTTTCCTGAAGCTCGGATGCGCTTGCAGAGCTCGATGCCGTCGGTGCCCGGCATCATCCAGTCACTGATGATGATGCGAATGGCCTCGTTTTGGATGGCGGCCCACGCGGCATCGCCGTCGGTGGTGGCGATGATGGAGTGACCGGCGTGTTCGAGGGTGAGTTGGAGAATCTTGAGTGAGACGGGATCGTCTTCAGCGATGAGGATTTTCATGGAGGAAGGATTGGATGGAGGACTGGAGGGATTGGAGATCGGTGATGAGGTGACTGAAGGCGAGTTGCAGGCTGGGAACGTCGTCGGGTTGCGTCTGGAGCATGTGTTCGAGGGCGATGCAACGGTCGCAGAAAGCGGACGAACCGAAGTTTCCAGCGCTTCCTTTGAGGCTGTGCAGTTTTTTCGAGAAGTTTGTTAAATCGTTGTTGCGAAGGGCCTCCTGCGCCTCTGCGAGAAGATTGGATGCTGAGGCGGAGAAGGTTTCGAGGAGTTCGCGAAGGAAGGGCTTACCTCCGAGTTCGACGAGGCCGTTGAATACACGATGGAGGCGGACATCGGGTGACAGGTTGAGCGTGGTGGTTGAGGCGAGAGGCGCTTCTTTGGTGATGCGTTGAAGGGCGGCATCGAGTTCGCGGTCTGAGACGGGTTTGCTGAGGTAATCGTCCATCCCGGCTTCGAGGCATCGTTGGCGATCGCCCTCCATGGTGTTGGCGGTCATGGCGATGATGCGCGCTTTTGCCGAGACCCCTGGCAGCGCCCGGATGCGGCGTGTGGCCTCGTAGCCGTCCATCTCCGGCATTTGGCAATCCATCAGAATGGCGTCGAAAGAGGCGGTTGCGGCGGCGGAAACGGCGGCGGCGCCGGTTTCGACGATGGTGGGATGGATGCCGCGTTTGGCGAGTTGAAGGGCGATGACGCGCTGGTTCACGGGATGGTCCTCTGCCACGAGGACGGCCAGCGGGGAGGCGCTGGCGATGGTGGTCTGCGCGGGGGCGAGATGGCTCGGGGGGATGGGTTGGGTGAGGGCGGTGAGGAGTTGGTGGCGGCGGACGGGTTTGAGAAGGACGGCGACGGGGCCTTGGTTGCGGAGGGTCTTTGCCAAAGGAAGTCGCGAGGCGCTGGCGGTGATGATGAGTTTGGTGGGGAGGTTAAGGGGTGAGGCTGTGTCGGGTGGAAGAATTTGAAGCGCGTTGGAGGCGTTGATAACGACGGCATGGTACTGGTTGAGGTCGCCCCGAAGGGTGGAGGCGTTTTCGAGAAGAGGGCCGGGTTCTTCGTACGCATGGACGGTGGCGCCTGAGCGTGTGAGGTAGGCGGAAAGGGTTTCGCGGGTGCGGGTGTGCGGTTCGATGAGGAGGATGTTTTGGCCGTTGAGGAGGCCGTCTGTTTCGGGTTGGTGTTCGGGTAGGGTGGCGAGCGGGATGGTGAAATGGAAGGTCGAGCCGACGCCGGGTTCGCTGACGACATCGAGGTTGCCGCCCATGCCCTCGACGAGTTGTTTGGAGATGGCGAGGCCGAGTCCTGAGCCGCCGTAACGGCGCGTGGTTGAGCCATCGGCTTGGACAAAGGCTTGGAAGAGACGGGAGCGGAGGCGTGGGTTGATACCGATGCCGGTGTCGGCGACTTCGACGCGCAGCCGGGTGGTGGACTCGGTGCGCGAATCCACGCGCGCGGAAATGAAGATTTCACCTTTTTGGGTGAACTTGACGGCGTTGCCGATGAGGTTGACGAGGACTTGGCGGATGCGTCCGGGATCGCCCTGCAGGCCGGGTGGGAGCGGCTCGATGTGGGTAATGAGCTCGAGTTGTTTTGAGGAGGCGCGTTCGGCGAGGAGGGCGGCGGCGTCTTCAATGACGTTTTCGAGGTCCAGGGGGATGGATTCGAAGGTCATCATGCCGGCTTCGAACTTTGAGAAGTCGAGGATGTCGTTGATGATGGTGAGGAGCGCTTCAGCGCTGGAGGCAATGGTGCGGGCGAAGTCGGACTGGCGGTTGTCCAGAGGTGTGTCGAGCAGGAGGCCGGTCATGCCGATGATGCCGTTCATGGGGGTTCGAATCTCGTGGCTCATGGTCGCAAGGAACTCGGATTTGAGTTTTGCGGATTGGAGGGCTTCGTCGCGGGCAAGTTCGAGGGCGGCTTCGGTCTCGAGTTGGCGGGTGACGTCGAGTCCGATGGTGCCGACGCCGGGTTGGTCGCCGGCGAGGGGGACGGGGAAACGGAGCATTTGCCATTGTTCGGTTGCGCCGTTTTGGCGGATGCGCTCTTCGGTGGAGATACGAGGGCTTTGTTGGTGAATGACGGCTTGTTCTTCGGCGTCGATGGAAGCGGCGAGGTCGTCTGGGAGGAGGTCGGCGTCGGTTTTACCGAGGCAGGCGGCGGGGGAGGAGTCGGGGGTGTCGAGGAGTTCGCAGAATGCGGGGTTGATGAACACGTAGCGACCGAGGTGGTCCTTGATCGAGGCGGCCGCCGGGTTGTTTTCCATGAAGGCGGTGAAACGGGCTTCGGATTCGCGCAGGGCGTCTTGGGTGCGGGCGACGTCGGTGATATCGCGAAGGACGGCGATGACACGTTCGACGCGGTTGGAATCGTCGAGCACGGGAGAGACGAGCACGTCCCACGTGCGGTGGTGAAGAGTGGATGCGGGGGTTTTTCCGATGAACCGCGCGGGGATTTTGTTGCGGGCTTGGGAGAGGGCGAGGAAGGCGGCGGGTCGGTCGCTTTCGAGCCAAAGCTGATCGAAGGAACGGTTTTTAAAATCATCGGGATGAGTGATTTCGAGGCGGCGCGAGCCCTCTTCGGAGATGGAGTCCACGGTATCGTCTTGGCGGAGGGAGACGACGCATTCGCCGCTGTTCTCGAGGATGCGGTTTTGGAGCCATTCGACTTCGCGACGAGCCCTGATGGATTGGGTGGCGAGGCGCCAGAGGAAGAGGAGGATGGCGGCTTCGACGGACATTCCGAGGAGGAGCGCGACGCGGGAGCGCCGGTTGGCGGTATCGGACAGGCGGCTTTCGGCGTTGCGCTGGTGGCGGAGGGTTTCGCGGAAGTCGGTGAAGGCGGCGGTGGCGAACGAGCTTTCCTGCTCATGGCTGCGCCATTCGAGCAGGAGGTTGTCGCGGGCGGTGGCTGCACTCGAGTTTTTGAGAGAATCGAGGGAGCGGGCGACGGATTTACGGCGTTTTTCTCCGAGAACCGCGAGGGCGGAGACGTGTTCGAGGAGGTGGGGTTCAGCGGCGAGGCGTTCGGAGAGGTCGGCGGCGCGGGTTTCGAACTCGAGTTGGCGCTCACGGGAGGTGTCGTGGGAGGAGCCGGGGTTGAGCAGGTTGGCAATCAGGGGGTGTTCCATTTGGGAAAAATGGAGCTCCATTTCGGAGAGGAGGCGCTCGGCGTCGGCGAGGAGGATGAGGCGCCGGTGGTGTTGGCGGGCGCGTTGGTTGGTCTCGGCGAGCGCAATAAGCACGCCAATGAAGGTCAGGAGCGCCAGCACGAGACTGGGGACCGCTGCGCGATCAATACGCGGACCGGGATTCTTTTTCATGGGAAAGTGTCTGGATATTTGACGGCGTCGCGAGTGCTCCATCCTGCCGCTCGGCGCCGCCCGGCGCCCAGCGAAGATTCACGAAGCAACGGGGCTGGTTGCCGGGCATTCTTAGGCGCGTAAAAAAGGCATGTTTAATGCACTGAAAGTTGGGTCGCCGACGTCACGTTTAACAGGGGTCACTCTGAAGCGGACCGAAGCGTTGTTTAGATTCTCCAGAACATGACGAAACACAGCAAGTTCGACACCTTGTCGAGATTCCTTCACGCGGTCGGGCGTGACGGTTTTTCGAGGGGTCAGATGCGCAGTTTAACACGCAGGGAATTCGTTCCCGAGAATCCGAGGCGATGGGTCTCCGGAATGTCGGTGTTTTTACGCGCCGTTTTATGCTCCTTTTTTGCTTTGGCCGGGCTGGTCGGTCGGGGGGCGACCCTGGTGTGGGACTTTGACACGGGGACGGTCGGGGTGCAGCAGGGGGATGGGACTTGGACGACGGGGGCGACGAACTGGTGGACGGGTTCTGCGAATAGCACGTTCAGCGCGGCGGATATTGCGTCATTTGGGGGAGCGGGGGCGGGGAATGTGATCACGATTGGGGGACCGGTCACGGCGACGGGATTGATTTTCAACGCGGGGTATTCGCTGACGGCGGCGTCGGCACAGACGCTGACGTTGGGGGCGAGCGGGATCGTCGTGAATGGGTCGTCGAACTTGGCGACAGTGGGGGACGCGAACTTGTCGATTGCGTTGTCGTCGAATCAGACGTGGTCGGTGGCGGGGTTGTCGGGAGCGACGGGCACTCCGGGGCTGACGGTGTCGGGGGCGTTGTCGGGGGCGTTTACTTTGACGAAGACGGATAACGGGATGGTGACGTTGAGCGGGAATAACGCGGGGTGGTCGGGGACGTTGGCGGTGAACGCGGGGGTGGTGCGGGTGACGGACGGGACGGCGTTGGGGACGACGGCGGCGACGACGGTGGCGAACAATGTGGGTGCGGCGTTGCAGTTGGCGGGCGGGGTGAGTTCTGCGGAGCCGCTGACGCTGAACAACTCGGGGATTAATACGGGGGGGGCTTTGCAGGCGCTGGCGGGAGCTGCGGTGACGCAGAGCGGGGCGATTACGTTGGCGACAGCGGCGACGATTGGTGCGGATGCGGGGGCGACGTTGAATGTGACGGGGGGGATTACGGGCGCGCAGGCATTGACGCTGGCTGGCGCGGGGAACATCAATCTCACGACGGGGGCTCTGGGAGCGGTCTCGAGTCTGACGAAGTTGGGGTCCGGGACGGCGACGCTCGGGGTCGCGAGCGGAACATTTGTGGGTCCAGTGACGGTGTCTGGGGGCGGGACGCTGGTGGTAGGGTCTGGTGGAGTGGGCCAGACGGGGGGCACGGGGGCTATTATTCTCGAGGGCGGCGGGGGATTGACGGTGGACAACTCGAGTGGGACGTCGGTGAACAACCGGTTGGGCTCGAACCGCGCGATCACGCTGCGGGGTTCGAGGCTGACCTACCTTGGCGGTGGGACGGCGAGCACGGAAACCTTCGGAGCTGTGACGATTGATCGGGGTTTTAACCTCGTCACGGTGACGGCGGGGGCTGGCGGCGCGGGGTTGGCGTTGGGCGCGGTGGCGGATCCCACGCCGATTCAGACTGGAACTCCGAAAGGGACCACCGCGTTATTTCGTGGAACTTCGCTGGGGACGGTGGCGGGGGCGAATGTGGCAACAATCACGAGCACGGCGTGGAACTTTGCGGGGCAGACGGGCGCGACGGGCGCGGTGACGAAGGGTATTTTGCCGTGGGCGATTGTGGACACATCGGATACGGGGCTGGGGATTTCGTTTGCGACGGCGGATTCTGGCACGGCGATTTTGAGGCCGCTGACGGTGGCGACCGAAACGGTGGCGGATTTTGCGACGGCGAATGCAAATGTGCGGTTGGTGGCGGCGCAAACATTGGCGGCTTCGGGGACGATGAACTCGCTGACGTTGGTTGCAGGGGGTGGAGCGACGATTGGGGCGTTGCAGAGCTTGTCGCTTTCGAGCGGTGGGATTTTGGCGTTGGCGGGCAATGCGGGGATTTCGGGCGGGATCATTTCGGCGCCTGCGGCGAACCGTCCGCTGACGATTCATGCGGTGGGGGATTTGACGATTTCGAGTTTGTTGACAGGGGGAAGTGGGGTTTCGACCGCACAGGTTTCTTTTGTGAAGGGCGGGCCTGGGGTGCTCACGCTTCAAGCGCCGTTGAGTCCGATTGCGGGGATGGCGGCGACCACGCTGACGGGGCAGACGGTGGTGACGCAGGGGACCTTGCGGCTTGCGGGGGGGACGAACACGTTGGCACCGAACAATTATTTGAATGTCGGTCCTGGGGCGACGTTGGATTTGAATGGCAACTCGCAGTGGGTGTTTGGGTTATTCACGGATGCGACGGTTGAAGCAGGCGGGGGTACGATTACCTCCACGAACGGCCCCGGGGTTCTTTTCGCGAATCAGGATAACGCAGCGCGAACGTGGTCTGGCTCGATTGCGGGGCCGTTGAGCTTTGTGCGAGGTGGGCAGAACACGACGACCTTGTACGGGCCGCAGACGTATACCGGAGGCTCCTACTTTACAGGGGGAACAACGATTTTGCAGGATGCGGCGGCGTTGACGGCGACGTCGTTGGTGGATGTGAACTTGGCGACGTTGACGCTGGCGAACAACACGGGGCGTGCGGACGTTGCGGATCGCATCAACGATGCGGCGACGGTGACTTTGCGGGCGGGGACATTGAACTACAACGGGCGCGCACAGTTTGTTTCGCGGGAGACGTTGGGAACGCTGCGGATAGGGTCGGGCTTCAGTGCGGTGAATGTGAACGCGGGTGGCACGGGGACCAATGCCGCGGAGTTGCGGGTGGCGGATTTGGTGCAGGAACCGGGGTCAAAGGGGACGGTCATTCTCGGGGGAACACAGTTTGGGCTGCTCACGAGTGGTTCTGGCCGGTTGATTCTTTCGTCACGCGAGTCTGCGGCGGGGTTGGTGAACAATATCCTGCCGGCGTGGATTCAGGTGAATAACGAGTTTGCGAGTTACATTCCTGGGCAGGGTGTAGGCGCTCTTAATCAGACGGGATTTGCGGGTTACAATGCGACGACGTTGTCGGGCACGAACTTGGCAACGGACAATGTGCGCATCACGGCGACGGGCACGGTACCATCGGGCGGTTTGACGATTAACTCGTTGGTGTTGAATGGGAACATTGCGTTGGGTTTCACGGATGGTGTGGATTTACTGAACGTGGTTTCGGGAGGGCTGATTGGGTCGAACAACAATCAGACGATTGGGGCGACGTTGGATTCGGGGCGGCTGACGGCGGGGGGCGCGGCGTCGTCGGGCGTGGTGGATTTTTACCTCTACAATCGAGCGAACACGCTGACGTTGAACTCGCGGTTGGTGGATAATCCGAATGGAGCGGCGGTTCGCATGATTCTGACGGCGTCGGGTGGGGCGATGACCTTGGCGAATGTGCTGAACAGTTACACGGGCGGGACGGTGTTGAACGGGGGTACGTTTAACTTGAACGTGGCGAATGTGACGGCGGGCCAAGCGTCGATTCCTGCGGGGGGGCTGACCATTAATGCCGCGACGGTGACGATGACCAACGCGTCGGGGCAGATTGCGCCGACGAACGCGGTGACGCTGAATGGCGGCGGGTCGGCGTTAACGTTTTTTGGAAACAACACGGTGAGCGAGTTGACCCTGAACAATATTGGGGGTTCGGGGACGGCACCGAGCATTACAACGGCGGGGTCGCTGGCGGTGACGTCAGGGCGAATTTCGGCGAGTTCCTCAAACGCGTCGGGGACGAGTACGGTGACGGGGCGGGTGGATTTTGCGGCGACGCCGGCGGTGATTTCGGTGCAACCGTTGGGGGTGGAGGGGCGGGATGTGGGGCCGTTGCAGTCATCGTTGATCTTGACGGGGATTTCCGGTTCGGGCGGGGTGACGAAGTCGGGGGATGGGGTGTTACAGATAAACTATCTGGGCGCGTTTGGTCCGATTCTCGATGTGACAGGAGGCGGGATTCGGGTGGGGGCGGCGAATGCGGGATCGCGGTTGGCGCGGATCAATCTGGGTGCGGGAACGCGGTTGGATTTGGCGGGTTCGGCGGGGCAGTTTGGGGGTTTGAGCGGGTCGGGGGCGGTCTTCAACTCGGGCGCTGCGGCGGCGTTGACGGTGGGGTTGTTGGGGGAGGACACGACGTTTTCGGGCAACATCAGCCGGTACCATGACGTGACGCCAGCGGCGGTGAACTTGGTGAAGGTGGGGACGGGGACGCTCAGTTTGACAGGGTCGATGAATTCGACGGGAACGGTGACGGTGAGCCAAGGGGGGTTGCGGTTTGCGGGTGCCACGGCGGGGTTGTTTTCGTCTTACACGGTGCCAAATGGGGGTGCGTTGGTTTTGGATAATGGTTCGAGTTCGGTCGGGAGTCGCTTGGGCGCTTCGCTGACGATGAATGGTTTATCCACGACGAATGCCAACTCCACGGTATCGGTGACCAGCACTGCAGGTTTGGTTGCGGGAATGTCTGTGAGTGGGCCGAACATTCCGGTGGGAGCGGTGATTAACTCGATTACCAACAGCACTCAGTTTGTGATCAGCGCGAATGCGACGGCGACGGCCTCTGGGGGTGTCTTGACCTACGCGTCGACCCTATCGTTGGGTGGGACATTGCGGATTACAAATCTGTCAGGGAACGTGTCAGAAGCGGTCGGAAACATCGGCTTATCGGCTGGGAATCCATTCTTCGACTTGCAGCCGGGGTCTGGGAATATCTCGGTGACGTCGTCTGTCTTGGGAGCGGTGGCGGGTGGGGTGAGTGGGGTGGTGCGCGCGCCGTATTTGGGGGTTTCTGCGGGGGCGTTGGGGACGGCGGCGTTGACGTTTACGACACCGAACTGGGCGGGCGGAAGCACGACGGCTGGGGCGCCGAACTACAATCTTCGTTCGGACTTTGTGGTGGATCAGAGTGCTTCGGGGCGCGGGTACAGTTTGATGACGCAGGATGCGACGTTTGGGGTGCGCGGGTTTTTGGCGGGTGAGGTGGTGCCGTGGTTGTCGGGGAACAACGTGCAGCTTGGCGGGGTGGGCGCGATGGTGGCGGGCACGACGGTGCAGTCGCTCACCTTGGGGGCGGGCGGCGGGGTGTTGTCGGCAGGGCCGGTTCCGGCGACGTACTCGCTCTCAGTGAACACGGGTGGGTCAAATATGGGCGGCATTTTGGCGTTGCCGGGGAATGCGGGGTTGACGGGGGGGATGATTAATCCGGGGACCAACACGCTGTTCGTCCACACGGTTGGGGATTTGAACTTTGGCATGGCGCAGACCGCTGGGGGGTTGGTGAAGGGGATGGGTGGCACTCTCACGTTTACGGTGCCGCAGCTCACCAACGGGACGTTAACGGTGAACAACGGGATCGTTCGGTTGGCGGCGGGGGACAACACGTTGTTTGTGTCAGGAACAGGTGGGGGTCGTACGCCGTTGACGGTGAATGGTGGGACGTTGGATTTGAATGGGACGAATCAGGTGATTGCGGCGCTGAACTCGACGAATACGTTCCCAGGGGCGGGGGGTACGGTGGTGAATAATGCTGTGAATCCTGTGAATCTGATTGGCCCGGATGGCGGGACGTTCGCGGGTAGCCTCGCGGGCAACCTGAGCTTTACGCGGTCGGGCAATAACACGACGACGTTGACGGGAGCGAATAGTTACACGGGGGCGACGTGGGTGCGCGGGGGGACGCTGATCCTTCAGGATGGGGGTGCGTTGACGGGAACGTCGTCGGTGAATCTGGAGTTTGGGACGTTGAACATCAATCAGGGTGGGATTAACGCGGTGGCGAATCCGGTGCGGCTGCCTTCGGGGGTGCCGTTGACCTTGCGCGGGGGTGGCGTTTCGCTGACGGCGGCGCCGAGCGTGGATTCGGTGTTGTCGCTGGGGACGGTAACGTTATCCGGAGGGCAGAACACGTTTACGGTGACGACGACGGCGAATGTGGCGTCAACGGGGGTGTTGAACTTGGGTTCGTTGGTGCAGGGTTCGTCGGGTGCGACGGTGAACATTGTGAATACGGGGGGCACCCTTGGGACGGTTGGTTTGAACAATCCTGCGGTGTTTGTGAGTTCGGTGACGCCTTCGGGCGAATCGGCGACAACGCTGCAGAGCTTGCTGGTGAATGGGATGTTACCGGCGTGGTTGACGCTGAACAACGGGGCGGATTTCGCGACGTATTCGCCGACCACCGGGCTGGCGAAGATTGGGTACCATCTTGGTTCGATTACGACGCAGTTGACGGGATTTGGGGGGACGGGAGTGGAGAACGTGGCGACGAACGTTGCGCCGTCGGGGAGTCTTTCGCAGTTGAATGTGAACTCGCTCATTTTGAATGGAGCGCAGACGTACACCTTCAATACGGGTGCGGGGTTGAACCTGACCAGCGGAGGGTTGTCCGTAAACAACCAGACGGTGACGTTGGGGAATGCGCCGAACAATGGGACGATTTCGACGCCGAAGCCGCAGTTGTATTTGTTCAACCAGTCGGCACTGAACGCCAATAGTGCGATCACGGACGGCGGTGCCGCGACGACGCTCGTGAAATCGGGAGCGGGCATCCTGAACCTGTATGGAACGAACACGTACACGGGGGGGACCATTATTAATGCGGGGACGATTTTCTTGGGGACGGGCAGTTTGTTACCGGGGAATGCGGATCCTTCGACGGGAATCACCGTAAATGCGGCAACGCTCACGCAGGGTGCGGGTTCGAGTTTGCCGCTGGATAATGACTACTGGTTGAACGGGGCATCGACGTTGAACCTCTTTGGAAACAACACCCTCACGGGCACGCTGCGGTTTGACCCGAGCGGGTTGACGGGGACGCCGACGGTGAATCTGGTGGGGGGCACGGCTCTCATGGAGACGGTGGTGGGGAGTCCGATTTTGAAGGCAACGGGGGTGACGGTGGGGATTACGACGGGTCAGACGGTGACGGGCACGGGGATTCCTGGTGGTGCCACGGTGGCGACGGTCAATGCGAACGCACTCGTGTTGTCTGCGGCCGCCACGGCGACGGGCGATTCGGTGATGCTAACGATTGGCGGGGTTGCTCGGGAGTATCGGACGGTGAATGGGAGCACGACGGTGGTACCGGTGGGGTCGACTTCGGGGATAGCGGTGGGGCAGCCGATTTCGGGGACGGGGATTCCGGTGGGGGCGGTGGTGGCGAGCGTGGACAGCGTCTCACAGATCACGATTTCAGCGCCGGCGACGGCGACCGCGGTGAACACCACGACGACCGTTCAAGGAACGCTCACGTACGGGCGCAATCTGACGGTGACGAATGAGGTGTACAACGCGACTCCGACCATTTCGGGGGGGTACTTGAATCTTCAGGGTGGCGCTCGGACGTACACAGTGGATGGTGCGGCGAAGGTGAGTCTCTCGATTCCGTCGGTGTTGACGAATGGCAGTCTGGTCAAGGAAGGACCGGGGGGGTTGGCCCTCTCTGCATCGGGGCTTGGCTTTGGGGGAGTGACGGTGAACGCGGGGACGCTTTTTCTCAGCACAGGCAACATCATCCCGGACGCATCTGTCCTGACGATTGCGGCGGGCGCGCGGTTCGACTTGAACAACATGGATGAGGCGGTGCGGCGGTTGTCGGGAGGGGGTTTAGTGGTGAACAACAATGGAGCGGTGAAGACGTTGACGGTGGGGGTTGGTGAGGCGTCGGACTGGGCGTTTGACGGGGTGATTGGGGCGTTTAGCCGTGCGACGCAGGGTTCCGTGAACTTGACGAAGATTGGCACTGGCACGCTGAGTTTGAATGGCGTGAGTGATTCGACGGGGACGTTGAGTGTTTTGGAGGGCGGCCTGCGTTTGGCGGGTGGGGCTTCCGTTGCGTTTGGGACGACTAACGTGTCGGCATCGACGCTGACATTGGATAACACCGCACAGAATGTGGTTGGGCGGCTTGGGGGCGTGAGCAAGACGCTGCAGGTTTACGGTTCGGCCTTCACGGTGCTTGGGAACGCCGCTCAGGCCTCGTACGAAGGGGTTGGGACCTTAAACTTCTCGGGTGGCAACGGCCTTTCGGTGGTGACGTTGCAGGCGGGGACGTCGGCGCCGCTGTGGTTGAACGCGGGGGCGCTCACGGGTCAGTCAGGAGGGCAAAGTGTGGTGGTGCGCGGGAGTGGATTGGGGTCGGTGCCTGGGGCGGGGGTGGCGAGTGCGTTTGTGGGGGGATTGAACTTGGGGACGCTGGTGGGGACGCCATTGATGTCAGTGCGGAGTGATATTTTGGCGGACTCTTCCGTTACGGGGAGTGGGAGTCGGTTTGCGACGTACGACTTCACGAGGGGGATTCGTCCCCTGCTGGACGCCGAGATGGTGACTTCCCTCGCGACGGCGCCCTCGGCAGCGACGACGCAACTGCGCGCGGCATCCGCGTTCACGTTCCCAGTGAATCAGACGGCGACGGTGACGTTGGAGTCTGGGGGGTCGATTGCGGGGCTGACGTCGGGGAGTCAGTTGACGCTTCAGGCTGGCGGGATTTTGGCGTTACCCGGGAATGGAGGGATTGGCAAAGGGCTGTTGGCTTCGGGGGGAGTTACGATGTTCGTTCACGCGTTGGGCGACTTGAACTTTGATGCGACGGTGGTGAACACGACGGGTGGCATGGTGAAGTCGGGGGCTGGGACGTGGACGGTATTGCGGCCGCAGTTCATCACGGGAGGCAGCGCGGGTTGGGCGTTCAATCAGGGGACGACGGTGTTTGCCAACGCGACGGGCTCGGTGATTCCGGTGATTCCGACCGCGACGGTGGCCACGGTGCAGAACATCACGCTGAACGGAGGGGTGTTGGATTTGAATGGGCGCGATCAGTTGGTGGGGACGTTTGCGTCGCCGAGTTTGTATGCGGGTGGGGTGCTCACGAACTCGAATGCGGGCCAGGTGTCGCGGTTCGTTTCGGTGGGGAATACGAACTTTGGTGGGACGATTTCGGGGAATGTGGAGTTTCAGCGGGCGGGGAACTCGACCACGCAGTTCACGACGCCGCAGACGTATACGGGGGCGACGGTGGTGCGTGATGGAACATTGCGGTTGTCGCAGCAAGGGGCGTTGACGCAGACGTCGGCGGTTCAGGTATTTGGCGGGACGCTTCAGTTGGATAATACGGGGTTTTATGGAAATGGCGATCGCGTGCCGGATTCGGTGCCGGTGTCGCTGCGGTTGGGGACGCTGCAGTTGCAGGGGGGGTACGGGTTGGCTTCGAGCGAAACGTTGGGTGCGGTGACGCTTTCCGGTGGGGAGGTGACGGTGAACGTTGCGACGGGTGCGAATGGAACGGCGGCGTTGAGTTTGGGTTCGTTGACGCGGAGCCTTGGGGGCACGGTGAACTTCACGGCGGCGAATGCGGCGGTGGCATTGGGACAGTCGGGGCCGGGGTCGAGTCGGGTCACGGTGGACGGGCTATCTACCAGCAATGGGATTATTGGCGGGTGGGCGACGGTGAATGGGACGGATTTTGCGGCGTACGTTCCAGGATCGGGAACAACGCAAGGGGTTGGGGCATTGGGCAATGGCGGGTTTGGGAGTTACTCAACGGTTGCGTTGAATGGGGCGATTGATTCGACGCTCAACTTGAACATCACGGCGACGGCGTCGACGTTGACGGCGAGTGGCGCGGTGAACTCCTTGAGGTTTAATCCGACCGCCAATGCGACAGTGGTCATTTCTGCGGGTCAAACGTTGACCATCAACTCGGGTGGATTGCTGATGGGCTCGAACTTCACGCTTGGGATAAGTGGAGGGGCTATCACTTCCGGAGGCGCGGAGCTGTTTGCTTACATCAACCAGAACGCAACGACGGTTTCGAGTGAGCTGACAGGGGCGATGAGTTTGGTGAAGGGTGGGGCGGGAACGTTGGTGCTCACGCCTACGGTGGCGAACACTTACACGGGGCGGACGGTGGTGAATGCGGGGCTGGTGTCGCTCGCGGGCGCGGGTGGGGTCGTGGCTGTGCCGGGGCCGTTGGACATTAACGGGGGCACGGTGACGATGACGGTTTCTGCCGGCCAGATTGCGGCGGGATCGACGGTGGCCATTAACGGGCCGGGGACGCTGAACCTTTTCGGGAGTAACACGTTGGATGCGCTTAGCTTTGACAGTCGAGGGGGCAATGGAACGCCGACGGTGACCTCGAGCACGATTACTTCGAGTGGCGTGACGCAAACGGAGGGCGCGGCGGTGATCACGATGGCGACGGTTCCGGCGGGGGTGGTGGCGGGTCAGTATGTGACGGGCACGGGGATTCAGCCGGGGACGCAGGTGGCGTCGGTGGATTCGACCACGCAGGTGACGCTTACGAAGCCGGTGTTGACGACGAGTGCGGCTGCGACGCCGAACTTTATCCCGCTCTTGAGTTTGACGGGGGGGATTACGTCGCTGAATGACACTCCGGCCTTCACGCCGACGTTGAATGGCGGTTGGGCGTTGGGGGGTGCGACGAAGACGGTGTCGGTATCGGGACAGTCGCCGGTGGATTTGATCATTAACGCGGTGGTGGTTGGAACGGGCGGCTTGATCAAGACGGGGACGGGCACGTTGGTGTTGAGTCCGGCGGGGGGTGCGGCGAGCACGTTCAGCGGGGGTGTGGATTTGCAGCAGGGGTCGTTGGTGGTGGGGACGACGACGCTGGATTTTGGGCGTTTGACCAACGGGCCGTTGGGGACGGGGACGTTGACGGTGAGCGGGGATTCGGCGCGGGTGGTGGGCGTGAATCAGGGGATTTTCAATCGGGTTGCGGTGACGAATCCGTCGAAGGTGCTGACGGTCGGAGGGGTGACTGCCACGAACAATATTGGGTTCTGGGGGCCGTTGGAATTTGGCGGAAGTGTGCCGACGATCGCGGTGGAGTCGGCGCCGGTGGTGGCATTGTTGTACACGGCGCTCGGGGGGACGGATGGCTTGGTGAAGCAGGGGAACGGGATTTTGTCGCTGGCGAATCCGGCGCTGAGTTACAGCGGAACGACGGACGTGCAGGGGGGGATTTTGATGGCGGGAAATACGAACGGGCTTTCGCGATATTCGCGGGTGAATCTTGGGGCGGACGGGACGTTTGATGTGAATGCGGTGGCGAGTGTGATGGGGTCGCTGACGGGGACGGGGTTGGTCATGAATCGTGGCGGGGCACAGACGTTGCGCGTGGGTTTTGATAACACGAGCTTCACGTTTGCGGGTCGTTTTGCGGGGAACTCGCAGGTGGGCAACAATCTGACCATCGACAAGATTGGTTCTGGGACGATGACCTTGTCGGGCGCGACGGGGACTGGGAGTTACAATGTGGGGACGCTCACGGTGTCGGAGGGAGTGGTGGAGCTTTCGGGCACTGGGACGGCGGCCTTTGGGACGTACAACGTTTACACGGGAGCGCAGTTGGTTTTGGACAACTCTGGGACGAACGTGAACAACCGTTTGGGCGGGCCCAATCGTTCAATCAACCTGTATGGCGGGGAACTGAAGCTTGTGGGGAATGCGAGTTCGCCGACGTCTGAGACCCTTGTTTCGCCCAATCTCGGAGGTACCTCAACCATGACGGCTAATCCGGGAGCGAGCGCGATTACGTTGGTGCCGAATGCGGCTCAGTCGCTGACGCTTTCATTTGGCGCGATAGGCAACATGACGGGTAACGAAATGATGTTGATCCGCGGAACGAATCTCGGGCAAACACCGGGGCCGGGTGTGGCGAATGTGTATGCGATTTCGCTGAACCAGATAGCGGGCGGGGGTCAGGGAGCGGGGACGCCGACGATGTTTGTTCGTGGAGGCTACCTCGCGGATACGTCTGCTACGGGGACGGGTTCGGGGTTTGCGACGTACTCGCCGGTGACGGGGTTCCGCCCGCTCACGGATGCGGAGTTAGCGCCGGGATTGTTCCGTCCGATTGGGGGAGCGAACACGAACATTGCGATGAGTGCGGCGCAGGTGACGGGGACGCAATCGGTTTCGACGCTAACGATGAAGAGTGGCGGACGCGTGTTGCCGATTTCGAATGCGGTGACGTTGACCATAGGGACGGTTGGTCAGGGCGGGATTTTGGCGTTGTCGAATGCAGCGACCTCGTTCTCTGGGGGCCTGATCAGTATTGGCACACAGGGGTGGTTTTATCAGCAGGATACGGTGAATGCCCTCGATTTTGACGCGTATCTCCTTGCGGGTAACCGCATTGTGAAGACGGGCGATGGGACGATGAACATCCTGCGTCGGCAGATTTTCCAACAGCAGTTTAACGACACGATGATGGGAGGGGGGCGGGTGAATCTGCTGGGTGGTTCGAATACGTGGGCCGTGGTGCCGACGGGGGGCGCGGTTTGGGCGTCGACGTTGATTGCGAATCGCGGGGTGTTGGATTTGTCGGGCAACAGCCAGATTTTCACCACGCTGAGCAGCACGAATCCGCTGGCGGGGATGGGCGGTGAAGTCACGAACTCGTCTGGGACGGCGGCTGTGTTGACGGTCTCGGGAAATGGGACGTTTGGAGGGAGTCTGACGGGGAAATTGGGTTTCACGCGGGCGGGGAACTCGACGACGGGGTTGTCGAATGTGAACACGTTTACGGGGGAGACGGTGATTCGCGGGGGCGTACTTAACTTGCTGGATCGGGGTGAGCTGCGAAACACGTCGGGGGTGACGGTGAACTCGGGGACGTTGCAGTGGAACGACCAGTCGTTGTATGCGGGTTCGGCGCTGAGTTCGGGATCGCGGTTGGCGGCGGGGGCAGCGGTGAACTTGAATGGGGGTACGGTGTTGTTCTTGGGGAATCAGACGACGGCGACGCTGGGAACGGTGAATGCGGTATCGGGTCAGAACGTGCTGACGGTGACGCCGTGGACGGGGAATGTGGCGCCGAGCGTTTTGAATGTGGGCAACTTGGTGCGTTCGACGGGTGCGGGCGTCAACTTTACGGGGACGAATCTCGGGCAGAAGGGGTTTGGGACGTCGCAGGTTTATCTAGGTCAGGTGGGTGGGGTGGGGACGGCGTTGGCGGATGGGATTTTGGGGGGATGGGCGACGGTGGGTGGGACGGATTTTGCGGCGTACGCGGTGGACGGGGCGGATCAGGGTGGGGTGGGGCCGTTGGGCGCGCCGGGATTTGGTTTTTATTCGGCGACCGCATTGAACGGGGCCATTGACGGCACGTTGAACCTGAATGTTACGGCGACGGCATCGACGTTAACGACGAGTGGGACGGTGAATGCGGTAAAGTTTAATCCGACAGCGAATGCGACGGTCGCGATCACGGCGGGTCAGACGTTGACGATTGATTCGGGCGGATTGTTGGTGGCGCCGAACTTCACGTTGGGCATTTCGGGCGGGTCTGTGACGTCGGGTGGGTCGGAGCTTTTTGCGTACATCAATCAGAACGTGACGACGATGGGGAGTGTGTTGACGGGATCGATGTCATTGGTGAAGGCGGGTGCGGGGGGCTTGACGTTGACGGGGAACAACAACTATTCGGGGACGACGTACGTGAATCAGGGGACGCTGACGTTGAGCACGCCCTCGGCGAATGCGACGACGACGGTGGCGGTGCCTGGGGCGTTGGTGGTGAGCAACGGGGTGGTGACGCTTACGGCGCCGAGCCAGATTAGCAATACCGCGTCGGTGACGTTGAACGGGGCTTCAACGCTGACATTGAATGGTGCGAATGCGTTTTCCTCGTTGAACTTGGTGAATCAGGGTGGAACGGCGGCGCCGACGGTGGCGTCAGGGACGCTGACGTTGACGGGGGCGTTGAATGTGACGAACAACAGTACGGCGACGGTTCCGACGATTAGTTCGGCGGTGGATTTGCAGGGGGCTTCGCGGACGGTGGACGTGGGTGGGTTGGCGCCGACGGGGTTGGTGATGAGCGGGGTGATTTCGAGTGCGGGCGGGGCGTTGGTGAAGACGGGGTCGGGCGGGTTGGTGCTGGGCGGTGCGAATACGTTCAACGGGGGTGTGACCGTGAACGGGGGTTCGCTGATGGTGAGCACGGTGGATTCAACGCCGAGCACGGTGGGAGCTACGGTGACGTCGGGGCCGTTGGGAACAGGGGCTTTAACGCTTGCGGATGGGGTTCGGATTTTGGCGGTGGGCGCGAATCGGACGGTTGCGAATGCGGTGATTGCGAACGAGGTGAATTTCGGGATTAGCCAGTACACGTTGACGCTGAATGGCAACATCAGTTTTACGGGTTCAACAGGAACGATTTCGGTGGATGCGCCGACGTTATTGAACAACGGGGTCAATAACATCACGGTGGGAGGGACGTTGATGGGTTCGACCTTGAATACGTTGGTGAAGAATGGGTTGGGTCAGCTGACGTTGACGGCGAACAACACGCGTCTGACGAGTGGGGTGACGGTGAACGACGGGATTTTGACGACGAATGCGCAGTACGGGTTGGGTGGGGATCCGACGGTGAATCCGTTTCAGGCGGGACCGGCGATTACGATGGCTGGGGGCGGGTACAACGTGAATGTGGCGAACGTGTTTTTCCAGAACCCGGTGGTGTTGACGGGGAATGCGGTGGTGAGTGCGACGCAAGGTGCGACGGCGATTGGGGCGGTGACGTTGGGAGCGGGTGCGACAGCGTTTGGAAATCAGGGCACGCAGACGACGACCGTGTTTGGGGCATTCACGTTGAATGGGAATGCGACGACGACGGTTTATAACACGGTGGATTTGAGGGTGTTTGGGGATTTGGCGGGGACGACGCCAGGGGTGGTGAAGGTGGGTTCGGGCACGACTGTGTTGTTCGGGAACTCGGCGATGAGTGCGCCGGTGACGGTGGAGCAGGGGTTGGTGAACTTGTGGAATCCGGGAACACCGTTGGGGTCTGGAGCGGTGACGGTGGCTCCGGCGGGGTTGGTGCGTTTGGCTGGACCGGCGAATGTGGCGGGGGCATGGACGGTGAATACGGATGGGGTGGGGATGGGCGTGTTGGGGTTGGGTTACAATGGGGCGATTCCGGCGGGGGTGACGTTTGCTTCGACGAACGGTTCGGCGGATGGCGTGGTGGGGATTGACGTGTTCGGGTACACGACGCCGTTGAACTTTGCGGGCACGCGGCGGTTCTTGGGTTCGACGGGTGGTGGGACTTACGCAGCGGCGACGTTGGGAGTGGGGGCGGACGCGACGTATAGGCTGGGTGGAGGGGGGAGTACGTTGACGGTGAACACGCCGGTTTTGACGGGAGCGTCGAACAAGTTGGTGGTGGGGATGTTGACGGGGACGCCGGGCGCCAATCTTTACAACAACACGGGGACGGTGTTGCTGAACCGGCCGGGCACGTTTGGTGGTGGCACGACGGTGCACGGGGGGATGACGGTGCAGTTGGGGGATAACGCGGCGTTGGGGACGGGTCCGCTGGTGTTTAACAGCGGGTCGATTGCGCCGGATGGCGTGGGGGTTCAGTGGTTGTTGCCGTCGCGCGTGCTGGGTGGTGCGGTGAGTTTTGCGGCAACGGCACCGACGGCGGTGCTGTGGAATGGGGGGCAGATGTGGACGCTCAACGGGGCGTACGGGTATGACATGCAGATTGCGCAGGGCGGGAATCAGGACATCACGTTCACGGGGGCGGTGGATTTGGGGAACGCGTTTGAGCGGGTGATCAATGTGGCGTCGACGGGACGTGTGGCGACGTTCGCGGGACCGGTGACAGGGACCGGTGGCGCGGGGTTGGTGATGTCAGGCGGGGGATTGTTGAAGCTGGCTAACGCGTCGAATGCCTATGCGGGGCGGACGGGATTGCAGCAAGGGACGTTGGTGATCGGGGCCGCGGGGGCGTTGCCTGCGAACTCGCCGTTGGTGTTTGCAGGGGGTGTGCTGGGGTTCTGGGATGTGTCACAGACGTTGCCGAACAATGTCGACATGCTGGGGGGCGGGACGATTGAGGTGGGGCAGGGTCAGGTGGTGACGCAGACGGGAGTTGTCAGCAATGTGGGTCGGTTAACGAAGGCCGGGTTGGGGATGCTGGTGCTCTCTGGGAACAACACGTTTGGGCAGGTGGGTGCGGGTCCGCTGGCGGATCAGGTGATTTTGGCGGCGGGTGCGGTTTCGGTTTCCTCGGACGCAAACTTGGGCGCGACGACGGTGCAGCAGTTTGGGGGGAACATCTGGATGCCGGGCGGAGTGACTTTCACGACGGGGCAGTTGTTTGTGACGGAAAGTTTTTCGAGCAATCGCGCGTTGACGGTCACTGCCGCCAGTACGGGGACGCTCTCGGTGGCGGCTGGGAAGACGTTGACGCTGAACGGCGCGCTCGCGAACACGACGGGGACGTTGATGGTCGTCGGTGGGGGAACGGCGTTGTTGAACAACACGGGGAACGTGTTGGATAACGTGACGTTGGGCGGTGGCGGGACGTTGATGACGAACGTGCAGTCGGGGACGCCGTTTGGGGATACGGTTCTCACCATCAACGGTGGGACGGTGCGTGTGGAGCCGTTGGGAGCGGGGGCGTCGTTGACGGTGCCGACCTTGACGGTGGGTGGCGGTGCGGTGTTGCGGTTGGACGCGGCGGGTGGGTTGGACAATGTGTTCCAGTTCAGCACGGCGTTGGGTCGTGCTGGGCAGGGGACGCTGGTGGTGGTGCCGGGGTCGGGGAGCTTGGGGAATACGAATGATTCGGATGCTCGGTTTATTGGCAGCGGCACGCCGACGATTTTTGGTGCGGCGACGAACTCCGCCGTTGGCGTGGGGGCGATTAACAATCTGAATCAGATTCAGGCGTTGTGGAATGCAAACTCGGGGGTCGCGGGCGGGACGATTTTGCGGACGGTGTCTGCAAGCAACACGAATGCGGACTTTGTGACGTACGATCCAGCGCGTGGGTTTGTTTCTGGAACTCCGGTTCAGGCGCTGACGGATACGTTTGTGGGTTCGGGGGTAGGAAGCGTGGTGACGGTGGGGACGCCGTTGTCCTTGGGTTCGACGGTGACGGCGTTTGGGATGAGGGTTTCGGCCGATGTGAGCGGGGGGGCGATTCGGTTGCGTGCGCTGCCGGGGTCTGCGACGGACGTGGGTGCGTTGTTGTTCAACGGGGTTGGGGTGGCGGCGCCGGTGGTGTCGTCGGAGGTGAGCTTTGGGAATACGCTGATCCCGGGGGCGATGCCGTTGGGTGAAGGGTTGGTGTACGTGAGTGGGGGCGAGACGAGCGGGGTTGCGACGTTGTCGGGAAGTGTTCAGGCGTATGGGCTGACGAAGTTTGGGAATGGGTCGTTGCTGTTGAGCGGGTCGAATAGCGTTCAGGGGACGTTGGCGGTGAATGCGGGGACGTTGCGGTTGGGCAACCGGTTTGCGGGGCCGGCGACGGGGACGTTGGCGTTGAATGATGTTGGGGTGTTGGATTTGGCAGGGACGTCGTCGGTGGTGGGGGCGTTGGGTGGATCGCAGGGGGTGGTGACGAACACGGGCGCGTCGGCGGCGTTGACGTTGCAGGGCAACTCGGCGGCGACGTTCTCGGGGAACATCACTGGGGCGGTGCGGTTGGTGAAGATGGGTGGTGCGACGGAGACGCTCAGCACGCAGACGGCGTTGAACTTTGGTGCGAACAACAACACGTTCACGGGCGGGACGGCGGTGTATTTGGGGACGTTAACGGTTCAGAATCCGCAAGGGTTGGGGGGTGCGTCGGGGAGCACGCCGGGGGCGGTGGAGTTGTTTGGGGGGACGCTGAGTTTGATGAACAACGGGTCGGGGCTGAATGGGACGGTGGTCTATGGGAACCCAGCGACGAATGGGTTGAATGTGGTCGTGAACGCGCCGGCGACCATCAACGTGGATCGTGTCGGAGCGAACTCGGGGAACGCGATTCAGGTGGGCAATCTCTGGATGGGGGATCAGGCGCTGGCGGTGACAGGAGCGAACAGTTACCGGTTGCTGGTGGCGGGGACGACCACGTTGCGTGGTTCGGCGAATGTGTTTTCTCCGACGTTGGGCCAGCCGCAGGCGATGGAGTTGGCGGGGGTGGTGACGGACGGAGGGAACGGGTTCGCGTTGACCAAGACGGGCACGGGGGTGCTTCGTATTTCTGGGACGTCGAATACGTACACGGGGGGTACGAATGTGCTGG
>JBIIXW010000043.1:0-22272 GCA_044347165.1 Chthoniobacteraceae bacterium
CGTTTATGGACCGCTTGCGAATGGTGCAACGTCGTTGATGTACGAGGGGGCTCCGAACTGGCCGGAGAACGACCGTTTCTGGAGGATTATTCAGGAACATCGGGTGACGATTTTCTACACGGCGCCCACGGCGATTCGCGCCTTCATCCGCTGGGGTGACGAGTGGGTGAAGAAGCACGACTTGTCTTCGTTGCGGTTGCTGGGTTCGGTGGGTGAACCCATCAATCCCGAGGCGTGGATGTGGTATCACAAGGTCATTGGGGGCGAGCGTTGTCCGATTGTGGACACGTGGTGGCAAACGGAAACGGGTTCCATCATGATCACGCCGTTGCCGGGTGCGACACCGACCAAGCCGGGTTCGGCGACCCTGCCGTTCTTTGGGGTGGATGCGGCGGTGGTGGATGATGCGGGCAAGGAGGTTGGGGTGAACCAAGGGGGTAAACTCGTGATTCGGGGACCTTGGCCGTCCATGTTGCGGACGATTTACGGAGATAAGACGCGGTATCGGAAGACGTACTGGAGCGAGGTCAAGGGCTGCTACTTCGCGGGGGATGGGGCCCGTCGGGACAAGGACGGGTATTTCTGGATTGTGGGGCGGATTGACGACGTGTTGAACGTCGCGGGACATCGGTTGGGGACGAGCGAAGTGGAAAGTGCACTGGTTTCGCACCCGGCGGTGGCGGAGGCCGCGGTGGTGGGGCGTCCGGACGAGTTGAAGGGACAGGCGGTGGTGTGTTTTGTGACGTTGAAGACGGGGGTGAAGGCGGGAGTCGGGTTGCGTGATGAGTTGAAGAAGCATGTACGGACGGTGATTGGTCCGGTGGCGACGCCGGACGATATCCGGTTTGCGGATGCGTTGCCGAAGACGCGATCGGGCAAGATCATGCGCAGGCTATTGAAGCAGGTTGCGAGTGGGGTTCAGGTGACGGGGGATACGACGACGCTGGAGGATTTATCGATTCTGGCGAAGTTGACTAGTTCGGAGGACTAGGATGGGCGAGGGGGAAGTCAGTGGCGGTGTGGTGGGCGAGCGGTGGATTCCGCTCGCTTGTGGGGCATTGGTTGGGGCGCTGGCGTTGGCGGCGGGTTCGGCCGCGTGGGATGCGGCGCATCGGGGGGATTTGGAGCGGATTGAGCGTCGATCGGCGCTTGGGGATGCGGTGTTTGCCTTGCCGGATGGTGAGGGGGTGGTTCGGGTGGAGGTTGGGGGTGTGGTTTGGACGGGGCGCGCTGAGGATGCGATTTCGCTGAATGAGGCGGGGGTGGATCGGACGGAGTGGGTGGATGCGGCGGGGGTGCGGATTTATTCGCGAAAGGTTAAGGGCGCTGGGGGCTGGCGGGAGGAGCGGGTCGTGCGGTTGGTGCCTGGAAAGTTTGTGGTGGTTCGTCCAGCTTCGTAGGCGGCGTGGGCTCTGCTTTTCGGTGGGGCATGACGCGTTTTTTTGACAGGCAGATTGGTCGGCGGGGGTCGGGGGCTGTGCGCTGGTTGGTGGTGGGTGGAATGGGGTCGGCATTGGTTTGTGGGGCTGAGCGGCAGGTGGATGTGGTGGTGTACGGGGGAACGGCTGCTGGGATCGCCGCGGCGGTTCAGGTGAAGCGGATGGGGCGGAGTGTGGTGGTGATTGAGCCGAGCGACCGGATTGGGGGTCTGACGACGGGTGGCTTGGGGCAAACGGATATTGGGAATAAGGCGGCGATTGGCGGGATTGCGCGCGAGTTTTATCAGGGGGTTCGGCGTTACTATGACGAACCGCAGGCGTGGAAATGGCAGAAGCGGGAGGAGTACAAGGACAACGGGCAGACGCGAACGGATCGGGAGGAGCCGGCGATGTGGACGTTTGAGCCGTCGGCGGCATTGACGGTTTTACAGGGGTGGGTGCAACGGGACGGGATTGAGGTGATTTACGGAAAGCGACTGGATCGGTCGGGGGCGACGCGCTCGGGCGAGCGCGGGCGAGGGGTGGAATGGGAGGGGGGCCTGATTCGGCGTATTGTGCTCGAGGGAGGGGATTCGTTTCGTGCGTTGCAGTTTATTGACGCGGGGTATGAGGGAGACTTGGCGGCAGTGGCGGGTGTTTCATATGTGGTTGGGCGCGAGGCGAACGCGGAGTTTGGGGAGACGTTGAACGGAGTGCAGGTGGGGAATGCCAAGCATCATCAGTTGGTGCCGGGTGTCTCGGCGTATCGCGTTGCCGGAGATGCGGGCAGCGGGCTTCTTCCGGGAATCGACCCGCAGGGGCCGGGGGAAGAGGGTGCGGGCGATTCGCGGGTGCAGGGCTACTGTTTTCGGATGTGTTTGACGGATCATCCGGACAACCGGATTCCGTTTGAGAAGCCCGCGGGTTACGAGCCATTGCGGTATGAGTTGTTGTTGAGAAACTTCGAGGCGGGCGAGCGTGGGATGCCGTGGATTAACTCGCCGATGCCGAATCGGAAGACGGACACCAACAATCGAGCCGGATTTTCAACCGATTTCATCGGTCAAAACTATGCGTATCCGGAGGCTTCGTATGCGGAGCGGGAGCGGATTGTGGCGGCCCATCTTGAGTATCAGCAGGGGTTGATGTGGACATTGGCCAATCATGATCGGGTGCCCGCTGGGATTCGGAAAGAGTTTGCGAGGTGGGGGATGTGCAAGGATGAGTTCAGGGACGGGGCGGGTTGGCAGAAGCAGTTGTACATTCGCGAGGCGAGACGCATCCGTGGGATGTTGGTGATGCATCAGGGGCATTGTCAGGGACGCGAGCGGGCAGCCGACCCGGTTGGAATGGCGGCGTACACCATGGATTCCCACAACGTGCAGCGGTACGTCGATGCGCAGGGGTTTGCGCGGAACGAGGGGGATGTTCAGGTGGGAGGATTTCCTCCCTACCCGATTGGGTACGGGGCGATTCTTCCGAAGGCGTCCGAGTGTTTGAACCTGTCGGTACCAGTTTGTTTGAGTGCGACACACATCGCGTTTGGGTCGATTCGGATGGAACCGGTTTTTATGGTGTTGGGTCAGTCGGCGGCGACGGCAGCGGTGTTGGCGATTGAGAGTGGCAAACCGTTACAGGAGGTGGATCGGGCCCGGCTGAGTGAGCGGTTGCTGGCGGACAAACAGGTGCTGGAGTGGAAGGGTGGGGGTGGTTCCGGCGAGCGGGTGGAGTTGAAAGGGGCGCATCAGGATGATCTGGCGGCGGGGTTTGAGGGCTTCCAAAACCACAGTGTCGCTGCGAAGAGCTTTGTTGGGGTGGGATATCGTCACGATGGAAACGAGGGGAAGGGTGCGCAGCGCGCCGTTTTCAAGGTGATGAGCAAAGCCGCTGGGAGGTATGAGGTGCGACTTTGGTATCCGCCGAATGCCAATCGCGCGACGAATGTGCCGGTGAGTGTGAAATCGTCTGCGGGGGAGAAGCGAATGCTGATTGATCAAAGGCGCGTGGATGCGGCGGGAGCGTTCCGCGTGTTGTGCACGGTGAATGTTGGCGGGGGCGAGACCGTTGAGGTGACGGTGTCCAATGCCGAGACGGATGGATACGTCGTGGTCGATGCGGTGGAGCTCAATCCGGTGAAGTGAGCGCCACCGACGGAAGGGATTCAGCCGGAGGCTCTAGGTTTGTTATCTCGTAGCTGCGCCGTTTTGCGGGCGTCGGTCTTCTCGTCCTCACGGGTCAGTTTTTGGGAGGAGCGGGTTTCGTGGCGAGAAACTCTACGAGGTCGCGGAGTTCTCTTTTGGACAGGATGTTGTCTAGGTGTTCGGGCATCGAGGAGGGGATCCGGTCGCGGCGTTTGATTTGAGTGACTGGAATGTCTTTTGTGGTTTGGGAGCCGAGGGGGGTGAGTGTCAGCGTGGTGGCGGTTTCTGTGAGCACCACTCCTGCGACGAGTGAGTTGTCTTCGAGGGTTACGGCGACGTTTTCGTAGCCTTTAGCGAAGGTTGCGTTGGGGTAAAGGATGGCCCGAAGGATGTACTCGCGGTCGTGTTGCTGACCGAGTTCATCGAGCGCTGGGCCGACGTCGCCCCCGGTGCCGCTGTGTTTGTGGCAGCGGAAGCAGCCTGCTTCATCCTTTTCGCGGAAGATGTTCCTTCCGGAGGCGGAATCGCCGCCCTCGAGGCATTCGCGGAACTTGGCTAGGTCATCCCCTGCCTTTCTCATTTTATCGTACTTTTTGAGGAGTTCTTTGAGTGCGGGCGTGCCGCGTTTTGACGCGGCCTCGAGGAGGTCGAGCGATGCGCCGCTTGGTAGGCTGCCATCGACGAGAGATTCCATTTGGGTTTCCAGAAGTTCGTCCGCTTCCTTGGATTTCATCTGGAGAAGGTTGGCGAAACAGATTTGGCGTTGGCGAACATCTCCGGAGGCCAAGATGGATGACATCAGGCTGATGGCCTGAGTCGCTTTCAGCTTCGTCAGAAGGCGACACGCTTCGGACCGAAGCTCGGGCTCTTTTGCCGCAAGTGCGGCGGTGAGGAGGTCGGGCAGTCTTGATGAAAGCGCTGAGGGAACTTGACGTAGGGCAATGGCTTTCACGGCACCGACTTCGGTTTCCTTGCTGAGGATCGACTCGATTAGGGACGGTAGGGAGGGCGATTTCATCGCGGCGGCGGTCTCAACTGCGGCTTGTCGAACGGCGAGTTGCGGGTCGCTCAAGAGAGTGGGGATACGGGCTTCGAGTGCATTTCGAACGGGGCCGTCATCGCGTTTTCCTTTGGTGGGCCACCATTTCCCGAGGAAGAGATCGCGTCCGTCTTCGGGTTTCCACGAGCGGAGAGCGACGAGAGCTTCGATTCGGGTTGAGTCTTGGAGTTGGGTATCCGCGGCGATCCCAATGAGGGCGTCCGCGTTTTTCTGGGTTCCGAGGTGGTGGTGGGCGGCTGCTGCGCGCTGGAGCACCGGTTTTGGAAGGTCGCTTCGCGATGCAAGTGCGGCGAGTTTTGGGAGCGCGGAATCAATCGGCAGGTCGTAAATTGCTCGAGCGGCCCCGGTGCGAACCGCGGCGTCCGAGTCGTTCAGGAAGGCTGCAATCTCGGGAGCAGCCTGCCGTCGCAGGGCTAGCACTGCGGCGAGACGCACCGCGCTAGATTCTTGGAGCGTCAGGACTGACAGGACCTTAGAGGGCGCGCAGGCGGCGAGGGCAACGACTCGGGCGTGGCGCAGGTGCGCGTCGTCGGTGCTGGATTGGCGAATGATTTCGAGAAGGGTGGGGACCAAGTCGGCGTCGGGGCTGTGGCGAAGAGCCAGGGCGGCGTGGAAAGCAACTCGGGCTTCGGAGGAGGCGAGGAGCGGGGCGATTTCGCGACTGATGTTTTTGGTTTTCAGGTCCGCGAGCGTTCTGAGTGCCTGCGTTTTGGTCTCTGCTTCTGGGTGGTTCAGCAGGTCGAGGAGAAGTGGGCGAACGGATTCGGGGTTGGTGCGTCCGATTTGGCCGAGTGCCCATGTCGCGTGGTAGCGCGCGAAAGGCTTCTCACTGGTGGTTTTGAGGACTGGTGCGAGGATTGCCAGAGCGTCTTCTCGTTTCGCGATTGCGAACTGCGCTTTTTGACGGACGCGTTGGTCGGCGTGTGCCAAGAGCGTGGTTAGTCTGGGGGCATCCAGAGTCTTGAAATCTGAACCGAGAATGCTGACGGTTTCCCGAACCAGCTCGGATTGATCTACTTCGGGGGCGTGGATACGGAAGATTCGTCCGGAGGAGGTTTTCTCAAATCCGTGGCCCCATTCGGTCATGTAGAGACCGCCATTCGGCGCGAATGCCACGTCTGAGATGTACATTCCGCCCCACGCGATCTTCCCGTTCATTTCCTTGGTCGAGTTGTCGAGCAGCACTTGCTGGGGAAGCTCTGGGGCGTAGGACGCACCGGACGGATTGATTCGGAAGGCTCTGACGCCTCCGGGGAAATCACACATGAAGAAGTGTCGATCGTACTGTTGGGGGAGGCCGGTGCCGGGGTAGTAAGCAACTCCAGAGGGGCCGTGTCCGATCAGCACAACGGGAGGGAGGACTGCGGGAGCTTTTTTGCCGGCGTCAGGAGTCCAGAGTCCTTCGGTGTTCCAGACGCCGAGTTTTGGTTCACGCACGAACTGGTAGTGGAAGCGCCATCCGTAGTCCGCTTCGGGCACGACGTGGATCCAACGCGATTTATCTCCACCGTCTGCATTGTTGTCGCCGGTGAACAGGTCACCGAGTTCGTTGAAGGCGAGGGAGTCTGGGTTACGAAGGCCCTTGGCGACGAGTTCGAGATCGGAGCCGTCGGGCCAGCAGCGGAGCACGCCGCCGGTTGAGAGGAGTTCGATGCGACCGCCTTCTTTGGTGGGGATGTTTGCGCCGCAGTCTCCGACCGAAAAATAGAGGCGGCCGTCGGGGCCCGTTTTGAGGCCGTGAGCGTCGTGTCCGCTGAAGACGATATGGACGCCGAGTCCGTCGACGATGGGTGTTGCTGTGCCTTGGTTGTCGATGTGCCAGATTTTGGGGGCGCAGATGACTCGGATACCGTCGTCGGCGACGGTGACGCCGGCTGCGATCATATCGGCGAGGGTGTTGAATCCGGAGTGGGCGATGGATACGGAGTCGGCGCGACCTTTGCCGGTGGAATCTGAGAGCACGGAGACGCGGTCTTTTTCGACCTCGAGATCTCGCCAGTCGAAGGCGCCGTCCTTGTTGTGATCGATTTCTTTACCGGTGGGTTTCATTCCCGCGTTGGGTGGGAACGTTTTTTTGAGGAAGGCGACGCGGTCTGCGACGGAGGTAAGGGCGAGGGTCGAGGGGATCCAGTTTCGTTCGCCGGAGGAGTAGGAGCGAATGTCTGGCACCGAGGATTTGCGACGGAAGCTTTCTGCGACGAAGGCTCGGCCGCGGTCGTCGAAGGCGAGGGCGACGGGGTTGAAGAGCATGGGTTCGGAGGCCCATGTGTCCATTTGGAGCCCTGGAGCGAGAGTGGTGTTTTTGATGACGGTTTCGGGTGGCGGCGCGGTGGGGGCGGGTTTGGGTTTATCTCCGGCGGGGGGCGCTGTTTCGGCGAGGGTTGTGAGGGTCGGGAGAGCGGAAAGCAGGGCGGCGCGGAGGAGGTGTTTCATCGGATAGTGGGTGAAAATGATTTTGCGTTGGCGGGATGGCAAGTGGGCAGCCGGTGAGTTGTGGTTAGGGGAGGCGTGCAAGGTCCAAGTTGGCTTGTTTGCGGAATCCGGTGAGGCGGAGTGAGTGGTCGGAGAAAATCTCGAGGGTGCCGTAGCCACTTTGTTCGGGGGCTTGGCCTTCGACCATGGCGACGAGGGTGCAGTAATGGATTCCGTTGATGAATGCGTAGTCGTTGGCGTGAGAGTGGCCTTGGAAAACGGCGGTGACCTTGCCGGAACGCTCTAGGATTTCGCGGATGGCAGCGGCGTTGCGAATGGTGTGGGCGCCGTGGGGATCGAGTCGTTGGTGGGCAAAGATGAGGACGGGTTTGTCGGTGCTTGCGAGGTCGCGTTGGAGCCAGGCGATTTCGTGGGGTGGAATGGATGCGTCTTTCCAATCGAAGTTATCTCGTCCGTAGGGGGTTCCGTCGGAGGTGAAGCAGGCGTCGAGGAGGACGAAGTGGAAGGGGCCTTGATCGAAGGACGAGTAGGTTTGGGGGTTACAGCCAGAGTGATGGATGAACTCTTCTTTGGTGAGTGAGCTGACGCAATGGTTCCCGAGGAGGTAGTGGATGGGAGCGTTTGCTTTGCGGATGGCGGTGTTTACTTCTTTGAGCCAGCGGATTTCGACTTCGGCGGAGGGGGCTTTGTCGATGAGGTCGCCGAGTTCGACGACGAAATCGATTTGGGATTTGTTGAAGCGCTCGATGCATTCGGCGAGTTTGCCGAGGGTGTCGCGGTAGTGGCGGCTGCCTTTGGGTGGTTTGTCGGCGTAATGGAGGTCGGTGAGGAGGCCGATGCGTAGGACGGGTTTTGTTGGGGTAGTTGCGAGGAGGCCAGTTGCTGAGGCGAGGTAGAGGGCACCGTGGGAGAGGAAGTGGCGGCGCGAGGAACTTTTCGCGTGGGCGGTTGGGGCCGGATGCATGGAGGCAAACGGCGCACGATGCGGGCCATTTTCCGTCAGTGAAGTAAGGAGTTCGACTCAGTCGATGAGCACTTCTGCGCCTGGATTCACGAGGGTCGCGAGTCGCGCAACATCCCAGTTTGCGACGCGGATACAGCCGTGGGAGACCGCGTTACCGATGGAATCTGGGTTGTTGGTTCCGTGAATCCCGATGCCGGGCTTGTTTAAGCCGCACCACACCACTCCGACGGGGCTGTTCGGGCCGGGCGGCAACATTTTGAAGTTACTGGTTCTGACGCCTCGGCTCAGGACGCCTGGGTCGAGGCGATAGGTTGGGAGCAGGCAAATGCCGTAGATTCGCCACTTTCCCTTTGGCGTTGGGAGAGACGGTGATCCGACGGCGATGGGGAAGGTGGCGAATGCTTTGTCTTCGGAGACAACGGTGAGCGAGCGGTCTGCGAGGTTGACGCGAATCGATCTACCTTTGAGTTCGTCATTCTCCGGCACGGCGGCGGTCGGAACCATTTCTTCGATTTGGAACGGCAGAACGTCCGGAACTGTGATTTCTGTGCCCGGCTTGAGTGCGTTCAGTTTGAGGGAAGGGTTCAGTGTCGCGAGGAGTTCTTCGGAACAGTGATAGCGTTCACACACAAACTCCGATGCTGAGTTGTAGGGGAGTCCGTAGCGCTGATTAGGAGACCCTGAGATGAATCGGAGGTGTTGCTGTTCGAGAGTGAAGGTTGTGTAGAGGGGGGCGTCACTGGGGACGTCGAACGACTTTTCGTCTTGAACGGGTGAAGCGTTTTTTGCGCGGAGATAGGCGTTGAGTGCGCGGAGGGTTGAGGGCCCGCCTTTTCCGTCGATGGACTTTGGGCTGAACAGAGATCGATCGAGGAAGACCTGTAACTTGACGTATCGATCTCGCTGTTCGGGCGGGATTGAGCGCAGGGAGGCGGTTGCCGAGGGCGCAGCAGGCTTCGTGAGGTTGGCGTTGGGAACGGTGCGTCGCGGGGCAGGCTTTTGACCCGGTTGAGTGGGAGGTTGCACGGGCTCTGGGGCGGGCTTTGAGCGCCAGAATAAGAAACCGGCTTCGGAATGTGTCGGGACAAGAAAAAGCGCGGAAATCATCAGGGTGAGCAATGCCTTGATGGATTTCGGGTGGAGACGGGGGCGATTAGTGTACACGGCGGGTATTGGCTCGGTGGAGCGTAGAGCATGTTATCGCAGAAGCCAAATTGCGATGTTTCAGGGAAATGAGCGCGTCATCTCGCTTATTCCATGGCGGGGCTGCGCGGGTCCTGCCCGTGATTGCTCGACATCGGACGTCCGCTGGATTTTCGACACTGGGCCGACTGGCTTGGCTAAGGCTTTAGGTTGGCGACAAAAAAGTCGGTGATGAGTTCGACTGCATCTTGGGTGGGTTCGTGCAGGGGGCGATTGTGCATTCCCACTTTCCCTTCTGCACCGAGCAGACGGTAAACTCTGACAATGTGGTTAAGGAGTAACCAGCGGTTCGGGGGATCTTCGCTGCCGCCAGCCACGAAGAACGGGCGGGGAGCCATGAGAGCCTGAAGTTCGTGAAGGTCGTGTCCGTTTTTGCGAAGCTGAGCGTAGGGTCCGGTGGCGGGGTTTTCAGGAGTTGGGAGTCCGGGTTTGCGTTGGGGCCCATCGAAGACGCGTCCGAGGTACCATGGCTCCCAGTAGTTGATACTCCCGCGATGGTCGTCGAATCCGATGCCAGGATCGCTCCACGCAGCACAGGCGAACTGCTCGTTGAGGCATGCGGAGAACATTGCCCATTTTCCACCGTAGGAGTGGCCGACGATACCGATGCGCTGGGGGTCGACTTCCTGGAGGTTTGCGAGGATGTTTCTCGCGTTTGCAGAGACGGTTGCGAGAAAGGCGAGCGGTTGCCAACCTTTGATGTTTGGCTCGGGTTTTCTGGCGTCACCGCCTGGCGAGCCGAGGGCGAGCGTGACGAAGCCGCGTTCTGTCAGTCGACGAGCAAAGTCGCGATTGAGTTTTTGGCCGAGGCCGATGGACGTTTCCGGATCATAAAAGGGAACAACCACCGCCGGTCTCTTTCCGCTGTGTTTTGGAATGAGAAGCCAGGCTTCCTCAAACCGTTCGGGCATGATTTCAATCCTGACTCTCTGTTGTTGGTACGAGCCGACGTCCTCCATCTTGAGGATTTGGATTTTGGGTTTCGCGAGAGGAACTGGACCTTCTCCGAGAGCCTCCTTCCACTGCTTTGAAATTTCGGTTCGTCGGCGGGGCCAATCCTCGGGTGAACTCACCGAAGTTCCGTCTTCAAAGGTGAGAAGGTCTGGGAGTTTGGCGTATTGGTTTGCGAACACGGCGGGAGGCCTCATCCATGGTTCGATTCGGGAGGCTGCCCGTTCATGCGCGGTGTCTTGCTGGCCGAAGGAGGCTACGGTGAGTGAGCCTGCCATAAGGACGTTTGCGAGGTGCGTTCTCATGGGTGATTTGAGGGAGCGTGTGTGATTCGGTATCCGGGGCGTGTCGCATCGAAGAGTGAGGCGTGGAGGGCGGTACCGAGCCCCGGCTTTTCGGGGGGGAGCGCGAAACCGGATTCAATGACGACGTTCGTGTCGATGAGTTGGGAGTAGAACGTCCGAATATGGGCGCGGACAGATTCCTGAAACACCACATTGGGAACGGCGGTCGCAACGTGAAGTCCGGCGAATAGGGTCAACGGTCCCGTGCAGTCGTGCATGGTTGCGGGAACGTTGTAAGCTTGTGCAAACTCCGCAACGCGACGGGTTTCACTGATACCGCCAATCCAGGTGGGATCAATCATGGCATAGTCTGCGGCGCCGCGTTCGAGGACGAGTCGGTACTCCTCTCGCGTGGGAAGCATCTCGCTGACGGCGACGGGGAGGCGCGCTTGTTCGCGAAATCGCGCCAGAGAATCGACACTATCGATTCGCATCACGTCTTCGAGCCAGAGGGGGCGTAAGTCGCGCATGGCTTCGGCGATGCGGAGCGCTGCGGGGAGTTGAAAGAAGCCGTGACCGTCGAGGAGGATTTCGATTTTGTCGCCAACGCGATTTCTGACTTCCTCCATGGGGCGGACGCATTCTTTGACAACGCTCCACGGCAAAAAGTTGGGTCCGTGTTCGTGATAAGCTCGGTCAAAGGTCCAGAACTTCATTGCGGAGTATCCTTCGGCGACGAGTTCTTCGGCGAGGTCTCCGGCGGCGTGGTTGGAGGCCCAGTTGTCTTCGAGGGGGCCCGGTTTTCCGATGTCTCCGTGACCGGGCCAGCCTTGATCCGTTCCTTGGCCGGTGCGGCGGCCGTAACTTGGGCCACCGGAGCTGTTATAGACGCGGACTTTATCTCGGGCTTTTCCGCCGAGCAGTTGCCAGATTGGGCGTTGAGTCGCCTGTCCGAAGATGTCCCAGAGGGCGAGATCGATGGCGCTGATGGCGCGAAGTTCTGCGCCCCTGCCTCCAAACGCGGAGCAGCGTTCGTACAAAAACCGCCAGTGGCTTTCGATGGAGAGCGGGTCGGAACCGATCAGCCGACGTCCCATCCAATCGTGAATCATGGAGGCGACGGCGTGGGGCGCGTAGTACGTCTCGCCGTGGCCGATGAACCCGTGGTCGGTGTGGATGCGGAGCAGCAGGAGCCCAGGCATGATATCGTCCGGGATGCTGGTTTCGAGAGCGGTGATGCGGATGCCGGAGCTATCGGGTACGGGTTTAGGTTGCGGGGAGATGGTGGCCATGGGGATTTGGTGCCTCGGAGTTGCAAGGGCCGTGCCTTGTTTGGCGAGGGCTGGTTGTCGAGACGTGGAAACGGGATGCTTGAGGCAGGAACGAAATGGGTGGTGCGGCAGTGGGACGTGCGCGAGGAACAAGATTGGAGGTTCAGCGTCGTTAGTTGGTCCTGAAAAACTCGCGGAGTGGCGGCGGGTTTTCATGAGGTGCAGGTAAGCGGCTAGAGACGGGATGACTTAAAGACCAGTATGACGACACCCGTGGCAAGGGCGTAAGCTAGAGCTACTGGAAAATTGACGGAATCACGGAATTCTCTGAGAATCCGTGCATGACCTATTCTTCCACGCTGACATCGAAAAATCAGACGACCCTGCCAAAGGCGGTCGTGGCAGTTCTAGGGGCGAAGCCCTCTGCGGTTCTCGCCTATGAGGTGATGGAGGACAAATCGGTGCGCCTGACAGCCAAATCGGCCTCGTTCGCAGATCATCTGGACTCGTTTCCGAAGAGGCGGCCCAAACACTCGGTCACCATCGACGATATGAAGAAGGCCGTCATCCATGGAGCTGCTCGGAGGTTCAAAAAAGCCGCGCAATGACGGGAATAGACACCAATGTGCTGGTGCGCTACCTCGCTCAGGATGACGAGGCGCAGTTGCGTGCCGTTCTAGCCCTGCTCCTGAAGAGGAATATGACCTTCTTTGTGCCCGACCTCGTGCTCGTCGAGGTCGATTGGGTGCTGACATCGCTTTACGGTTGGACGGCTGACGAAATGGCCGAGGCTTTTGGCCGCCTGTTGACCGTGCATAATCTGGTGTTTGAAGACGAGGGGCGCATTCGTGGTGCGCTGCGCGCGATGCGTCAGGGGGCCGACTTATCTGACGAGTTAATCGTGGATCGTTGTCGTGATCGCGGATGCGAATCCGTGGTAACGTTTGACAAGGGCATGACAAGGCGGCATCCAGGATTTGCTTTGATGCCAAAGTAGTTGTGAGTGGCGTAGTAACGTAAGGCATCGTCACTCTGCTGCGAACTCTCTACTGGCGACGAGTGCGTGGATGAAGGCCGGAAGCCGAGATTTTCCTTCTTCGCGGCGGTGAGGATGTCGGCGATGAGCGGTTCGTTGCGGAAGCCGACGGGGCGACCGAGCGGATACTCGATCCGGGCGGTGGTGCAGCCATTCGCGAAAGCATCGGGTTGCGAGGCGATGAGGTCACGCAGATCGAGGAAGTTCTGGAACGTTGGTTCCTGTCTTTTAGCGGGATGCGCCTCTTCTCCCATGAACCGCCTGTGGATCAATTCAGTATAACACGTTGGCTCATCTGCGTGGGCGAGAGCGGCTCGGAGGAGTTTCTCGAAGCGAGTCTATAGACCGCGCTCAATCACTTCAACGAGTTCGCTCATGTCTGTTGAATCCTCAGCTCACCAGCGTGCGCAGTTGGGTCGTAACCTCGGCGCGACTAAGGATACCCGCGGAGACAGCGAGGATTAGGTTTTCCCATTCGTCACTATCCGGTGCTGGTCGGTATCCGTTGAGTTGAAGAAAGACAAGACACGCGCCGAGTGCAGCACGCTTGTTGCCATCGACGAAGGGGTGATTGCTGCAGAGGTAAAAGAGATAGGCCGCTGCCACATCAACCGTATCGGTCAGTGGGGAAACACCACCAAAGCTTGCCTGTGGCGCAGCTATCGCAGACTCGAGCAGGGCGCGGTCACGAAGTCCGGTGGAACCACCGAACTGAGCAATGGTCTCGGCATGGATCTCCAACACGATATCGAGCGTCAGATGAAGGCAGTCATTGGCATTCGTCTTCATGCGAGGCGCTTCATGCTTTTGGCGTACCGTTTCATCGTATCTTTGATGAGAGCGGAAACTTGCTCACGGGGCGGCAGGCTTACTATCGGTGCAATGGTGATGGTCCCGCCCGCATGGACTTCAACATTTACCTCGTCGCCCACTTTGAGACGCGCCAGTTGGAGAAGCGCGGAATCGAAGATGATGCCTTGGGAGTTGCCGATTTTTGAGATAGTTTTGACCATGTGTAAAACTATGTATTACCGAGCTGTTTGTCAACTTGCCGTTGTGCTTAAAAAAAGATTCGAGGCGGGCTTCTGTGTGAATCAAGGAAGGTCCAGTTCGGTAGAGATTCGACCTGGTAACGCCTTAACGCCTGAGCCCCCGTTTTTTGGCAAATCCGAGTGTGAACGCATTTTCTAAAGTCGGGCTTCGTATCACCCATGCGTTCGTGGCTTTTCTTGCGGGATTCTGTGCCGTTGTCGATGCATCAAATGGTCAGGACCGGGATGGGCGTCGGGGAGTGAGGAGGTCTCGCTCTCGCAGTTGGCCCGCCTTTCGGCGACGATGCCTCGGCCGTCCTCGCCTGAGGAGATTGCCATCGGGGCTGGCGAGCTTAGCGAAAGAAAGATGAAGACGTGTCTGTGTTGCTGTCGCACTTGAGCACGAGCCTGCCACGCTGTTCCAAAGCGGTGTAAAATGTAGTGGAGAGAAACGGCTGAAAGTTCACCTGAAAACGGGAATGAGGTTGGCCGTATAACGAGCGGTACCATCGGCAGGTGTGCATGATGCAGGTGCAAAAAGAGTCTTTAACTCACCCACAGGGTGAGCCTACTTCTGCCCCTCTCGGAGCGCGATCCTGATTGCCCTCCTTTCTCGGTGCCATCGGCGTATCGCCTCGGTGGCCCCCCTCGTTCCCAAGCCCCCGTGGGGCACTGGAACTCCCCCATTTCCGCAACAGCTTTCGTGCAGAGTCCGTCCGAATGCCTGCGGGACCCGGTTTCCATGCCCGTTTTTAGGTGTCCGCAAATCTCTGCAATTCAGCAATCCACTTCCCAGCTTTGGAACTTTGGTTAGTTTGGAAAACGCCTGCCTGTGTGCCGCTTCGGCGTATCCGCAGTTAGGATGAGGCCTAGGGCCCAGCCTTTTCTAAACCCTCGTGGGCGTCTCAAAGCGAGGCGGATGCCGCGAGCTCTCTCAGGCGGGTTTCGGAGACGGATTCTGAGGTGCCTAGTTCTTGGGCGAAAATCGAGACGCGAAACTCTTCAAGCATCCAACGAAACCGTTCTTCTTGTCCTTCGCGCGGGGACAGAGAGGACATCGCTTGCACGGACTTCAGTCGCTCCGCGTCTTTGAGCGGTTTGAGGACGGCACGCTCTGCCCTTACTTGCATGGCTTTGATGAAACGGGGTAGGTGGTGGACCCAAGGGAAGGGGGTGCTTGCGCAGATGTTCTCTGGGACGAGTCTTGCGAGGTCGGCTTCCCAGCCTCGGTATCGCGGTTTTGATTGGAGAAACGCATCTTTGGCGACGCGGATGGCTCGGATGCTCTCTCCGAGCTGGTAGGCCAGCTTTGGAAGGGCTTTGCGAGCGGTTTCGGTGAACTCCAGAAAGCGTTGATGCCGGATGGGATGTGGAGGATTCCAAACCAAAGTGAAGTCAAGAATGCAGGACAGAGCGGAATCTGCCAGCGCTTCGGGACTCGCGGGGTTTGGCGTATCGGCGCGTTTTGGAAGTGTCAGATTTTCGAGTCCCAATCGAAGCGGTTGAGATGTCTTCGCTGTGCGACCGTCGTTTTTGAAGGTGTTGACCAGCTCTCTGCGGAGATGATTTAGGTCCTTGAGCAGGGCATTTTCAGCAAGTTTTCTGATGCCTCGAGGGATGTGCGATTCCGCTTCCGTCGCTTTTTTGAAAAGGCGCAAGTCCACTCCGTTCGGCGTCACTTGAAGTCCTGGGAAAGCGAGCACGGCGGCATCGGCGATGATTTCGACGGCGATGGACTCTGGGATGTCCCCAAAGTCCCAGTCCTTCAGGTTTGTTTTTTCAGACTCGCGAGCGAGGCGGGTCCACGCGGAGGTCCGGTGATCAATGGCATCCAGGCTCTTATGGATGAGGGAGAGATCTCTGCCGGTGGCCACCGCACGGTTCTCCCGATCGACAACCTCGATGCGCGGGGTGAGGTGGGAGGGCAGCGTGGTGTTGAACCAGACCTCAGGGTTGACCGAAATCCGGTACGAGCGGGTGACGAAGTCAGCGAGAGCGCGGAAGAAGTTCTCGCGTCCAGGGTTAAAGTGGCGCGCGATTTCTTCCGCCTTTGCCTCGATTGGGGATATTTCGCGGCGGACGCTTTTGGGGAGAGCGCGTAGCAGGTACAGGGCAATTTCGGAGCGGAGGCCCGGAACCATCCATTTGATTTGGGCGTCTGAGAGGGTTGGCGCTACGGGGAGCGGGACGGTGAGGGTGACGCCGTCGGTCTCCTCGCCGGGTTTGAATCGGTAGTGTAGTGGGATGACGGTGTTTCCGAAGGCAACCTGGTCAGGAAAGAGGGATGCGTCGTAGCCGTTATCCGCCTGTCCGAGCAAATCGCGTTCGTGGATGATGCAGAATGCTTTGTCCTGTGCGCACTTGGGGCGAGCAAAACGCAGCAGGTCGTGGATGCTGGAAAGGTTTGGGAGTCGAGCGTTGTAAAAGGCGTAAAGGGTTTCTTCCAAATCGAGTGCGCGATGGTGTCGAACGCGGGTGAGGCCATTTTCCACTTTCTCGCGGGTCCTTAAGTTTTCTGCGGGGAAGGTTAAGGGAATGGATGCGTCACCGGCGACGAGCGCGGAGCGGATGAAAATTTCTTTTGCGTGCTCTGGGTTGACTTTGCCGTAGTCGGAATGTTTTCGGGACAGCTCCATGCCTTGGAGAAGGACGCGTTCGAGGGTGAGCACCCGTTCCGCTTTTCGGTTCCAGTGTGGTTCGGTGAAACGAGACTCGCAGAGGTGGCTCCCGAGTTCCGTTGCCCAGAGGGGGTCGATGGCGGCGTTGGTCCGCGCGAAGAGTTGCGAGGTTTCGACGACTTCGGCAGCCATGATCCATTCGGGTTGAGGTGGACTTTTTGAGCGGTCGGTTGGCTGGGGATCGGATGTGCGGTTGGATTTTCGATCGGCTTTTGTGTTTCGGTGAAAGAGGGAAGATCCTGGGAACAGGGTGAGGACTCGATTTCCCGAAGCCTTGTAGCGGTTGCGCTCCTCGCGCTTGCAGAGGTGGCCGAGCAACCCGGTGAGGATGGCTCGGTGAACGCCACGGTATAGCGGCGCGTGAATGGGGGACGTGTTTTGTTTGGCGCGTTGCGCTGAATCTTCCGTCTGATGCGGGGCAGGTGGATCGACGACAGGGCGTAAGCGTGATTCGTTTTCGGGAAAGACTTCTGCGAGCTGCTGTCGCAAATCGCGCCACTCGCGCATCCGGTTAAAGGACAGAAAGTTTTGTTTGCAGAATTTTCGAAGGGCGTTGTTTGAAGACCGGCCCGTTTCCTCTGGTGAACTTCGCCAGAGGTTGAGCAGCGTCAGAAAATCGGAAAGCGGGTGTTCGAAACGTTGGTGGGCGGTTCGCGCCGATTCCACAGCGTCCTCGGGTCGTTCACGCGGATCCGGAATGCTAAGGCCTGCGGCGATGATGAGCACCTCAGGGAGCGTGCGTTCTTCCCTCGCTTGGAGGAGCATGCGACCGAGCGTGGGATCGAGTGGGAGTCGCGCGAGTTCGAGTCCGAGTCCGGTCAGGTGATTGGTTTCGTTCAGAGCCCCGAGTTCGTGAAGCAGACGGTAGCCTGAGCGGATTGCGGCCGTCTGGGGAGGCGAGAGGAACGGAAAGGTTTCGATTTCGCCGAGGCCAAATGCCTTCATTCGGAGAATGACTTCTGCGAGGTTGGCGCGCTGGATTTCCGGCTGGGTGTAGGGGACGCGTTTTTCGAAATCGTCTTCGGAGTAAAGGCGGATTGCGACGCCGTCGCGGATGCGTCCCGCTCGCCCTGCACGTTGGTTCGCGCTGCTTTGAGAAATGTCTTCGACCGGTAGTCTGCGCGTTCGCGTCCGCGGATTGTAGCGGCTGACGCGAGCGAGTCCGGAGTCGATGACGTACCGAATTCGTGGGAGGGTGAGCGAGGTTTCGGCGACGTTGGTGGAGACGATGACGCGACGCGCGATTCCGGGGGCGAAGATGCGTTGCTGATCCGCAGATGCCATTCGACCAAAGAGGGTTAGAACTTCGGTGCCTCGTCCGAGCCGGGCCTCGAGTAGGTCGCGGGTTTCGCGGATGTCGCGTTCGGTCGGCATGAAGACGAGGATGTCTCCGTCAGAAGATTCGAGCAGGGATTCCTCGACCGATTGGACGGCGTTGATGACGTGGGCGGGGCCGTCTGCTTCGTTTTCGAGTGGGAAGGAATCGGTGGGTCGGTACCGGATTTCAACGGGGTAGGTTCTCCCAGAAACTTCAATGATGGGTGCGTGATTGAAGGCCTCTGAAAACGCTTTTGTGTCGATGGTTGCGGAGGTGACGACCAGCTTCAAATCCGGTCGCCGTTTCAGGAGCTGAGTGAGATGTCCGAGGAGGAAGTCGATGTTGAGAGATCGCTCGTGCGCTTCGTCGACGATGATGGCGGAGTAGGACTTTAGCTCGGGATCCGACTGCAGTTCGGCAAGGAGAATCCCGTCGGTCATGAACTTGATGCGGGTTTCTGGCACGGTGTCGTCCGCGAAGCGCATTTTGCATCCCACTTCGCGACCCCAAGTGACGCCGAGTTCTTCGGCGACACGACGCGAAATGCTGAGTGCGGCTACGCGGCGCGGTTGGGTGCAGCCGATTTTTCCGTGCTCGGCCAAGCCTGCCTCGAGACAGATTTTTGGCAGTTGGGTCGTTTTTCCCGAGCCGGTTTCACCTGCGACGATGACGACTTGTGCGTTTTGGAGGGCGGTCAGGATTTCGGTCCGCTTGGCGGTGACGGGGAGTTCTTCGGGATAGCGGATGCGGAACATTTCGGGGGAGGCGTTGATCCCCTAGAGGGCTTTGGGGCGAGAGTAGGCTGATCCGAGTGTGGATTATCCTGTTGGAGGAAAGGGACTAAACGTTTCTGAGGCGATGATGGATTTCGTGAATGAGGGCCGGGCCTCGGTAAATCAGGCCAGTGTAAAGTTGTATGAGACAGGCACCTGCGTCCAAGCGTCGGAGGGCCTCGTCTGCGTCAAAGATGCCGCCTACGGAAACCACGGGGAGTTTCGTGTTTTTGACGATGAACGTCAGAACCTCCATGGAGCGTTGGCGGACGGGCATCCCGCTGAGGCCGCCGGTTTGGAGGCGGTGGTGGGGGACGGTGGCGTGATCGATGGTTGTGTTGGTTGCGATCAGCCCGGCAAGTCGGTGCGATTCTGCGAGGGCAATGATTTCACCGATCGCATCAAGGGTGAGGTCGGGCGCAATTTTCAGGAGAATCGGCAGGTTGCCGGTGTTTAGGGATTGGATGCTGCGGAGGAGGCTGTCGAGGGCGGTTCGGTCTTGGAGAGCGCGGAGCCCTGGCGTGTTCGGGGACGACACGTTGAGCACGAAGTAGTCACCCAATTGGCGGAGCCTTTTGAACGACGCGGCGTAGTCTGCGTCGGCTTCCTCGAGTGGGGTGACCTTGCTTTTGCCGAGGTTGATTCCGACGGGAATAGTTGGCCAATGACCGGAGGCTCGGAGCGCTTCGAGGCGGCTGGCAATTTGTTCGGCACCTTGATTGTTGAATCCGAGGCGATTGATGAGGCCGCTGATTTCTGGAACGCGAAAGATTCTTGGTTTCGGGTTTCCGGGTTGGGCTTTTGCCGTGATGGTGCCGACCTCTGCGAACCCGAACCCGAGGGCTTCCCATCCGGGAAGTGCGAACGCGTTTTTATCGAAGCCAGCGGCAAGTCCAACGGGTGAAGGAAAGCGGAGCCCAAACGCGTCACGCGCCAGCTCGGGCGGCAATGGCGTGCGAATGCTTTTTAGAACAGGGCCGAAAAGTTCCAACGCTCCCATGGCCACGTGATGAATGGTTTCCGCGTCGATGCGGAAGAACACGGGACGCAGGAGGGAGCGGTAGAGATCCATTTTCGGCAACGCGTTTTTTTTGCCTGGACGAGGCCTTAAGCCATTTGGGACATCCACTCCTTGTGGGCCATGGGCGAGATTTCGGAGGGTTTGATTTCGCTGCGTCCCCCCCAGAAAACGTTGGTGTAGGTCACTGGAATGCCCTGTTCCGCAAGGTGTTGGTCGATAGCTGCTTTGTGGGCTAGGACGCGATCTTTTTCCGTTCCATGAGCGACGGACATGATGTTGACGTTGTTGAAATCGGGGCCGCCTTCGCGCCAGTAGCAGTGGGTGAGGATATCGAATCGCCCGACTTGGCCACCGGCTTCGAGTTCGCGTCCTTGGGGGACTGCCCAGTGGAAGAGGGCGTTGAAACGGGTCACGCGGACACCGGCTTGCGAGGGTTTCACGTGCTCGAGGAAGGTGGAGAAGCGGCCGATGACCTTCCGTGACTGAAGGCTTTCTGCGACTTCGAAGAATCGATCGAGGCTGACTCCTGCGCGTTGCGCTCTGCCTGACCATGGATTGAGCCCAATCTCGGAGGCTTCGAACTCACGTTTGAGTTCGACAAGAACGGTCCATTCCTCGTCGGTCAGATGAACCGAGGCGACGGGAATCATTTGAGCGGGATCGGCTGCTTTATCGCCCGGTTCGATGGTTTTGCGGCGCACATGTCCGACTCCGAGGGCGAAGATGCCTTTGGCTGGCATGAGCTTAAACTTGTCGCATCCGGTGTGGCGCATCAGGACTCGACAGTGCTCGTCGAGGGAGCGGCCAGTCGGCACTTTGAGGGTGGTCCAAAGGCGAAATTCCGATCCTGCGGTTTGTTGGTCGGTGGAGCGGATGACAACGTGTCCGGAGAACGGGTCCTTTTGGAACATGAAGTCGAATGCGGCGTTGAGTTTGTCCTCGGGGACGCGCCACGCGACGAGAGCACCGTCGGCGAGGTTGGTTGCGATTAGGGTTTGGCGGACGCGCCGGATGGTTCCGGCGTTGAGCATGGCACTGATGCGTTCGACGACGGTTTCGAGGGGCACGCCGGATTTTTCGGCGATTTCGAGGAACGGTTCGCGGACAAAGCCTTGGATTTTGTCTTCGGAGGTGGAGAGGATTTGCGCGTTCAGCGGGTCGTTGTGTTCGACGGGTGTGGTTGACATGACTTTGGAGGGGGGGGTTAGTAGGATTTTGCGAAGACGACGCGTCCTGCGCTGGGTTCACCGGTGACGATGCACTGACCGGGCTCGGATGTTCCGGGAATGGTTCCGGGCGTGGGGATGCAGCGGATGGTTACCTTTAGCTCTTCTTTGATACGCTGTTCCACCTCGGGCGATCCGTTCCAGTGGGCGAGCGCGAACCCGCCGTGAGCCTCGGGTTTGCCGGTATTTTTTGGAGTGAAGAACTCTTTAAATGCTTCGTAAGATTCGATTTGCACCATGTTCGCGTCGCGGTAAACGGTTGCTCGTTCGAGCAGTGTGTCATGGATGGACTGGAGGGTGGCCGCGATGTTGGCAACGGCTTCGTCGATGGTTGGGAAACTTTTGTCTTTCGGGCTGGCGTCTCGCCGAGCGAGAGCAACGGTTCCTTTTTCGAGGTCGCGCGGACCAATCTCGATGCGAACAGGCACTCCTTTTTTAATCCACTCCCAGCTTTTGGTTCCGCCACCGATGTCGCGTTGATCTATTTCTACGCGAATGGGATGTCCATGGAACGACTGGGATTGCAGGCGAGTTGCGAGTTGTTTTGCGGCGTCGAGCACAGCGGCCCGTGTTTCTTCCTTGGGGGTGACAGGGATGATGACGACTTGGGCGGGAGCGATGCGTGGGGGGAGGATGACGCCATCGTCATCGCCATGGGCCATGATGACGGTGCCGATGAGGCGGGTGCTGACTCCCCAGCTGGTGGTCCATGCCAGTTCTTGGGTGTTGGAGCGAGAGACGAACTTGATGCCGCTGGCTTTGGCGAAGTTTTGTCCGAGGAAGTGGGAGGTACCGGCTTGGATGGCTTTCCGGTCTTGGACCATGGCCTCGATGCAGAGGGTTTGTACGGCGCCGGGAAAACGTTCGCCTGCGCTTTTCTCGCCGGTGATGACGGGGAGCGCGAGGTGATCGCGAGCGAAGGTTTGGTAGACTTTGAGCATTTGCTCGGTTTCCTCGCGCGCCTCTTGTTCCGTTTCGTGGGCGGTGTGGCCTTCTTGCCAGAGGAACTCGGCGGTGCGGAGGAAGACGCGGGGCCGCATTTCCCAGCGGACGACATTAGCCCACTGGTTAATGAGGATGGGGAGGTCGCGGTAGCTTTGGACCCATTTGGCGTAAGTGGCGCCGATGATGGTTTCGCTGGTTGGCCTGACGACAAGGGGTTCGGTGAGTGCGGCGGAGGGGGCGGGGCGGAGTCCGCCTTCGGGGGCGGCTTCGAGGCGGTGATGGGTGACGACTGCGCATTCTTTGGCGAAGCCTTCGACGTGTTCGGCTTCTTTTGCGAGGTAAGAGAGGGGGATGAAGAGGGGGAAGTAGGCGTTTTTGTGACCGGTTGCCTTGAACATGGCGTCGAGGTCGCGCTGCATGTTTTCCCAGAGGCCGTATCCCCAAGGTTTGATGACCATGCAACCGCGCACGTCTGACGGGTCAGCCAGATCGGCGGCTTTGACGACTTGCTGGTACCAC
>JBIIXW010000044.1:0-22028 GCA_044347165.1 Chthoniobacteraceae bacterium
AAGAGCGGCACGCTGACTTTCTCCAACTCAGGCGTGTTGAGTGGGCTGACGGCTCTGACGACGTTGAGTGATGTTGTTCTGTCGGGGGTTGTGTCTGGAGGAGCGTTGACGAAGTCTGGCCCTGGGGCACTGACGCTTGGTGGGGCGAACGCGTTCACTGGGGGTGCAACGTTGAACGAAGGCCGGGTGTTGGTTGGACATAATGCGGCTTTTGGGGACGGACTATTGAAGATTGCGGGTGCGACGGTCTCGAGCACGGACTCAGGCGCGTTGGGACAGCGAACAATCACTAACGATTATTATTTTGGGGATGTATTAGTTCCTTTGATTGCTGCGAAACTAGGAGATGTTTCCCAAAACGGCGAACTCCGGTTCACTGGTGCTGGCAAGCTGACGTCGAATATGACTATCACCACGGACAGCAATGTAGTATTAGGATATAGTTCGAAAGGTTTAGGAGAGATGGGTGGAGAGTTTTCGCTAACCAAGGACGGGGGCGCTGAGTTGACGCTTGCTGGCGAGAATACCTTCAGCGGGGCGACCACGGTCAAGGCGGGCAAGCTGTTCCTGAAGGGTGGAAAATCGCTTTCGGACAGTAAGCAGGTGGAGATTCAGACGGGTGCTTTCCTGACTCTTGTAGACAGTAACGAAACGGTGGGTGGATTGGCTGGCTCGGGCGCGGTGTCTCTGGGCTCGTATGAGTTGACGGTGGCGCCCGGCAGCGGGATGGCGTCCACTTTCAGCGGGGTGATGAGCGGGGCGGGGAAACTGGTCAAGGATGGGCTGGGTTCGCTGACGCTCAGCGGGCACAATGTCTTCAGTGGGGGATCAACGGTCATGGGTGGCACCGTTAGGGTGGGGCACGACTCCGCCTTGGGCTCAGGAAAAGTGGTGTTGAGTGGAGGAGCTAGACTGGCGAATGACTCGGCAGAACCAACCGTTCGGACGTTGTTGAATGAGTTTTCGTTGGGAGACGCGATGACGTTCGGTGAGGTGGGAACCGGTCCGTTGGCGCTCAACGGGGAGGGTGAGTTAGCGGCAGATGCAGAGTTGACCGTGGATAGCGAGCTGACTTTGGGTGGTGTTTTGGGGAACGTGCCTGGCCAGGAGTTCGGTCTCACGAAGCTCGGAGCCGGTGCATTGACGCTAAAAGTGGGAAATACGTTTGGCAGTCTGACCAAGGGTGCCACCTTGAACGGGGGCGCGGTTTACATCGGGCATGGGGGCGCATTTGGGGTGGGGCCATTGGTTGTCGACGGATCAACGGTTTCGAGCACGGCCTCCGGCTTGGCGGGAGCTCGAGCCATTGGAAACACGTACCGTTTTGGCGCGTCTGTCACGCTGGGTAACGCGGATTTGAACAAGAGTGGCACGCTGACTTTCTCCAGCTCAGGCGTGTTGAGTGGGCTGACGGCTCTGACGACGTTGAGTGATGTTGTTCTGTCGGGGGTTGTGTCTGGAGGAGCGTTGACGAAGTCTGGCCCTGGGGCACTGACCCTTGATGGCCAGAACGAGTTCACTGGGGATGCAACGTTGAACGAGGGCCGGGTGTTGGTTGGACATAATGCGGCTTTTGGGCGCGGACTCTTGAAGGTTGCGGGTGCGACGGTCTCGAGTAAAACTGGGGTCGAGCGTGAGATCGCTAACGATTACGAGTTTGGTGCGTTGGTCACGTTGGGTGGCGCTGCACCGCATAACGGTACTCTTAAGTTTTTGGGGTCTGGGAATCTCACAGCAAACACGACCATCACGACGGCCAGCGATGTTGTTTTGGGAGATGGCGGATCGAGGAAAGGTTTGGGCGGCGGAGCGTTTTCGTTGACGAAGGAGGGGACGGCCACCTTAACGCTGGAAGGCGCGAACACTTTTAGTGGGTCAACCACGGTCAATGGTGGCAAGCTAATCTTAGACCGAGGCGAGGCTCTTTCAGACGGCTCAGCGGTTGAGATTGGACCGTCGGGAACGGTTGAGTTAAAAGAAAGCGAGGTTATCGGAACATTGGCGGGTTCGGGTGTGCTGTTGTTAAACAGCAAGACGCTAACGTTTGGCGGCACTACGGATACAAATTTCGACGGTAAGGTTAACCTCTCGACGGGAATTGGGGGCAACTTGATTAAAAATGGAACGGGCAAGTTTTCTTTCTCGGGGGAAAGCAAATCGTCCGGTCTGGTGAGCGTTCGTGAGGGAGAGTTCGAGTTCGGGGTGGGGGCGGTTCTTGCGGCGAATCAAACCTACGTTGCTCCGTTAGCGACTTTGAGCACGGGAGGAGGCGCCACTTTTACGCTGGGAGCGGGACAATCTTTGCTCGGTGGCGGGAAACTCAAAGGCAACTTTATCATCGACGCTGGCGCAACATTTCAGCCTGGGGTAAAGGATCCTACGATGGCTGGCGCGATGGCGCCCAACTTACTGACTACACGTGTCGAGACGACGGGTGCTTTTGCGGTTAATGGCACGCTGAAGTTGCGGTTGGGCGGCGATTTTGCCTCGGACAAAGTGGACATTGTCGGTGGGCTGAGTATTGGAGCAACGGCGAGCGCAATCGAAGTTTCCCTTGAAGAAGGGAAGCCGAAGATGAGTCTGACGGGCGGCCAGTATGACTTGATCGCCTACACTGGGGAGTACTCGACGACCGCACCGGCCAAGTTTTTCAAAACGAAAACCACCGATTTTTCGACTATCTTTGACAGTAGTGTGACATGGAGACCTTCGTGGTTCCACGACCCTTTGAACAAGGTGCTTGGGATTGTGGTTCGGAAGCAGGCGGACGGAGATTTTGTGGATACCGGCGTGAATGAGGGTGACCCGAACTCAAATGATTCAGCTTTAACGTCGCCATTGCTGGTCGATTTTGGAACGGTTTACCGAGGGGACATTGTTACGCGGAAGGTGAAGGTGAGGAATGTGTCCGATGGCGGGTTATTCTCGGAGAGCCTGAAGGCGACGCTCGTTGTTCCCAACGCGGCGGGGGTGTCTGCGCCGGATTTGCTGGACGTTAAGACGTCCGACACCCCCAGGGAGATGGAGGTTACGTTGTCGACGGACCAAGTTCGGAGGTTGAACGACGTTGACGTTTCGGTGGAGATCCGGAGTGGTGGTGTGTCGGTGGACGGGGTGGAAGAGTATGCGACCACGGTGGTTGAGACCTTGAAGTTGAGGATTCGAGGGGAAGTTTTGGGTCGTGGGTACGCTCCGTGGGGTTGGGGTGCGACGGCTGCGGGGCAGCTGGGTAAACCGACTGCGGTTGCGGACGCTTTTACGGGAACGATTGGAGGGTTGTCGACCACGGCGGGAAGCAATGTTGTTGGGGTGGCCTCCTCGGTGGGGTTGGCGGCTGGCATGGCAGTCAGCGGACCAGGGATTGAAACGAACACAACCGTGCTTTCCGTGGTGAATGCAACCTCGGTGAGGATCTCCAAGAATGCCACCGCTACATCAAGCTCGGGTGTCCTCGCCTTTATCTCTACTTCACGATTGAAGCCGGATTCGTTGGCACCCGAGGCGTTCTTTGAGACCACGAATCGCCGGATGACGACGTTTGGCGCGGGTGCAGCGCACTCGGTATTTGCAGATACGGATGGGCGGGTTTGGACGGTTGGCAGCAACGTTTTTGGGCAGCACGGCAACGGAGTGAGTGGGGGCGGGACGGATTTGGCGGTGGACGTGCGTGGTTGGGAAACGGATGTAACGAAGCCGGTGCCGGCGGGTGCGTTGCGGTTCAAAGAGGCGCTTCGGTTTATCGCTACGGAGGGGAACACATCGATTGAGGTTGCGTCGATTAGCGGCTTATCTCGGGGGCAAATGGTTGAGGGTGGGGATGTATTGCCGGTGGGGACGTACGTTGTGGCGGTGGTTCCGTTTGGGGCGGATCCGAATGGGCCGGGTTTGGTGACCTTGTCTCAGGCAGCTTCGAAGAACTCGAATGGGTTGATGAACGGTTGGTTTTATCGCCGGGTGACGCACGTGTCTGCGGGTGGAATGATGAGCGTTGCGCTGCTTGATTCTGGGGCGCTTTACACTTGGGGCGGGAATGCGAACGGGCAGTTGGGGGTGGGCTCTTCGGCGTCGATGTTAGCCCGTTCGGCCTTACCTTTGGCGGTGCGCATGACGGGAGAAATGAGTGGGTGGCGGGTAAAATCGGTGACAGCTGGAGGGCGTGGCTTATCGAAGGGCTGCCGGCTCATTTCTGGGACGTCGTCTACAGTGCTGACGTTTGACAAGGTTGATGCCGAGGGGTTGAGGGTTGGTTGGGGGCTGTTTGGAACGGGTGTGCTGAATGTGGGCGGGCTTCCTCCGACGATTTCCAAGATTGAAGTGGGTGCGACCACAACCAAGGTCACGGTGACTGGCACGCAGAGGTTGAACGCGGATACTGAAGTCCATTTTGCCTCGTTGGAGGGGACGCACGTGTTGGCGATTGCCTCGAATGTGGATGCGAGCGGAGCGGTCTTGGAGACAGGGGTTTTTGCTTGGGGTCGGAACGAGGTGGGGCAGTTGGGAAATGGGACGGTGGCGGATTCCTCGGTTCCGGTGCAGATGCGGATTCCGAAGGCGACGGCGACGGCGACGGTTTCCGGCGGCCGAGTGACGGGGGTCAAGATAGTGACGGGAGGGGTAGGGTACAAGAAGACGGCATTGCCCCGCGTAATCTTCCGTGGGGGTGGGGGAGCGGGTGCTGTGGGAACGGCAGTGGTATCGGACTCCGGAGTGGTGACGGCAGTGACGATCAAGCCAGGTGAAGGTGGAAGCGGCTACACTTCGGCTCCGACGGTGTGGATTGCTGCGGGCTTGGAGGTGGTGGATGCGGTGGCAGGAGACGCTCACAGTTTGATACTGATGTCCGATGGCTCAGTGTATGGCTGTGGCCGGAACTCCTCGGGACAACTGGGAGATAAGACAACGGTCGGCCGTTCCATGCCCGTCCGCGTGGTGTTCTCGGACAGCGCGAAGGTTCGGTCGATTGGGGTTGGGGGAAATCACAGCTTGGCGGTTTCGGACGCGGGCAAACTTTACACTTGGGGGCTGAATGATGGGGGTCAGCTTGGGTTTACTGGATCTGCGGTGTCTCTGACGCCTCGGGAGGTGACGAACGTCCTCGCTGGCAAGGTGGCGGTGTCGGCTGCGGGTGGCCGTGCGCACTCTTTGGTGACGGTTCGCGAGGTGTCTGGATGGCGTGTTTTCGGGTTTGGCGCGAATCATCGGGGCCAGCTGGGGCGGGCGAATGGTTCTCCAGGCTTGGAGATAAGGTCTGACGTGCCCGTTGAGGTGAGTACGGGCGCGATGGGTGGGGCGACGGTTTCGCGGGTATATGCGAGCGGGGACAGCAGTTTTGCGGTTGGGGGCTTAACGGCGTTGGAGCCTCTGAGCTCGTTGGCTTTCATTCCAATGGGCATGTCGGCAGCGCTTCGCGCTTTGAATCCGTTGGAGGCGAAGGTGGCGGCGGGCGGACGAATCGCTTTCGATACCAACTTAGCGAGCCCGACTTATCAGTGGTACCGGAATGGCGTGCCGGTCGACGGGCAGGTTTCGCCGACGTACGCTATCTCGGATGACGAAGCTGGGACGCCGTCAGATCTTGTTTTCCGGTATGTTGTGAAGCGTGGAATCGAGGAGTACGCATCGAATTCGGTCGTTGTTTCCATTCGAAACGCGACCTCTTCGGCGCCTGTGGTGGTTCAGAGTCCTGCATCGAAGTTTGTTGCAACCGGCACTGCGGCCCTCTCTGTGTCGGCGGTTGATACGATGACGGGGCGGCCTGACACGTTGACTTACAAGTGGTACCGGTCGCGCGACGGGGTGAGCTGGTTCACGACCGGAGACGTTGGGACGACGGTTCCGGCAGCACTGCCCGGATTCTCGTACAAGTGTTTGGTGAGGGGCTTGGGTGGGTCCTCAGAGGGTATCTTCTCGGAACCTGCCTTCGTGCGGGTGATTGCTACCTTAACTGGCAAACACGTTGGCACGCTTCAGACTACGGAACTGGATTACGGCACTGCGGACAAGCCGAAGTTCCCCGGTCGGGTGACCTTAGATGTGACCTCTTCTGGATTCTTCACGGGGCGGCTAGAGTATGAGGGAGCTAGCTACTCGATGTCGGGAGACCTTCTCGCGGCGGTGAACACCCTCTCGGTACCGGTGATTCGGAGTACGACAACGCCGAAACGACTGTCTGACGTGGTGCTCGATTTAACGTTCAACGGCCTTCAAGGAGGTATATCTGTTTCCGCCTCACACAGCATTTCTCCAACGGATCGCGTGGTATCGAGCTCGGTTCTGAGAATGTCACCCGCCTCGGTCGCCGCGAATGCGCGGGGCGCCTATAGCGTTGCACTGAGTCCCGTCGAGGCGTCTGTCATTTCATGGGTGCCGGGGTTGGAGAAGGCGATGCCTATCCTTCAGGTTTCGACGGGTTCTACGGGCACCGTATCCTACACTGGACGCACGGTGGATGGCATCTCCGTGAGTGGTAGCGGCTCATTGGTCACCGATACCTCGGGGCGGTTGGTTGCGCCGGTGTTCGCGACGATGTACGGCGTCTACCCTTACGCTGGGCAGTTGGCAGGCACACTGACCTTAACGCCAACGGCATCGGTGAAGGTTTCGGGCGATTTGGAGTGGCGGAAGCCAAATCTGACGCTCTGGTCTACGCGCAACCCGAAAGGCACTTATGTGCAGGGAGCGATTGCAGCCTACCAAGTCCTGCCTGAGGCCACCGCCTTCTCTGCAACGGGTTTCACTTCAACGTTTAAGCCGGACGGAGTTTGGTATGACACGACCTTCGCGAGTTCCCAGTGGGATACGGGTACTCAGTACCGTTTCCGGACCTCGACCAGCACGACGTCTGCGAACTATTCGGGCAATGTGTTTGATTTGCGCGGGATTACGAGGGAAGGGCTGACTGGGTTGACCTATAGCAAGTCGGCCGGAACCGTTTTGCTGAACTATATCCGGAATGGAAGAGTCAACTATGGTTACGGGCTGATGTTCCCCGGCGGCAAAGTGTACGGCTTCTTGATGGTGGACGATGCCACCGGCTCGGCATCTTGGCGGGCGCAGTAGTTGGGCTTGGCGGGTTGGGTGGTGGCGGGGATTCGGGGTTGGGATTTGGCGGGCTGGGGCGTAGGCTCTAACACTCACGTCGCGCTCTGAGACGCAATGTGTCTTCATTTATGGCTAATTCCCTCCGTCCCATTGAGTTCACCGAGTTTGATTTGCCGAACGGCTTACACGTGATTCTCCACGAAAATCATGTTGCTCCCGTGGTGTCCACGTACCTGCTCTATAATGTTGGGAGTAAGAATGAGCGGAGTGACCGCACCGGGTTTGCCCACTTTTTTGAGCATCTGATGTTTGAGGGAAGTGAGAACATTCCTCGCGGCCAGATTGATAAGTACATCTCCGGAGCGGGAGGCAATTTGAATGCTTCGACGTCCTTCGATAAGACGGACTACTACTTCAACTTGCCGTCCAACCAGTTGAAGCTGGCGTTGTGGATTGAGTCGGAGCGGATGATGCACGCGAAGATTGATGAGAAAGGGGTTGAGACCCAGCGCGCGGTGGTGAAGGAGGAGAAGCGACAGCGCGTGGACAACCAGCCGTACGGAACCTTGTTTGAGGAGCTGTCGAAGATGATGTTCAAGGGGACGCCCTACGAGTGGGTTCCCATCGGATCGTTCCAGTACATTGACAGCGCGAAGATTGAGGAGTTTCGTGCGTTTCACCGGACCTATTACGTGCCGAACAATGCGACGTTGGCGGTTGCTGGCGATTTCGACACGGCGGAAGTGAGGGCGTTGGTGGAGGCGTATTTTGGCCCCATTCCGAAGGGGGCGGAGGTGCCGCGTCCGAAGATTGATTGGGCGTTGGATGCCAAGGGCACGACGCGGGATGTGGAAATGGCTAACACGCCTTTGCCGGCTACGTTGCATGCTTGGCGCGCGCCGAATGAAACGCATCCGGACGCCTACGCGATTGAGTTGATGACCGATGTTTTGGCGAAAGGTCGCAGCTCGCGCTTGTACCGGCGATTGGTGGACAAAGAAGCGGTGGCGATGAGTGTCGAGGTATTCCCTTACCTGCTGGAGAAGGCGGGGATGATTGGGGTGGAGGCCATGGGGCAAGTGGGTGTTGCGCTCGAGACGTTGGACGGGTTGATTCGCGAGGAAATTGAGAAGTTCATTGCAGAGGGTGCGACGCAGGAGGAGTACGACAAGGTGCTTGCGCAGGCAGAGGCCTCCTTCGCTAAGTCGTCTGGGACGATGTCAGAGCGGGCGCGCCGACTCGCGTACTACCGCGTCTATTATGGGGATACAGGGCTGATCAATACGGAGCTTCAGCGTTATTTCGCGGTGAAGCGCGAGGACTTGCAACGGGTGGCCAAGCAGTATCTGACCGATGCAGGACGCCATGTGTTGCGGTATCCGGTGATGCCGAAAAAACGCGAAGCCAAGGAGGGCGAAAAGGCCCGCTAATCTGAAATAAACCCTTCACTGACGTTATCGCTATGATTCCCGAGAACATTTCCCGGCGCTCCTTCACCAGCGGCGTTTTGAGCGCATCCGTCGCATCCGTCCTTCCATTGTCCATGAGTTCCCAAAGCACATTGCAAGCAGCACTGGTCATTGACCGAACGAAAAAGCCTGAGCCTGGTCCTGCGCCCGAGGCGTCGTTTCCCGCTTACCGCGAGCATGTTCTTTCGAACGGCTTGCGTATTTTCCACATTCTGGATGACCGCAAACCGACGGTGACCCTTCGGTTGATGGTCAAGTCGGGGTCAGCGGACGAGGGAGCGAAAGCGGGCGTCGCAGGAATCACGGCGACGCTATTGAACCGTGGAACGAAAACGCGAGATGCGGTGACCTTTGCGAAAGAGACCGACGGAATCGGTTCGCGCGTGGAGGCTTCTGCCGGATCTGACGCATCGACCGTGGGAGCCTCGGCTCTTTCGTCGAAGGCGGACGCGGTGCTTGGGCTCTTGGCGGATGCGGTCTTGAATCCGGTGTTTCCGGCGGACCAGTTCGAGAAGGTTCGCAAGCAGGTGTTGTCGGGATTGCAGGCGGATCGTGAACAACCGAGATCATTGGCGGGACGGCTCGCGGCGAAGCTGGTGTATGGGGAGCATCCGTACGGTGTTTCTTCGACTCCTGACACTGTGAAGGCATTGACTCGTGAGGATGCTATCGCGTTTCACCAAGCCCACTACGTGCCCGGCAATGCGACGCTTGCGGTGATTGCGGATCGCTCCTTGGAGGAGATTTTGCCACTCGTGGAGAAGCACTTGGGTGCGTGGACCGGCGTGGCGCCAGCGAAAGTGGCGCGTCCGGCGATGCCTGCGTTGCCGTCTGCGACGACGGTTCATTTGATTGACCGGCCGGGTTCGGTGCAGAGTTACATCGACATTGTGCATCGGGGGCCGGGTCGTTCGACGCAGGACCTTCCGGAAATCAATGTGGTGAACGCGACATTGGGCGGCGGATTTTCGGGGCGTCTTTTCCAGAACTTGCGGGAGAAGAACGGGTGGACGTACGGAGCGTATTCGGCGTTCGACTTGATGAAGGATGGCGGTTCGTTTTCGGAATCAGCCGAGACGCGGAATGACGTGACACATCTTGCTGTTCGTGAGTTGCTTGCGGAGGCAGCCCGAATCCGGACGGTGCTGATTCCGGAGGAGGAGTTGGCGTTGCAACGGGAGTACAATGTAGGGAATTATTTACTGTCATTGGAGCGTCCTGAGCGCACGGTGATGCGGGTTCAGGACATTGATTTGTACGGATTGGACGCCTCATTTTATCGGACGTACGCGAAGCGCATGGCGGCGGTGACTCCGGAGTTGGCGCGAGCCACGGCTGAGCGGCATATCAAACCGGGTGCGGCATACGTTGTGGTTGTCGGTGAGGCGAAGGAGATTCGAGCGGAGTTGGAGAAGTTCGGGGCGCTGACGGTTTACGATGTGGATCTCAATGTGAAGCGGTGAGTTCAGCATGATGGCCGGCTATCGCGGACGCATTGCACCTTCTCCCACGGGTTTCTTGCACCTTGGGCATGCAGCCACGTTTCTTCGAGCGGCTCGTCGCTGCGAGGCTGCGTCGGGTGTGATGGTTTACCGAGAGGAGGATTTGGATGGGGCACGGTGTCGTTCGGAGTATGCAACGGCGGCGAGGGAAGATCTGAGGTGGCTGGGCATTCGGTGGACGGAGGGGCCGGACGAGGGAGGGCCGGTTGGTCCGTATGTGCAGAGCGAGCGGTTGGTGCTTTATCGGGAACGCCTGCAAGCGCTCATTCGGGCGGGATGCGTGTACCCCTGCATCTGTACGAGGGGAGATATCGCGCGGGCTTTGGGGGCTCCGCATGAGGGGGACGATGAGCCCGTTTATCCGGGTACGTGCAGGGGTCGTTTGGTTGGGGATGTCGAGGATCGGGCGATTTTCGGTCAGAACTGGCGTTTTCGGGTTCCGTTCGGTCGGAAGGTGTCGTTTTGCGATGGATTTCGTGGTGCTTGCGAGGCGGTGGCCGGGCGTGATTTTGGCGATTTTTTGGTTTGGAGGAGAGACGGATGTCCGTCGTATCAGCTTGCTGTTGTCGTGGATGATGCGCTGATGCAGATTTCAGAAGTGGTGCGCGGAGAAGATCTGATCACCAGCACGTTTCGACAGATTCTTTTGTATGAGGCATTTAGTACGACGGCGCCGGCCTTTGCTCACGCGCCTCTGGTGCGAGATGCCTTGGGGAAGCGCCTGGCGAAGCGGGATGACGCGCGATCGATTCGGGCATTGCGGGCAAGCGGACGATCGGCGGCTGAGGTTGTGGCGCAATCCTTTGCCGGGCAGTAGTGACGAATGATTCACCCATATGGCGCAACGGAATCAAGAAATCGGAGAGGATCTCGTGTTACGCGTGGGAGAGTTGGAGGGATGGAAGCTGACTCATGGGGGTACGCGGATTCGGAGGGATTGGGTAATGAGAGATTTTAGTTCGAGTATGGCGTTTCTTCAGCGAGTTGCGGAGGTTGCTGAGCGAGAGGGGCATCATCCCGATCTGCATTTAGAAGGTTACCGCAACGTATGGGTTGAGATTTTCACCCATTCGACTGGTGGGCTAACCGAGCGGGATCTGCAATTGGGTGCGAGGATTGATGCATTGGCATGCGACTGAGCGCACGGTTTGTGAAGGCGGTTGCAGATGTTTGCTCGTTCAAGCCGATCGGCGAGTTGTTCGCAAGGACCTCGTCGTGGCGAACAAGGTGCGCACGGTCATGAGGAGCGTGCTGACTCGCGAGCAATCGATCGCGAGCTCTTGCGTTGCGGTCAGAGCGTCCTCATGGGACCGCTATCCGTGACAGTTTCTGGTGCGGCATCACTTGCTGGTTTGGTCGGGTGCGCTGTCGGGGGACGGGGGAATTTCGATTCTGTAGCCCACACCAGGCACATTGATGATTCGGCACTCATGCGGTGAGAGTTTCTTGCGAAGGTGGGTCAGGTGTACTCGGAGCACTTCGCTGCAGTCGGATTGCTGTGTGGGCCAGACTTTTGCCGAGATAGATGCCTGTGTTACTAGGCGGCCCTCGTGCGCACAGAGTTCTGATAGAATAGCAAACTCGGTTGGCGTAAGGGTGAGGGGAGTGCCGTTGAATGTGGCTTCCCGATGGACGAGATCCATCGATAAGCCCCCGACGTTCAGAGCGATGTCTCCCCCCTGATTGCGTCGTCGCAACAGCGCTGAGAGACGGGCTGCGAGCTCATTCATTCCGAATGGTTTCGTCACAAAATCGTCAGCTCCCGCGTCGAGTGCCGCCACCTTCACCTCTTCTCGGCTGCGAACGGACAGCACGAGGACGGGAACGTCGGAAAAGACGCGAATGCGTTGGAGCACTGATAGTCCGTCCAGATCTGGTAGGCCAAGGTCGAGGATGACGATATCCGGCTGCCAAAAAGCTACGGTTTCGATACCTACACGACCAAACGCAGCATCGTTTACCGCATAGCCTCGGGTCTCGAGGGCGATCCTCAGAAGCCGTCGGAGTTGAACTTCATCATCGATGATTAAGACGCGAGGCATGGCTCGGAAGCGAGTTCAGGCAGCAGGTTGGCGGGAAGTGTGATTGTGGCCTCGGTACCGCCTTGCGGATGGTTGGCGAGGAACACTTCACCCTCGTGAGCTTTGATGAGTCCGCGAGTAATCGCGAGGCCGAGGCCGGTTCCCCCTGGCGGTGATCCTGGGAGCCGAAAAAACTTTTTGAATACGGTTTGGAGATGTTCAGAAGGGATACCGGTGCCGTGGTCGCGAACCGTAATTTTTAAAGTGCCTTGTGAATACTCGGCATGCGTGAGAATCGCTTCACTTTGCGAAGCGTAGACGGCCGCGTTGTGTAGAAGGTTTCCGAGGGCGCGTGCGATGAGGCGTCCGTCGATTTTTACGGGAGGAAGGGTGTCGAAGCCGGAGCATTGCAGGGTGGGCGAAGGTTCATCTTGGAACGCGCTTTCCTTGGCGGCTTCAAGAACGTCTGCGAGGTCTGTCCATTCCCGCTGGATGGTGAGCGAAGCGCTCTCGACGCGTGTGATATCCAAAAAGTCGTCAAGAATGCGTTGAAGACGTCGGCTGGCGGTATCGATTTCCCGAGTCATGGCGTTCGTGGAAGGGAGTCCGTCCAGCGCGGCGCGGATGATCGCGACGGGAGTCTTGAGTTCGTGAGAGACGCTGTCGAAGAGGATGCGGTGGAGACGTTCCGACTCTGCGAGCATGGCGGAGTTCCGCTGAGATTGGAGCAGGTGTTCTTTTTCGACGACGAGCGAGACCTGCAAACAAATGGCTTGCTGGAGTCGATTTGAACGAGATTGGTCGAAGTTTTCTGAAGGGGCGGAGGTAAAGCCGATGGCGCCGAAGTTGCCGTGGGGGGCGGGCAGCGGGAGCCAGAGGAAGGCTTGTCCCTGTGTTTGCAGGGGAAGAGGTGTACTCTGTCCTGATTTTGCGAGCCTCTCGATTTGCGCTCGGTCTGCTTCGGAGGGACGAGGAAAGCCCTCCCCGAAGAGGAAAAGGCATGGACTGTTCGAGGGGTGAACGTAAATGGCGACAGGCGTTTTTAGGTTGTCGCCGATGAGTTGGGCCGCGGTTTGGAGGCCTTTGGCAAAATCGGTTTCAAAAGCGGCGGTTTGAACGATTCCGAGCAAAACCTCGGTCTCTCTCTGTTTGAGTTTCAGACTTTTTTCTCGTTCATTCAGGCGACTCGTTAAGTGGCCCATACTGAGGGCTACGAGGAAGAAGATTGCGAACATGAAGGCATCCTCCGGCTTAGCGATGTGAAAGGTAAAACGGGGTGGTATGAAGAGGAAGTTCCAGACCAGCGCGCTCAGGGTGGCCAGCGTGAGGACTGGACCGCGTCGCCATCTCAGGGCGGAGATGACCACGGCCATGAGGAAGAGCAGCGCGGGGAACATGTACCCTGTGAAAGCGCTGACCGCCGAGGCGAGCCAGGCAAGGAGGACTGCGGTGGCTACAGCGGCGATGTATTCGTGGAGTGCTCTTGGCACGCGGTTCATGGAGAGGACAGTACGGAGTCGTCCTACGTTTTCAGATCTCGATTTGCTGTCCGAGTTCGATGACTCGGTTCACGGGAATCTGGAAATACGAGGCGGGCTGTTCGGCGAGTTTGCTGGCGATGGCGAACAGATGTTCCCGCCAGAGAGCCATCCCCATTCGTCGACTCGGAACAATGACTTCACGACCGAGAAAAAAGGTGGAATGAGAGGCCGAGACGTCCAGACCACGGGTTGAACAGTTTCGAAGAAACTGGCGCACATCGGGTCTTTGCATGAATCCGCAGTGACCGGTTACCCGCCAGAATCCGTCGCTGATGCGCTCGACATCCACTTGTTGGCTGTGGCGTACCCAGGGGACGTCTTCGACTATGATGGTGAGGAAGATCACGCGTTGGTGGATGGAGCCGTTGTGTTTGAGGTTGTGCAACATGGCTACCGGGGTCCGGCCTTTGGTGCCGCTCATGAAAATGGCAGTGCCCGGGACGACAATGGGAGGCCGTCTTTGCAGGCTTTCGATGAGTTGATCTTGGGTGATTGCTGCCTCATCGAGTCGTTCGCGAACGAGGCGTCTTCCGGTTGCCCACGTGGTCATCAGGATAAAAGCGACGGTCCCGACGGCGAGTGGGAGCCAGCCGCCGGCGAGGAACTTGGTCAAGTTTGCGCCGAGGAACCCGATTTCGATTCCGGCAAAGAGGCAGCAGAGCACAAAGGATTTTGAGGGGCTCCAGTGCCAGAGTTCGCGTGCGACGAAGTAGAAGAGGATGGTGGTGATGAGCATGGTCATCGTGACTGCCACGCCGTACGCGGCGGCGAGGTTAGAGGAGGTTCGGAACAGGATGACGAGGACGATGCACGCCAGCATGAGAAACCAGTTAATGAGCGGGATATAAATTTGGCCGCGCGCGTGTTCGGAGGTGTGACGAATGGAGACGCGGGGGAGGTAGCCGAGTTGAACTGCGGTTAAGGTGAGGGAATAGGTGCCGGTGATGAGGGCCTGGGACGCAATAACGGTTGCGGCGGTGGCGAGGAGAACGAGGGGCAATGTGCCCCATGCGGGGGCTAGGCGGAAGAAGGGAGCTGTCGCAGCTTCGGGGTCTCTGAGCAGCAGCGCACCTTGCCCGAGGTAGTTGAGCAGCAGCGCGGGAAAGACGATACTAAACCAACCCTTACGAATCGGACTGCTGCCGAAGTGCCCCATGTCGGCGTAAAGCGCCTCGCCGCCTGTGACGGCGAGAAAGACGGAGCCGAGAATGGTGAAGGAACTCAGGCCTCCAGAAACGAGGAATCGGATTCCGTGGAGCGGGTGAAATGCGGCGAGAATGTCGGGGTTTTGAACGAGATTGATCGCTCCGAGGAACCCAATGCACAGAAACCACGCCAGCGTGACAGGTCCAAAAAATCGGCCCACGCGGTGGGTTCCGAGGAACTGTACGGAGAAGAGGGTGATCAACACGGCGATGGTGATCGCCGCGATGAGCCACTCTGTCTGGTGCTCCCATGTGACGCGTGCCGCTCCCTCGGGGGCTGCGCCAAACAGTCCGACGTCCTTTAATCCTTCGATTGCACTCAGAACGGAGATGGCGGGCGTGATCATTCCGTCCCCGAAAAGTAATGCGGCGCCAAACACGCCGAGTGCAATGGTCACGGCGCGTCGGCCTGAGGATTGTTGATTCCCGAGCGCAAGCGCCATGAGTGAGAGGACGCCACCTTCCCCGTTGTTATCGGCACGCAGGATGAAGACGAGGTATTTGACACAAATGAGCGTTAGGAGTGCCCAGATAATGAGCGAGACTACGCCTGTCACATTTGCCGCGCTGGCAATCAGGTGGTGCGGGCTATCCGGAGAAAAACACTCCTTGAGGGTGTAGATGGGGCTAGTGCCGATGTCGCCGAATACGACTCCGAGGGCTCCGATGATGGCAGCCGCAGCCGATCCGTGCCGGTGCGGCGACGCATGTGAATCGCTCATTGGACTGTCGAGTATCGCACGAAAACCGGTTCCGCACCGTTAAGCCGTAGGCCATTCAGATTAAGAATTCGTTAACAGCGAGCGAGGGCGGGCGGTTGTAGGGGACGCTCACTTTTGATAAGGAATAGTCCTCCAGTTCAAAATAAAGGTTATGGCTGCATTTGACGGACTCCTTGTTTCACAGGTTTTGGTGCAGGTACCGATGCCGGTCTTTTGTTGTGACCTCACGCCCTACTCGCCGGCCCTTCAGATGGCGCGTCAGGCCATTGACGATTTGCGTGCTCTGGATCCGGTCCCGCTTCAGTCGAATGTAAAGTCGGTCTATGTGAGTCCGTGGGATAGTCACCTTCGTCATCCGGGGTTTCGTCCGCTCAGCGAACTGACGCTGGCCATCGGGCGTTATGTTTCGCACGCGTTTTTGTCGTCCAATCTTCCGGCGTTGAACCTCGACCTGTTCGTGAAGGACTGTTGGGGGATGATCTACGAGAGTGCTGATCACACGCTGCGGCATAATCATTATCCAGCCGAACTGAGCTGCGCGATTTACCTTGAGGCGGAACCGGACAGTGCACCGATTGTGTTTGATAACGGGCAGAGGATTCAGCCGCTGAACAACTTGATGGTGATGTTTCCGGGGATTCTGAATCACGAGGTTCCTGCTACGGCGGGGCGCCGCGTGGTGGTGTCGATGAACCTGTTCAAGTGCGCCAAACTTCCGCCACAGGCCTGAGGTTGGCCGGCGCTATTTGCCGAAGTTAAACATCTCCTCAACGGACGAGGCCTCTTGGGCGGCTTTGGGGATGTCGGGTTCGGGGGCGTTTTCCTGCCGCCAATCGGTGAAGCTTTGCACAAATGGCGGCGGCGTTCCGGGAAAGTTCACCAACTCGAGGAGGTCTGATGCGGCAAACTCGCAAGCGCCGAGCGTCGCGTGTCGTCCGCGGATTCGTTCGTTCGCGCAGGCCTCCAGCGCGAGGGCGAAGAACGCGCCACCGCGAAGGTAGACCCAGTGGGTTGGCTGAAACGGTACCTTGCCTGACAGAACTTCTAGCACCTTGAGTAGACGCTCGTGTCCTTCAGGCGTCAGGCTGGCGATCAGTTGACGGGTGCCAGGCTCCCACGAGGGATTCATCTCGCCCTCGCGTGCGGCGAGCTCCTTTGCTGCCGCAAGGCTTTGCAACACGAGGGGGGGTCTGGCGTTGAGCCCGCCACCGTCGATCGAGAGTGGATGCGGTGATAAGAGTTCCTTGAAAGATGCGATACCGTTCGCGGGCAACGGATTATTCGCGAGAATGTAGGCTCTCGGCCGACGAGCCGACTCGGTGGCCGCTCCCCTCTGGCGGATATGCACTTTGCCGTCGCTATCGATTTCATGATCCACCTCAAACCGTTCGCAAATTTTGCGGAGGTAGGCGCCCACGGTGAAGTCGCCTGCGTCACCTCGGATGACCTTGCTGGTCTGATTGGCAGATACCGCCGAATCCACTTCGATTTCCAAACTGTTGTCCTGAGCGCGGATTTGGAAGATATGTGACATCACGGGTCCGCCGACCTGGAAGATTTGAATCGGTCGTTCGAGCTTGGCGAGCGTCTTGCCGCGCGGGGTGGAAGCTTCGGTTGCGGCGCTCTCTTGGGAGGCCGAAGGTCGCGTCAGCCAAATCGCTGCTTGGAGCTGTTCCACGGGAACTTCGTGAGTGCTGTCGCCCATCTTGAGTGCCACGGATTTTTCATCGGTTCTCTCGATGTATCCTCGGAGTGCGTCACCGTTGGTGGATACGAGGAGGTGGCGTGGAGGTTCCTCCTTACGAAAGCGGGGAATGGAGAGCACTTGTTTTCGTGACTCGGCTTCGAGTGCGGGCAGGACGGGGTGGCGGGAGTCGGCCTTGGCCGAGAAGCCCGTCAGCTCGATCGCGCGAGAGTTGTTTCCGAAATACCGTCCTGGCTCGACGAGCAGGCCGTTTCCGTTGCGTTTGGACGGAAGATGCAAGTTGAGTGGCATGCGCTCGCCGCCGACGTAAATCTCGACCTCGCGGTTCATGACGCGCAACCGGATCGGGATATCGGTTGCATCGCCGAGGTTCATCGAATGCGACCGCGACGGATTGTCTTCGCCGGGCGAAATAACGCCCACGTTGATGTTTCGTCCGCTCCCGAACGCGGCCACCATCAGCTGGGGAAGCCCGGTCGAGGAGCCGTCACTGAAGGGAGTGATGGCGACAGCGGAAACGTTCCCGATGTCGGAGATGTTTTTTCGGAGTCGAAGGCTGAACGCGATCTCATTGCAGCGCATGACTTGCGGGTGGACCCATGCGGCGCCTGGCTCGATGCGGACGATGCCGTCCTTGTGTGTGACTAAACCCTCGCGTCCTTTTGCGAGCTTCCAACCTTCTTTGAAGCCGGTCACACCGAGTCCAGCGAAAGGGTTGAAATACACTGCGCTAAGGGATTCCCGTGGCATCACCGTTTCGCGGAAAAGGGCGGATTGGAGGTGCGCGTGATCGGCGTCCATCCGGTCTACTCGCCCAGGAAGCACTTCCCCGTTTCGCGTGAAGACGAACATCTCGCGAGATGCGCTTGCGGAATCTGGGCTGGTTGACGTCGGCGGCGCGGGTTCTGGGTTAGCGCCTGCCGAACGCGTTAATCGCATCGGCAGAGATTCTTTCGGAGTCACGGCGCTTGAGGCGCCTGGGAAAAGCCACATGGGTCCTGAGCCCTGGCTGAACACCCCTTTTCCTCGCAACCGAAGTCCCCCGATGGCCAGCGCGTCAAGTGATTGCGCAGAGGTGTCTGGTGCCTTCTTTGTCGCGCCTCGCATGAGCCGGAGCCCGTCCTGAAGACATGGGAAAGTTCCTTCGGCAAACGCTGCTTCTAGGAGCAGTGAGGAACCCTCGCGGCGGGCGGAGGAGGCGTGAAGGAGCGTTCCGTCGGCAAACTGGATGCAGGCGTCCTGCTCGTTTAGCGCGGTGGGCTCACCGGAAAGGCGGAGCGTTCTTATTTCGTTCCAAGCCACCTCGACGGGCGCTGACGCATTCCCCGCGCGAACCGTCAGTCCCGTGGCAGAGGGCTCGATGGTTTCGACGGCGAGAGGGCGCCCGTTTTTTAGGATGAGGGTGTTTGGAGAAGTGGGTGCGGGTGGGGGCACGGATTCGCCTTCGGGCTTTGTGATTCGCAGATCTTCAAGGGTCAGATTTAAGCCTTTGCTCGACAATGTGATGCCGGGTTGTCCGCCGGTGGGCAGGTCGAGTCCGCGAAACGTGAGGGGCTCAGGTTGTCCTTCAATCCGAAACACCGCTTCACCGGCGCGTGAGTTCCAGCGGAGGCTCACCGCTACGTGGCGTGCTGAGCGGTCCAGCGTTGCGAGACGTTTGAAGACGCCTTGGACACCGCCGTGAGCGACGAGTTCGTCGTCCCACGTTTCGATGGCGACACCTTTGTTGGTTTTGGTGCCGAAGGAGAGCATGAAGTCCGGACGACCATTCGAACGAATGACGAAGCTGATGTCGCATTCTTCCGGAAGTTCGAGGGGATGTTGGACGGTGCGGTTCCAGATGCGGCTTTCGAGGGTACCGGCGGGGCCCTGTTGGAAATCGGGAGGGCGCTGCTTGGGCTCTCCATCGTCAGACTGGAACCGGTTCCGTTGCTGGTTGTTATCGGTGGTGGTCCAAAGAGCGTCGCCTTGTGGTCCCTGAAAGATGAGGGAGGCCACGGCACCGTCGTCATCTCGGATTCGTTGGACGAGGAGGAGGGCGTCTTTTCGAAGGTTTAGTTTTCCGAAGCGTGAGCTCTCAACGTGGAGGACGGGACCTTCGAGTCGGATGGGACGTCCATAGAAGTGGGAACCGTCCTTGGTGGCGAAGCGAAACGCGTCTTTGGTTTGTTCGGGATTGGGTTTGCCGACGAGTTGGACGGAATCCCAACTGAGGCGAACGGGTTGGAGGAATGTGGGGTTGCGCCAGATGACGTGGGTTGGGCTGACGTCCTCAAGTTTGCCGGGAAGGGTAGTGCCGTCCTTCCACGTGAGGACGGGTTCCGGTGGGGCTGAGCGAACTGCTGCGGCGGGATTGTTTGCGATCCGAACGAAGCCTGGTCGGGCGGCGTTGAGACCGGGACGCGCGGGAGTTGCTGGCTGGGCAACGGGAGCAGGAGCGCCACCTTGGATCACCACTTTGCCCTGACCTGCAGCGCCCTGAATGACCACATTGCCTTGGAACGCATTTCCTTGAATGACGACGTTCCCCTGGCCTTGAACGACGATTTTTTTTTCGGCAGGTTCCTGCGCGTACGAAAGGTCGACCGCGGCGACGAGCGGAGCTAGCGCGAGGAGTGCGTGGAGGATGGAGAGGCGCGGACTCATCGTTCGTAGATCGGGAGCAGGCGGTAGTTGAGTCCGAGTGCGAGCAGGGACATGCCGGTGGAATACGGGCTGTTTTTGAAAGAGCCGTCTGGGCGCTGTTGTTGGAGGAGTTCGCGAATGCGGGTTTGGTTCCACTTTTGCCAAGCGGGGTAGTCGGCTTGGAACAGGGCTTGGGCCATGTAGTAGCCGAAGTATTCTGGGTAGGAGGATTCGCGGTGATCCAGGTGATCGAGGAGGCGCCCTTTCGCGGCTTTATACTCGTCGGATTCTTTTGAGCGGGACACTGCGCCAACGAGCGTTCCGATGGCGGTGAGATTCATGGAGCCGCCGAGTCCTTCGCCGAGTCCTCCGGAGTACGCGACCATGCCGGAGGAACCGGTGCTTCTGCGGATATATTGCATGGCGTTGGTCACGACAGCGTCGGGGACATCCATTCCAGCGTTTCGGGCGGCGAGCAGGCCCATGAGCATGGCTCCGGTGACGGACGTGTCGGCGTCGCGGCTCTCTGGACTGTAGCGCCATCCGCCGAAGTCGTTGCGCTTCTGCGAGTCGCCCGCGAGCCGGATGGCGAGTTCGAGACTGTGCGCGAGGGAGCGAACGGGTTTTGCGCCTTCCCAGAGGAGTTGTTCGTCGACAACGCCGTAGGCTTCGGACAGGGCAAGCATGGCAAAGCCATGATGGTACATGCTTTCGGGATAGTACCCGCTGGAGGCGTCCTGACGGGTGAGAATGGACCGCACAGCGAGGCGAATGGGTTTGGCGTATTTCCCGTGGTTCGGGTCTTCTCCGCTTGCGAGAAAGGACATGAGGCAGATGCCGGTGACGCCGGCACCGCGGTTGTTGTCGCGCCATTCACCGTCAGGGCCCTGTTGTGCAGCGAGCCAGGCGAGACCGCGGTCGTAGATGGTAACGACTTCTTGTGGGACGCGCGCGCCGAACCGGAGCGCGGGGTCTTGCGCATGCGTCACAGCGGAGGTTGTGAACGCGAGGGCTGCGGATACGAGGGCGAGGGGTTTGGAGAGCGGCTTCATTGCTTTTGGCGGACCTTTCGCGATTCGTGGAGGCTCTTGATGTTGGTCCAGTTGCTGCCGAATGAGTGATGGAGTTCGGATTTACTCCAGCGTTCCCATTGGGCGGGGGTGAGAATCTGTTTGAGGTCTGTTTCCGCGACGCCGAACAGCGGGAGGACGACCGAGTGAAGGTGGTTGTACCAAGGGGAGTCCGAGTCCTCAGCGCCGTAGGTTTGTTCGAGGTCTGGGAGGTATTCCAGCACGGCTTTGGCGACGAACTCGCGGACGGGAGGAATTTGAGCGGGGCGAAGGGCGGTGTGTCGTTCGAAGATCCAGGTGGTCAAGGTTGCGACCATTTTAGCGAGCTCTTCTTGGCGTTGCCGTGCGAGCTGGGTGAGCTTTTGGCGTTGCGGCTCAGAGAGTTCAGAGTTGTACGCGTTTTTCCAAATCGGTTGGGTTTGTGGTGCGAGGGACGAGCCGCCCATCATGAAAAACCCAAAGTTTCCGAGCCGCTCTGCGAGACCCTCGGGTCGCACGTTGTGGAGATTTGCGCGGAGATTGTTTTCGAAGTTGGGTTTCCAGTTTTTGAGGTGGAACTCTACTGCGCCGAGTGCTGCGGTGCGGAGTCGTTCTGCGTGAACCGCGTCAATCTCTGCGTCCCGAGAGATTTCGTCGACTTTGGCGAGCATAGCCGTTCGAAGTTGATCGCGCTGGCTTTCGGCAGATTTGACGAGGTGCTCTTGGATGAGAGTCTCTGGATCGACGGGCGGTGCCGGCTTTTCCGGTGCGGACTGGCCCTGCGTATTCCGAGTCCGAGTTGAGGTGGCGCGCCGCGCTTCGTTCTTTTCGCGTTGCGTGCTCCAGGCGTTGAACTGCCGCGGCTCGAGAATGTTGCGCAGCTCGGCTTCCGGCAGGTTGTCGCAGGCATTCCGGTTGCGATTTCGCATGCCGGAGAAGAGGACGGCGGGGCCCATCTTGGATTCAGGGTTGGGCGCGTCTTTGTTTTCCTGAGCGACGGCTTTTTCCACGAGTGGTCGCACGGCAGTTTTCTGTTCGGGTGAAAGTCGGCAGCGGTTGTCCAGTTCGCGGAGGGAGAGTTCGACGAGCGCCTGGCTCAGACGTTGGAGCCGATCCTTCATGCTGGCGCGCACGGCCTCTTGTTCGGC
>JBIIXW010000045.1:0-21916 GCA_044347165.1 Chthoniobacteraceae bacterium
TCGTGATGGCAACGAACGCAGTGCTGGCGCAGAATGCGGGCGATGTCGCGATGGTAGGTGACCGAGCCCTCGTCGACGGCCCTTGCTTCCTTTGGCTGGGGAAGTTCAATTTCGCATCCAGGTGGCGTAGTGGCGGCGATGGTTGGAAGTCGTCCGGCAACGAGGGATTCCACGGCATCGAGCAGGTAGGTGTGACGAGGGGCGTCGAGGGAGTAATCCGCACCGAACTGGTCGTCGAGCGCACCGCGATAAATTACGGTCCGAGTGGCGTCGAGGAGGAAGACTTCGGTGGTGGTTCGCGTCTGAAGGGCCGCGGACAGTGTTTTCTCGCGGTCATGAATCCACGGTGCGCTGATCCCATTTTCTTTGATGAGACGGAGCATGTCGTCCTCCGCATCTTTTGCGAATGGGTCCACGACGAGCAGTCGGATGTGGCTCTTTTCGAGGTGTTTTTGAAGGTCAGCGAATCTCGGGACGTAGCGTTTGCTGACCGGACAGGTTGTGCTCGTGAAGGCGACGACAGTCCCAATGCATGGGGATTGAGTGGAGAGAGTAAAAGGCGTGCCTTCAATGGTTTGGATTGTGAGGTCGGCGACTTGGCGTCCCACGCCAACTTCTGCCGCGCTTTGGACGATGGGTCCAGAGGTGATGGCGTCAGGAGTTTGAGAAGGGCTTGGGGAGGGCGCGGATTCTGGGATGAGTTTTTGGATGCCTTTCAGAGCGAGAACGGCGCGCAGTTTTTGCACTTCTGGTGCTGTGATTTGGTTGTCGTGATCTAGGTCCACTTTGTCGAACCATCCCGCATTGCCGACCTCTTTGCGGGTGATGATGCCGTCGTGGTTTACATCGAAAAACGTGAAAACCCTCTCCAAGAGTGCGTCCGCCCCGCCGGCCGCAATCTCCTTGAGGAGCACGTCGCCCCCTTCTTTGGAGAGAATGGTTCTCTGATATTCTTCGAGGGTGATTGCACCGTCGTGATTGAGATCGAAGCGCTTGAAGAGACGTTGGTCTGGGAGTTCTTCGGGGGTAACAATGCCGTCGCTGTTGCGGTCCGCTCGTTCGAAGAGTCCTGCGGCGAGTACGTGTTGCGGAGCGGCAGCGATGAGGACTGTAACGATGGCGAGGAGGAACGGGCGGGTGCGGGGGTGAAGAGACATGGCTGTATCAGCGGGTCTCATCGCGCAGGGGTTTCCAGCGGTTGAGGCGCTCTTGATTGAGTTTGTGGAAGATTTCTTTTTGGTGTGGTTCGAGCAAGGCGTTGATTTGCGAGGCGCGGGATTTGAACGAATCGCGGACCTTGTTTTGGGTGTCTTCGCGGAGTGCGAGGATGTCGTTTGCGAGGGCTTTGTAGTGTTCGCGGATGGCGGGTTCTTGGGAGGGGGTTAAGCCGAGGCGTTTGGCGTCCTCTCGGAAGCGTCGTTCGAGCGAGGCGGTTTGGCTCTTGGGCGAGAGCATGCGTTTTGCGATCTGCTTGGCGAGGGCGATCCCGGAGAGGTTGCCGAGGACGAAGACCGCGGCGAGGGAGAGGGCGAGTTTGAGTTTTGTCATAAGTCGGAGAGGTCGATGAAGATGGCCGCGATGGATTCCGGTTCGGAGACTGGGCTGAGGGTTGGAAATGCGTCAGGCGCGAGGAGGAGAAGGAGGGTGACGGAGGCCGCGAGGGCGAGGCCGTAGTTCAGGGTTTGCTGGAGGCGTGGATCGGGTGGGAGCGATCGGAGCATTCCGAGGACGTTTGCGCTCAGGAACGGGGGGGCAGGGACGTTTGGTTGGTCGGTGATTTGGGCCTGGGAGAAGAGGCGATCGAGGGCGTCTTGGTTGGGATTCATGGCTTATGGAGAGGGTTTATGGGTTGGGGGCCGGGTGTGCTCGGGGGGGATTTTTTAACAGTTTGTCGAGTGCGGCGCGGAGACGGCGGCGGGCCCTGAAAGCGCGGACTTTGATGACCGTTGAGTTCCAGCCGGTGAGCTCGGCGATTTCGGGAATCGAGCGTTCCTCGAGGTGGAGCAGGGTGATGATGATTCGGTCTTTTGGGGCGAGAGCCTCAAGCAGTGCGCGAAGGAGTTCGCGACTTTCGTTTGGGGCAGGGTCTTCTGGGGGTTGCTGCAGGAGGGATTCTGCGGCGTGCTGAGCGTCTTCGGGGAGGTCGCTCCATCGGTATTCGGGGCGACGGGCTTTGGCGCGCAGGGCGTTCAGGCACACGTTTAGGCAGAGGCGGGAAACCCAGTTTTCGAGGGGCCGGGAGGGCTCATAGCGGTGGAGATTTTTGAAGAACTGGACGAAGACGTCTTGAACGAGGTCCTCTGGGGACATGCCTCGCGGGAGGTGATTCGCAACGATGCGGTAGATTTGGGGGTGGAGGGAGTCGATGAGCCGAGTTGCGGCGGATTCGTCTCCGGAGGTTTTCCATGCAGCGAGGGCGTGTTGGAGGGGCGAAAGCATGGAGGTGAGGGGTATGGGGTGGATACACCGCGTAGCGCACTTGGTAACACGGGGTGCTGTAAATTCTGGGGGGTTGGAGGTGATTTAGGGGTTTGCCTCGTGCTCTGCGGCATGCCTCGTGCGACGGCTCCAAGGTGTGTTTAGCGTCGGTCAGCTATGGTTCTCGCGGATTCTGAGGATGGTTGCGGCATGCATGTCCTTGGTGGTTGCTTATGGCGACGCGGGGGAACCGATTTTTTCTGTAGGGTCTGGGGTGCCAATCGGAGAGACCTTTCGGGCGGACTTGGCTTCTCTGGTTCCGGCTTCGTCGGGATTAGTGGCGCCGTTTCGGTTTGCATTTTCAGGGACCAAGCCGGCGTGGGTGACGCTGAGCGGTACGACGATGACCGCCTACCCGCCGTTGGGTCAGGTGACCGCGAATTTTCCGATTTGGCTGAACTTTACGGTGACGGACTCGGCAACGACGCCAGCGTTGAATGTTGCCACGTATCTGATGGTGCCGATCGTTGCCAAGCCGTGCTTTGTGGCCGGCTTGGGCACCGTTGCGGGTGGGGTGGCGGAGATGGATTTGTCGGCCAAGGTGCCGGTCTCTGCGGGTCTGGTTGCGCCTTACCGATTTGCGGTGACAGGGACCAAGCCGGATTGGGTCACATTAGACGGAACCACCCTGCGTCTGGCTCCGCCGACCGGTTCGGCAGCCTCGGCGGCGCCGATTGCGATTGGATTAACGGTGACGGACTCGGCAGGTGCAGCCTCCGTGCGTATTGCTCAGGCAAATGTGGGGATTGTGGTGCCGGCTCAGGCGCAGCAGATGGAGGGTCGGATTGGGATTCGTTTTTCTGAGGGTTCGACCACTCGGGTGGATGTGGAGGCAAGGGGTCAGTTTCCGACGGCGGGTTGGGCCGGTTGTTTTTTAAGAGCGGTTGCGAGTGAGTCGACGTCAGAGGTGGCGGTGTATGAGTTGGTGGCGTTACCTCCGATTGGGGCGGTTGCGCAGGTGAGCTCGAACCTCAGCGCGACGGTATCACTGGATCTGACTCCAACGCTGAAGCGTGTGGCGATTTTGACGAAGGCTGGACGCACGCAGGTATCCGTTCCTTCGCCGGTACCGCTTTTTCAGTCATCGGCGACGGTGGTGGCTGGCGGGACAGCAACCAGTATCGATTTGGCGGAAGTGGCGAGAGCCGTTCAAGGGTCGGCTCTCATCGAGCCATTCAGTTTTTTTGTGGATGGAGTTTTGCCCGCGTGGATGGTTTTGGAGGGTTCGATGTTGAGGGTTACTCCCATGTCAGAGGACGACGTAACGCTAGCGCCGCTTCGCGTGAAGTTGAGGGTGGAGGACTCCAGCCCGGTGATGATTTATCGGGACGCGACGGTTGATATTCAGGTTAACGCAGCGCCCTCCGGTCCGACGTTGGTGCAGCGGGTTGAGGGGGAGTTGGGGGTGCGGTACCCGGAGGGGTCAACGAAGCGGGTGGAGGTGGAAGCGGTTGGGCAGGTGCTGACGGGGGGGTGGTCAGAGGCCGTTTTACGGCGGGTGGCAGATGCGTCGACACCCGAGATTGCTGTTTATGAGTTTATCGGGTTGCCGCCGGCCGGTTTTGCGCCGCAAGTGATTTCGACGCTGCGAGCGAAGACTTTTGTCGAAGTGACGCCGACGCTGAAACGCGTGGCAGTTTTGACCAAGGCGGGACGTTTGGAGGTCATGCTTCCGACGGTTCCACCGCTTTTCACGGTGCCGGTCTCGGTGGTTGGCGGAGGGAATGCCGTTACCTTGGATTTGAGAGCACAGGCCAAGGCTGCCGCTGGGGTTGTCCTCACCGAGCCGCTGAAAGTGTCACTGAATGGCAGCGTGCCACCTTGGGTCAGTCTGTCTGGAACCGTGATGAAGTTTGCTCCCTCCGGTGCGGTGGCTGCGACGGCGACACCCATTCGGGTTGGGGTGAAGGTCACGGACTCGGCTTCCAGCCCAGAGTCACGCGAGGCGTGGGTTGATATTCGAGTGACAGCGCTACCGGTGGTGCCACCGACCATCTTAAAGCAGCCAACTGGCGGGATGTTGTCTGCTGCGGGCACTTTTAACATGAGTGTTTCTGCGGTTGGCAAGAGCGCCCTCAAGTACGCATGGATGAGGGAGGGGAAGACAGTGCCCGGAGCGGTTTCTCCGATTTTCGTGGCGAAAGAGCCTGGGACGTATTCGGTGGCGATCTCAGATGCTCGATCGGTGGTTACCTCGTCGATGGCGACCGTTCTTGGAATGCCTCCGCTGATCGTGAAGTCGCCTGCAGCGTCTAACCTAGAACCGGGTGGCTTTCTCAACCTCGTGGTGACGGCAAGCGGAACGGGGCCGCTCTCGTATCAGTGGACCCGCGACGGGGTGACGATGGCGGGCGCGACGGCGTCGTCGTTGAAGGTGACAACGGGTGGAACGTATGCAGTGACAGTGACGAGTCCGTACGGTCAGGCCTCGACCGTGCCGGTTAGCATTGCGAATCCGATTGATGTCGGCCCGCTTGCGGGGGAGTACAACGGGTTGATCAGGGCAGCCGACACCGCTTCGGATGGGGCGCTCAATCAGTCAGCTTGGGTTTCCGTGGTGGTGAATCGCTCGGGATCCATGTCGGGTCGGCTTCTGCGCAGGACTGGGGTGCCGCAGACATTCACGGGGCGGTGTGACCAGGCTGGAAATTTGGTTTTCGAAAAGGGGAGTTCTTTGGCGGTGCTGTCTGGGAGCCAGACGGTTGGGAACTTAACGATGGCCATTGTTACGGCCGAATCGGGGCGGAAGTTGGTGGGTCGGGTGATGGTGGCGGCTGGGGGTGTGGCGGTGGAGAGGGCGAAGTTCACTGCGGCGCCCATCCGCGCGGTTGGGACGAGTGAGCTGGGACGGTACACTGCGGTTTTTGAGAGGAAGGGCGCGACGGTGGCGAGTGAACCGGCTGGTTCGGGAGTTGCCTCTTTTTCGGTGAGTGCTGCCGGCGTTAGTTTCACGGGCAAGCTCGCCGATGGATCCAGCGTTTCTTTCAGTGCGAGAGTTTGCGAGGGCGGGTGGGTGCCAGTTTTTATCCCGCTTTACAGTGGGCGCGGGTTTTTAGCGGGCGAATTTCAGTTTAACGTTCTTGCGGAGCGTTCAGATGCGATGGGTTCAGGGATGATGTGGTACCGTGACCGAGGCGAGACTTCGGCGGGCAACTACCCTGCGGGTTGGCCGAACGGGATTTCCTTGGATTTAGTTGCTTCAAAGTTTGATGCGACGAGGGGGTTTGGGTTCCAGCCCTCGTTTGATGGGCGGCTGAAGCTGACGGCGACGGAAGCGGGCTTGAAGACGCCCGTGGAACAGTTGTTGGGGTTGACTCGCAACACGGTTTTGGCGGTGGCGTCCAACTCCGCTGTTCGGCTTGGTGCGAAGTTTACCGCCTCGAGCGGTTTTGTGGAGGGGACGTTCGTGCCCGTGGGGAGCCGGTCGTCGGCGGCCTACACGGGGGTTGTGCTCCAGAAGGCGGGATATGCAGCTGGTTATTTTACGAACAACCGGTTGTCAGGCCTTGTTGATATCCGGCCCGTTGCGCCGTGATGGGGCGAGGTAGGCATGGGGTCTGGAATAGGCGGCTGCGTCGCCATGGGGTGATTGAGTGTGTGGTGGGGGAGGGGGCACGGATGCTGCGCAGGATGAGGGATGCGTTTTGCCTATCTCCTTTTCCTGCTGCCGCTTGGGGTTGAGGCAGCCTCGCCAAAGGTTTCGGATCTTGCTGGAAACGATAAGGTTCGGGAAATTATGGAGACGTACAAGGGGCGGGGGATGATTGCGGACGATACGCCGCCGACGGATGCTGCCCAGACGGTGAGAAGGATGGAGGTGCGGCAGGGAGTTGCGGTGGATTTGGTGGTGGCGGAACCAGTGGTGGCGCAACCGCTTTACCTCGCCTTTGATTCGCGGGGTCGAATGTGGGTGACCGAGTACCGGCAGTACCAATTTCCGGCGGGACTGAAGGTGACGGCGTACGACCAGCATTTGCGCGCGCGATTTGACAAGGTGCCGGAGGCGCCCCCCCGGGGAGTGAGGGGAGAGGATCGGGTATCGGTGCACACTCTCGACACGGCCGCGGGACAGGTGACGCACTCAGCGGTCGCGATTGATGGGCTGAACATTGCGACAGCTGCCTTGCCTGGGGATGGCGGGATTTGGGTGATGAACGCGCCGTACTTGTTGTTTTACCCCGATGCAGATGGTGACGGTCAGCCGGATAGTGATCCGGTGGTGGAGGCGTCGGGCTTTGGGATTGAGGACACGCACAGCGTTGCGAACAGTTTGCAGTGGGGACCAGACGGGTGGTTGTACGGGGCGAATGGGAGCACTACGACGGGCCGGGTGAGTACGGCGGCGACGAAGGAGGTGCGGTGGGAAGGGCAGATGATTTGGCGGTTTCATCCTCGCACCAAGGCGTTTCAGATTTATGCGGAGGGTGGCGGCAACACGTTCAGTTTAGATTTTGACAGCAAGGGCCGACTTTTTTCAGGCACGAACGCCGGCAACACCCGCGGGATGCATTATGAGTCAGGAAGTTATGGGGTAAAAGGTTGGGGGAAGCACGGGCCGCCGATGAATCCATATGCCTTTCACTTCTTCGATCACATGAAGAGTGAGGGAGACAAGCGGCGATTTCCTCAGGCGTTCACGGTGTATGACGGCGGGGCGCTGGGACCTGAGTACGAGGGACGAATCATTGCGCCAAACGCCTACGCGAACGTTGTTTGGGTCAGTCGCCGCGAGGTGGAGGGAGCGACGTTTAGAACGGTGGATGAGACGTCGCTGCTTTCGACTCCGGATCGGTGGTTTCGTCCGGTGTTCACCATCGTTGGGCCGGACGGCGGGGTTTATCTTGCGGACTGGTATGATACGCGGCTTTCGCATGTACGTCCGGTGGACGATTGGAGCAAGGGGGACGGGCGGGTGTATCGAGTGCGAAAAGCCTCGGGATCCAGAGTGTTGGAGCCATTTGATTTACACACTGAAGATCCGGATCGGTTGGTGGAAAGGTTGTCGGATGCGAATGAGTGGATTCGGCGGCAGGCGGTATTGGAGATGGGGTGGAGGGGGTTGAAGGGGGTCGGTGATGCGCTGAAGCGGAGGTTGTTTGCATCGGGGAACTCGTATGCGTTCGATGCGCTGTGCGGACTGGATTTGACGGGAAATTTGGATGAGGAAACGCATGTTACGTCGGTGGCGCACGAGGATCCCTATGTTCGGCGGTGGGCGGTTCGCTTGGCGGCGGCGGCATCTTCGAGAGTGGTGCGTGCGGTGGTGGAGCGTGCGGCGGTAGAGACGCATGCGGAAGTGCTTTCCCAGATGGCTGCTACAGCGAAGAGCTTTGCTACTGGGGATGCGCTCTGGGTACTGGCCGCGCTGGCTGGTACGGAGGATGAACGGATTCAGATCCAGTTGTGGTGGTTACTCGAGTCGGTGTCCGAGCGTGGGCGCGATGAGGTACTCGGAGTTTTTGGCCGGCGGGAGTTTTGGCGATTGGCGTCGGTGAAGTCGCTACTGGCGATGGATTTGGCGAAGCGATGGGCGATGGCGGGTGGTGCGGCGAACCTTCGGGCGTGTGAGCTTCTCTTCGCGGCAGCTCCTGACGAGGCAGCGAAGAGGTTGGTGCTGCGCGGGTTGGAGGAAGGTTTGGAGAATCCGTTGGCGGCGGGTTTTGGCGGGGATTTGGCGAAGGCACTGGCGAGTCGATCGGGAGGGGATGGGCTCGCTACTCGAATGAAGGCTGGCGATGTGACGGCGATTGCTGAGGGAATCCGTGAGTTACGAGATCGATCGGTACCGGTTGCTGCACGGGTGGCCCGAGCAAAAGCGCTCGGGGAGGCGAACATTGTGGGATTTGGGGAGGCGATGGGGAAGTTATTTGCGGAGGCGGGTTCCTTTCCTGTGAAGAAGGCATTGTTACCTGTGGTTGAGAAGTTTGGGATTGATGAGGCGGTGAAGGCGATGTTGGAAAACTACGAGCAGAGAGTGGCTGGTGACCGGCAGTTTCGGGAGGCGGTCTTGCGATTGGTGGCAGGACGCTTGGATTGGGCGCGGTTGCTGATTGCGCAGGTGGATGCTTGGCGTGTGCCGGTGAATCACGTGCCGGCGGACGGTGTGCGGCAACTGGCGGTGTTTAGGGATCCGGGTTTGGATGCGGCGGTGGAACGGCACTGGAAGGGACTGTTGGCGGTCGCGCCCACGGCGGAGACGCGTGCGGAGGCGGAGCGGATTGTGAAGGTGCTACGAGAGGGATCAGGAACGACGGAGCGTGGGGGCACTGTTTTTCGTGAGCGTTGCGGGTCTTGTCACCGGTTGTTCGGTGAGGGCGGCGATATTGGGCCGGAGTTGACGGGATATGACCGTGGAAGCGCGGACTTTTGGCTGCAGAATATTCTCACGCCGAGTTTGGAGATTCGTGAGGGGTACGGAGCCTATGTGGTCGAGACAAACGACGGGCGTGTATGGACGGGAATGATTAAGGCGCAGGATGCCAAAAGTTTGACGCTGAGGGATTTGACTGGAAAGGATGTGCGATTGGCGAATGCGGAGATTAAAAGTCAGACGGCGTCGCCGGTCTCGTTGATGCCGGCTGGGTTGTTAACGGGGTTGAGCGACGAGGCGTTGCGGGATTTGTTCGCGTATTTGTCGAAGAGTGAGTGAGAGGCGGTATCCAGTTTCCGGTTTGGTTGGGCTCGTTTGTCAGGCCTTGGGCGAGTGAACCACCGGACCTGATTGCACGCAGGCTGGGTTGCGTGCGGCAGGCGATTGGTTTTTTCGCGGGGCCGGCCTGTGTCCGTGAAGAGCGGAAAAACGGGCGCTGGGGTGTGACCCGGTGATGGGAAAAGGTCCAGTCCCCCGCGTGAGGGGACTGGCAGGTGCACATTTCAGTTTGAGGCAGCGGACTCGCAAGCGGACGGAAGCAATCTTTTGAAGCCGATGCGTTCCTCAAAGTGAGCGTCTTCGAGGCAGTGGACGACCTCGGGTGGGAGGGTATCGGTATTTGTTTCCCTCGCGTTGTATCGGATGGCTTGAAACTGTCGGAACATGCGTCCCAGTTTTGAGATACCGAGCTCGATGCGGGTCTTGATGGTGCCGAGTGGCGTTTGAAGGTCGAGGGCGAGGTCGCGCTGACTCATCCCTTTGAAGTAGGAGAGGTATACAGGGATGCGCTGGTCTTCAGGGAGTGAGGTGAGCAGGTGTCGGAGGAGGGCGCGGGTATCGCGGGTTTCGACCTCATGGTCGACGAGGTGCTCTCCGTTTTGGGCGGCGTGGGCTGTTTCATCGCCCAGACGTGAGAACATCCGGAACGCCGACATTTCGCGACGAAGTCGGTCAATTGCGCGCCGTCTGGCGATGGTAATCATCCAGGACATGGAGGAGCCTTTATCGCGTCCGTGGCGCGGGGCGTAGTTCCAGATCTCGACCATCACTTCGTGAATGACTTCATCGATGACACTGGTATTGGACAATATCTTGCCGATGATCGTGGCGAAGAGGGGGCGGCACCTTTGGTAAAGTTCCTTGAATGCGGATTCGTCGCGGTCCCGAACCGATTCGAACAACCGTTCCTCCAGTGCCAGACCCTCGGGGAGGCTTTCCTTCGTTTCCCTGTTGTTTTTGGTTTCCATAAGTTGGTGGGAAACCCATTTAGCAAACAAGGTGCCATGTCATTATGCAGAGTAAAAGGCTTGAATTCAGTGAATAAAATGTATGAAAAAAAGACGGGTAAATGAAACGCATAGATGATTATACATTTATTTACCGTCATTTCGTGTGTGGGTGTTGGAGTGATTAAGATTTCCTGAGAGATGACGAGGCTTTTTGCGGAAGAGCTCCTGAACGTGCTTGGTTGGCCCTCGGAAACTTTGCATCCTTCGCCCTTGACGTTGGCAAAGGTCATGATATGTCATAGGGGTAATGCGGTTAACGTCGCTTGAAAAGACGGCGAACGCATCTTGAGAAGGAGGCGAGTGGAGTGCCGGTTCCTCGCTCGCTCCTGAGCAGGCATCGGTGTCCACCAGAGGTGATCATGAAAACCCAAAAGAAGAACATCATGACAATGAGACGAGAGACACGAGAGACACGAGGGACGCGTGAGGCAGCGGGGTGTCGGGAAGAGGCGCGGGATCACGGTCGTTACGGTCGTCACGGTTGTTCGGACGGCCGCTGTGAGGATGGGAATGGAGGAAGGTCCGAAACGGATGAGTGGAATGGAGGTTCGGGGACCGAAGGGGGGGATCGGGACGACACTTCGCCGGAGGCCAAGCTTCTGGGACTTGCGGAGGAGCGGCGGCTAGTGGCAGAGATGCGAGCGGGAAGCATCGCCGCGCGGGACCAACTCTTTGGTGCATTCCGTCCTTTGGCTGTTCGTATTGCGAGTCGGTGCTTTAGCCGGTGGAGGCATGGCTTGGAAATGGGGGACTTGGTGGCTTGGGCGTACATCGGCCTGATGAGGGGTTTAGAGCGTTACGATGTGACCCGGGGCGCAAGGGTTTCGACGTGTGTGACGCCGTACATCACCAAGGAGGTTTATCGAGCGAATGCGAACTTTGGGCGTTTGATCCGCATTCCGGTGAATCAGACGGAGAAACTGACTCGGTATTACGATTTTGTGAGGGAGTTCGAAGCGATGAATGGGGTGCTTCCGTCGATGGAGACGGTGGCGAGGGCACTTGGGGTACGGGGTGCGAGGTTGAATCACCTCGTTTCGATCACGGCCTCAGTGCAGAGCCTGCATGCAGAGGGGAGTGACATCGACGGTGGGGCCGGTCAGAGGCGTTATCATGACGTGGTGAGGACCGAGGCTGGCATTTTGGAGAAAATGATGGACCGCGAGTTGATGGATGAAGTTTTCAGGGCGCTCGAAGCGATGGATGAGCGTGACAGTTTGATTGTCAAAAAACGGTTTAATCTGGACGGGGGAGGGTTTTGTACTCTGGACGCCATCGCTGAAAAACTCGACCTCACAAAGGAGCGGGTGCGACAGCTCGAGAAAAGAGCACTCGATCGACTGAGGGCAGCGGTGGCCTAGCTCGAGTTCGTTGGGTTGCAACGTGGTTTGATCTGCAACGACGCGTTTTTTGAGTTCACAGAGCGAATCGAGGACGCGTCCTCGGGCGTTGCCCGAGGCTGTCATGAGGTGCCCCGTTGGGGCATCGGAACGCCCTCAAGTTCCGCAACCGCTTTCATGCAAAGTCTGCCCGGATGCCAGCGGGAGCCTGTGCCCATTCCCGGGTTAAGGTTTTCCCGAGGTGTCGTGGGGAAGGGCTGAGGGGGTCGAGGGGGTCGAGGGGGTCGAGGGGGTCGAGGGGGCCTGCCTAGTTCTTTGGCAGGCTGAAGGCGACCCAAGTGTCGCCGGATGGGGTGGCGAGTTTCCCCCCGCCGGTTGCGGTCACGACGACATACTCGCGTCCACCGGCTTCGTAGATGGCGGGTGCGGCGGTGCCGGTGAAGGGGAGCGGGTGTCGCCAAAGTTCCCGACCGTCTGTGGCCGAATAGGCTCGGAGCATTCCGTCGCGCGTTCCTGTTGCGAATACCACGCCCGAGGCGGTCACCGATGCTCCGCCGAAGTTTTCTTGTCCGGTCACTGGAATGCCTTTCGCGGTTAGTTCGCTGTATTCGCCGAAGGGAACCGACCACGCGATGCGGCCAGTGTTCAGATTCAGACAAACGAGGCTGCCCCAGGGTGGGGTGCAGGCTGGGTAAGCGGCTTCGTCCAGTAGCTTCTTGAAGCCTGCAAAGGTCCACGATCCCGAACCTTTGGCCGCTTGCGGATTGGCGCCGCGGTCTTTGCACAGCACGAAGTCGATAAGCGGACGTAACTGCTCTTCGGTCAGGAATGGCATGGGGGGCATCGTGGAGCGCCCGCTTTTCAGCAGCGCTCGGATGGCCTCTTCGTCGATGCGGTGGCGCGCTCCACGAAGGGGAGGGGCATGACCAATGCCGCGTCGATCTGCTCCGTGGCAGGCAGCGCAGAGTTGCTGGTACGTTTGTTCGCCGGGGGTGGGTGGTTTGGCCGGTTCAGGGTCGTCATCGCGAAAGGTCGTGATTGCCCATGGAATTTCGTTGGAGGTGACATAGAGGAAGCCTCGCGCGTCCGCCGCGGCGCCCGTCCACTCTGCCCCGCCGTGGATGTTGAACATCACCGTGGGTTTGGCTTCTTCAAGAGAGGGGAATGGACCCATGTTGGCGCGTTGGAGAGTGGGTAGGACGAAAGCCCGTGCGGGGTCCTGCTTCGGCGCATCGTCCATGGTGTAGGCCTGTCGCGCGAAGGGTTGCGGAAGCTCAGGCAGGGGCTGATACGGCGAGGTGATGTCACCGGGAAGCGTCTTGCCCTCGGTTTTGGCGAGACGGAAGTCGTAGAGTGGCTCGCCGGTGACGCGATCCAATAGGAGTGTGTTGCCTAGTTTGGTGACCTGAGCAACCGCGTCGACCCTCCGGCCGTGACGCTCCACGGTCACTAGGTTGGGGGGTGCCGGGATGTCCCAATCCCAGATGTCGTGACGGACTTCCTGAAAGTGCCACAGCCGTTTGCCGGTTTTTGCTTGAAGAGCGATGACGCAGTTGGAGAAGAGGTTGTCCCCTTTGTGTCCCATGCCGAAGAAGTTGGGTTTGGGGGAACCCGTTGCGACGTAGGCGATTCCGCGCGACTCATCCATTGCGATGCCACCCCAGCAGTTTGCTCCGCTCCCTGCGCCCTCCCACGTCTCGGAACCCGGCTCTCCGAGGCCGGGGCGGGTTTTGAAGCGCCAGAGTTCGCGTCCCGAGCGGATATCGAAACCGAACACGTCGGAGTCGTAGCCTGCGATGACGAACACGTCTTCAAAAACCGCCCCGGCCACGGTCGTGCCGGTGGGAATCACTACCTTGCCTCCATCGCCAAAGTTTGTGACGGGCAACCCTGACGCGGCATCGAGTGCGACCAGCCAACCACCGTGGCCGAACAGCAGCCGTGCGGGATGCTTCTCATCACCCGGCCAATGAACGAGCCCACGTCGTGCGGGCGTTCCCCGTGAGTCGCCGGTGAAGGGTACGGGTGCGAACCTCCATCGCTCAGCTCCCGTCTGTGCATCGACGGCAACGATGTGGCGGCCCGGAGTGGGGATGTACATGATGCCGTCGACGACCACGGGATTGCATTGAACATTGCCCTTCGCGTCGCCGGATTTGTAGGTCCACGCCTCTTTCAGTGACGCGACGTTTGAAGGAGTGATTTGGGTCAGTTCGGAAAAACGGTTCGACGTGCCACCGCCGAGTGAGCGGGACCAGTTGCGTCCAGCGCCTTTTGAGGACCATCCATTGGTGGTGGTCAGGCTGTCCGGTTTTGCTGCGGGAATGATTTTGAAGGCAGGTAGTTCGCTGCGCGGTGTTTCCGGTGTGGCTGAGGTCTTTGGCGTTTCCGGAAGATCGTCGAAGGACCAGACACCGAGGGTTTGCGCATCGCGCTTCAGCGGTGGGGAATCGGGTGTGGCAGGGGGACGAACGCCCGACGAAACCCTGACGTCATCGATGATTCCGTCGCACCGGATACTGCCTTCGACGAGCGAGGCGATGGCAAGCCCCCCCGGAACGGGATTTCCCTTGAGCGGGGCGACGGGCGCCTCTTTCACGAGTTTTCCGTCGACGTAAAGGCGCGCGACGGTGGGTTCGATGACAGCGGCGAGGGTGTGCCATTGATCGTCGCAGACGTCGATGTTTGCGGTGATGTTTCCGCCGCGCCCGGGCATGTAGAGGCTGAGGAAGCCGGACTGCATGTAAGTGTAGAGTTCCCAATGCTCGGCCGAGCTTTTCGGGTCGCACGCAACGAGGATGTTGAATCGCTGTTTTGCGTTCAGTTTTGCACGGCATTCGATGGTGAGAGGAAGGGTGCGGTACGGTGCGCCGCCCTCGGTCAGCAACGGACCCTTGAGTGCCTTTCCGAATGCTGGTGAGAGTGATGGGGCGCCGGAGGCCGCCTGAGGTGCGTTTGGTGCAGCAGCAGGTGGTGTGTCTTTCCAGCTCCGGTAGAACGGTTTAACTAGCGCAGTCCCTTTCTCCATCGACTGCACCACTGCGGCAAGACCGTCGAGATTATCGAGCAGGCGGGCTTCCGCATCTTCGCCCGTGTGATTGAGGATGCCGATGGGCCCGTTGTAGCCGCTGTCGCGGATCACTTTGGTGACGTTGACGTCTTCGGTGCCGGCGGCGATGGGGAGGATTTTGCGTCCGCGCTGATCGCCACTGGGGTCCATCCCGTTGAGGTTGAGGCAGAGCAGCCAGGGCTTCATGGCGGCTAACGCTGCGGGAAGACGGGTGATGTGGCTGTGTCCGTGGTGCAGGTTGTAGACGATGCCGACGTTGTCGGTACCGTGCTTGGATTTGAGATACTCGCAGACGGCGACCATGTTTTCGGGTTCACCGCCCCAGCCGCCGTGGTTGTAAACGCCCACCTTGCAACCCAGCTTTTTGGCTTTTTCGAGCGTGGGGAGCAGCCCAGCTGCGGCGGCTTCCACCTTGGCTTCCTGCGTGTCGCCTGCGACGCGAAGCATCACCCACAGTTGCGGGTGAATCTTGTATTTTTCAAACAGACGCAGCGCGTCATCTTGGACGCCCCAGAATGCGAACATTTCGAGCCCATTCTTCTGGTAAGCAACTATTTCTCTCTCGAACTCTGGAACGTGTTCGGCTCTCCAATCGTAGGCGATTTTCCGGACCCCCATCTTTGCCACCATCGCCGCGCGGTCCTCGGGCGAGCGCTTTTTTGAATCGAACGGAACGATGCACCATGCGGCCAGGTTTTCTTTGCGGAAGATGCCGCTGGACGGGAGTTGAGCGGGCGTGGGAGCTGCGGATTCCTTCCAAGTGCGATAATCGGGCTTAACGGGGGCCACGCCTTTCTCGACGCTGTGGACGACGGCAGCGAGACCGTCCAGATTATCGAGAAGACGGTCTTCTGCGTCTTCGCCCGTATGGTTTAGAATGCCGATGGGGCCCGCGTAACCGCTGTCGCGGATGATTCGGATGAGTTTGGTGTCCTCGGAACCTGCGGCCATCGGGAGGATTTTTCGACCTCGCTGATCGCCGCCGACGTCCATGCCATTGATGTTCAGACACATCAAGTGCGGGAGCATTTGCTTCAGTAATCCTTCGAAGTTTTTGAGGTGACCGTGTCCGTGGTGCAGGTTGTAGACGATGCCGACGTTGGTTAATCCGTCTTTACGCAGGGCATTGATGATTTCGATTTGGTTTTCGGGTTCACCGTACCAGCCGCCATGGTTGTAGAGCCCGATTTTGAGACCGCGTTCGGCTGCAGCTTTTGCGACGGGCGTGAGGCCGCGCACCTCATCTTGGACGCGTTTTAACTGGTCCTCTGGGCTGTCCGCTTTGACGGATCCGCCGCCTTTGATGATCCAGAGCTGGGGTTTAACGCCGTGTTTCTCGAAGAGGGCGAGCGTGGATTCGGCCATGGGATTCATGGCGGATGGGAACATCCATCCGGTGAGTTCGATGCCGTGCTTTTTAAGGGCGACGATTTCACGTTCGAAGAGCGGAACGTGTTCGCTGCGGTAATCGTGCACGAACTTGCGAACGCCAATTTTTTCGAGCATTGCGGCTCGCTCTTCTGGGGAGCGTTTGGCTTTGTCAAAGGGGACGATGCACCATGCCGCAAGGTTCTCTTTCCGGAAGATGCCGGAGGACGGAAGGGCGGCGGACGGCGAGGGCTGGATTGCAGGTGGTGCTGCTGAAACGAGTGGGGTTAGAGCGGCAACCCAAGTGACGAGCAGCAGCGCGGCCGCGAGGGGGGGGTACGGACGGAACATGGGACCGATGTTGGTTCTCCGTCGGAGGAAAGTCTTGCCCCGCCCCGCCATTTTTTTGTCTCGGAGCGACAGGATTGGGGCGAGGTATTTTTGTCACCAACGTGTGGACATGTCATGGTCACACGTTGCCGAGCGCTTTCCATGGTGGTTATTGGCCAGAGGTCGTTCGGGGTTTCCCGAGCGATTGTGTGGATGTGGTTACAGGGCGGATCGCAGGATCGGGGCGAGAGTGGTAAGAGGGAGGAGGACGGGGTTGCCTTGCATGCTGCTGGCGCGGAGAGCTTTTTCGCACAGGTCGGGAATGTGGGCCTCGGTGAGGCCGTAGGCGGCGAGGCCTGGGATGGAAAGGTTGGCGGTCAGGGTGCGAACCCATTTCACGCCGTCCTCCGCCGAGGCATCGGTGCGCCCAGTGAGGAGCCGTGCGGCCTCGATGTATCGTCCGCGAACGGAGGGGTTGGCGGCTGCAAGGTTGGCTTCCATGACGGGGGCCAGCAAGGCGGCGCAGACGGCCCCGTGTGGGGCATTGAAGGCTCCCCCAATGGGCGCAGCAAAACCGTGCACAGCGCCAAGGCCTGCATTTGCCAGTGCCATTCCGCCGAGGAGCGCGCCGAGCGACATGTCTTCGCGTGCCGCAGAGTCACTCCCGACTTGGGTCGCTCGGAGCAAGGAGCGACCGATTCGGATGAGGCCTTCTCGGCAGAGCGCGTCGGTCAGCGGGTTGGCTTTGCGCGAGACGAAGGGTTCGAGGACTTGGGAGAGGGCATCGAGTCCGGTTGTGGACGTGATCGACCGCGGGAGGGAGTGGGTGAGGTCAGGGTCCACGACCGCCACGGTGGGCAGCATGGACGGGCTGCGGAGGCTGACTTTCACCGAGTGTTCTGGGGAATGAAGGACGGCGTTGCGCGTTGCTTCTGCACCGGCACCGGCTGTTGTGGGAACGGCCATCCAAGGAATCGGCGGTTTTTCGATGGGGCGAGCTGCGCCGATGACCTCTGCGTAGTCGAGTGGGTCGCCGCCGTTGGACAGGAGCATGGCGATGGCTTTAGCGGCATCGATGGCGCTTCCCCCTCCTACGGCGACGACATGATCACATCCGGCATTGCGACCGAGGGCCGTTCCGAGGCGAACGCGTTCAAAGTCGGGTTCGCCCGCGATTTCGAAGGTTTCGGCGGCGGCGGCTTTGAGCGGTGTCGTCAGCGCAGGGTTCAGGCCTGCGAAGGAGCGATGGGCGATGAGGAGCAATCGACGGCCGAGGGATTGGGCGATGCCGGGAACTTCCGATGAGGTGCCGCTTCCGAACACGATGCGGCCTGCGGTTGCAAACTCGAGTCGCATGGGACGCTACCAAGCGTTCGCGTCGGGCGCGACGCTGTGAAACTTCGTGCTGGAGCGTGGCTCAGCCATCATGGGAGCCACGGTGTCCCGCCACACGGCGTAGTGCGGGGTTTCTTTGTGGAGGGCCGGGGCGTCTTCGGAGCGGTAGGCTTCGACGAGCACGAAACGCGTCGGGTCGTCGGCCTGTTGTGAGACGTCAAAACGGGCGATGCCGGGTTCGAGTAGGCTTTGGCGGGAGTTTTCGGCCGTGGCCGATTTGAACGCCTCGATGCACTCGGGCTTCACGCGCACGTGGACATGAACGACCAGTAGACTCATGGCGTTGGAACATAGTGCAGGTCCTGTGGTCGACGAAAGAGTCTCGAGCAATCATCATGGCGTCACGGGCGCTTGCTTTGGCTTTGGGTTGAGCGTGCTGTTCCGGAGAAGATCGATTTTTTGAGAAAAAAGTTGCATCCGCTCGCTCCAAGCTCATTCTGCCAAACCGATTTTTATCTTATGGCAAAGACCTGTTGGATTGAGCGTGAGAAGCGCAAGACGGCGACCGTGGCAAAGTACGCGGAGTTGCGTGCGAAGTTGAAGAAAGAAGGCGACTATGTTGGTTTGTCGCTGTTGCCTCGGAATGCGAGCCCTGTTCGCGTGTCGAAGCGCTGCGCTGCTTCGGGCCGCAAACGCGGTTTGATTGGTCGCTTCAAGCTCTCCCGTATTGCGTTCCGCGAACTGGCTTCTGCGGGATTGATTCCGGGCGTGACCAAGTCGAGCTGGTAGTTCGGCTCGCGGTCGAGGCGTCCGTGAGGGCGTCCTTCGGGGCGCTTTGAGGTGTGTAACTTTTTGAATGAAAAATCGGACGACGGTTTAACCGACGTCCGGTTTTTCGTTTTACCGGTTCCCGAGGCCGGCTCATAAATCGGGTTCTTGATATGTGGCAGCTGCTGGTGGTTTTTGGGTTGGTGTTGTTGAACGGGTTCTTCGTGGCATCGGAGTTCGCGATCGTGAAAGTTCGGTCGAGCCAACTGGAGGCGTTGGAGGCGGCTGGCAACCGGCGTGCGCGGCAGGCGCGGAGGAATCTCGAGAACTTGGATGCGTACCTCTCGGCGACGCAGTTGGGGATTACGCTGGCGAGTCTGGGACTCGGATGGGTGGGGGAACCGTTTATCGCGAGGATGATGGAGCCTTTTTTGGCGTCCGTGTTTCGCGTCGACGTTTCGGATGGGGTGGTGCACACGGTTTCCTACGGGATTGCGTTTGCGGTGATTACGTTCTTGCACATCATTTTGGGAGAACTTGCTCCAAAATCGGTGGCCATCACGAAGCCGGTTCAAGTCGCTTTGTGGGTGAGCGCGCCGTTGACGCTGTTTTATCAAGTGTTCCGTCCGTTCATCTACGTACTGAACGGGACTGCGAACGGTTTTTTGAAGTATGTGTGCCGGATTGCGCCGGCGAGCGAGCATGAGGTAGCGCACACGGAGGAGGAGTTGCGAGTGATCTTGACGGAGAGCGAGAGTGCGGAGGAGGTGACGCCGCTGGGACGCGAGATTTTGATTAACGCGTTGGATATGCGGAAGCGCGTGGTGCGTGACATTACGACGCCGCGAAAGGATGTGGTGTTTTTGAACACGGAAGACACGTTTCAGGAAAACTTGAAGAAGGCGTTGCAGTCGCGGCACACGCGTTTTCCTTTGTGTGACGGGCATTTAGACCAGACCATTGGGCTGGTACACATCAAGGATTTGCTGGTTCAGATGCAGGTGCCGTCGCCGGACTTGATGCGGGTGAAGCGGGATGTTTTGCCGGTGCCGGAGATGATGCCGCTCGAAAAGCTCTTGAACTTCTTTTTGGCGAAGCACGCCCATTTGGCGTTGGTGTTGGATGAGTTTGGCGGAACGGTGGGGATTGTGACGTTGGACAACGTTTTGGAGGAGTTGGTGGGCGATATTCAGGACGAGTTTGATTCGGAGAAACCGGTGGTTCGGCGGCTGAATGAACGTGAGTTTGCGGTGGACGGGGCGTTGCCGCTTTACGAGTTGGAGCATCACGCAGGGATTCGGATTGAGAGCGAAGAGGTAAGCACGGTTGGCGGTTACATCACCCACCTGTTGGGGCATTTGCCGCAGGTTGGGGAGAAGGTGCGACTGGACGGTTACGAGGCGAAAGTGACGCGGGCGGACGGACGACGCGTGGTGGAGATTCGGTTTAAGCGGGATGAGTCGGTGCGGAAGGTGGCGGATGATGATGAGGACTGAGGCGGGTCGCTGTGGCTCTCACTCTGGGTGCTGTTTTTGTGGGCACGCTTAATGTTTCGGAGGGGAGGACCCCACTCCCCCATGTCCACCATCACCCGCGTCGTTGCGTCTTTTCTTATTACGGCATTTTTAAAGTCGCTACAGGCTGCTCCTGCGGAGGATTTTGCGCGTTTGACGGAAGGGGTAGAGGCATTCCAGCACAAGGGGACTGCAGGTGGGATTTCGGTGCAGAGCCGGACGGGGTTTGCGGTGGTGGTAACGGCAAAAAATGAAGTGGTGGTGGGAGCGGGATACTCGGGGGATGAGGCCTCGGGGGGGCGTGTGGTGGCGATGTCGCACACGGGTTTACTGCGGGCTGGCGGAGAGCGTTGGATGGCGAACCTCGCGGCTTGGGTGGGTCGGAAAACGGAGCCTGCGGTGGTATTGGTGGGTTTAGGCGAAAAGGAATGGGCGGGAGCGCCGGGACGTTTAGTTCGGGTGAAGGGTTTGGTGACGGGGGAGTCCTTGCGTGGGGTGGATCTGGTGATTGCGAACTTGCATGGGAACGGTTTTGTGGAGGCGGCGCCGGCGTTGGAGAGCTTTGTGCGGGGAGGCGGTGGGGTTGTGCTGGTTGCGACGCCCTGGGCTGCTTCGGCGCCAGCGCGCGCGGCGGCGGCGCGGTTGATGGCACCGGCGGGCTTGGCGTTCTCGGGTGGAGGGCCGAACGACGCGGTGATTCCAGTTTCCAAGGCGCTTGTGGTTCATGCGAACGCGGTGGCAGCGGGGGAGGCTTTGGAGAACGAGCGGCGTGGGCTTGCGAAGCTGGAGGCGAAAGAGCGCGAGCTCTGTTGCGGAACGTTGGAATCGTGCATTGCCTCAGGGGAAATCAACGCTGCGCTGAAAGGGGTTCTGGACGGGATGCATGCGGCCCGCGGATGGGTGGAGATTGATTTGGAGCGCATTCTTCGGAGAAAGGTGCGTCCGCTGGATGCGGTGATTGCGCGGTATCAGCATTGGCTGATCCAGCGGATGCCCCCAGAATCCACGCCGGTACACCCGTCTGCGAAAGATTACCCGGGCGCTGTCGGTGAAGGGCCTTCGGTGACGCGAGTGGTGGAGGTGGATGGGCTGACGGGGCCTGATCGGTTGATGAACCACGGGTATCGGACGCGGGTTGGGACGGGGGTTTACGCGAAGCCAGGAGTGCCGGTTCGGGTTCGGGTGCCTGAGTCGGCGGTGGGCGCTCGGCTCAAGGTTGAGGTGGGGATTCATGTGGATGCGAACTGGAATCTCGGCGCGTGGCGCAGATTCCCTCAGATTTCTAAAGAAGTGGAGTTAACTGCGGCTGAGACGGTTGTGGCGAACGCGTTTGGAGGATTGGTCAGCATCCTCGTGCCTGCGGAGTGCGCGCTGGGGCGTGTTCGCGTGGAGGTGTCGGGCGGGGTGGAGTCACCTGTTTTTGTGCTGGGACGCACGACGGAGCAGGAATGGCATGCGCGGGTGAAACAGGCGCCCGGCGCATGGGGTTACATTGAGACGCCGAAATGGACGGGGTATTTCTCTGCGGACGAGCTGCGTCGGATGGAGCATCCGGAGGCAGTGGGAAAGTATTGGCAGCAGGTGGTGGATACGGCGGACCGAGTTTTAGGTTATGCGAAGTGGCGTCGGCGCGGGGAATCGATGCTGGTGGATCGGGATATTTATGTTGGCTACGGGCACGCGGGATATCCGGTGATGATGGCTTACGGGGCGGAAGCGGAAGCGAATCGGACGGCGCTTTCCGAGCGCGGACCAGCTCGTGGTGACTGGGGTTTTCTCCATGAGTTGGGGCATACGTTTCAGGACAGCTTTGATGGGAACTACACGATTGCGACGCACGGGGAAGTGGATGTGAATCTTGTGCCGGGTTTGGTGATCAACCTGGTGCATGGTAGGACGAGTTGGGACAACGACAGCCACGGCACGTTCGACGCGAAAACGCGGCTGCGGGATTGGGAGCGTTGGAATGCGTTGCCGGAGAATGAGCGGACGTGGGCGAAGGCGTGTTCGATGAGTGTGGGGTACGATTTCTATTTCACTTTGGCGGAGTGCTT